>NZ_JCALCP010000045.1:0-238 GCF_059812405.1 Mycobacterium sp. NGS57 | reverse complement strand
TTTAGGATGCGGCCATGCCGTTGAGTGAGGGGGCCCGGTTCGCCGGCTATGAGGTGGTGCGGCTGTTGGGGGCCGGGGGCATGGGCGAGGTGTATCTGGTGCGCCATCCCCGCCTGCCCCGCTTCGAGGCGTTGAAGGTGCTGCGCCCCGACCTGTCGGCCGACCCCGACTACCAGCAACGGTTCAACCGCGAGGCCGACCTCGCCGGGCCGTTGTGGCACCCCAACATCGTCGGGGT
>NZ_JCALCP010000044.1:0-249 GCF_059812405.1 Mycobacterium sp. NGS57 | reverse complement strand
GGGCAGCACCCCGACCGGGGTGTTGGGCAACGGCGGGTCCGGCGGGGCGGGCTACAACGCCACCACCCCCGGCGCCAACGGTGGCGACGGCGGGGCCGGCGGGGCAGGCGGTAGCCACGGCGACGGCGGGGCGGGTGGGGCCGGGGGCCACGGCGCCGCCGGTGACGACGGGGTCGCCGCGACGGTGGCCGGCCAGTCCGGCGGCAACGGCACCGACGGCGGGGCCGGCGGCGACGGCGGCGCGGGCGG
>NZ_JCALCP010000043.1:0-314 GCF_059812405.1 Mycobacterium sp. NGS57 | reverse complement strand
TCGGAGTCCGAACGCCGATACCTGTTGTGTGATGCCACCTGTGAGGCGTGGTTCGAACGTGACGGCGAGGTCATCGGCTGCGGTCGAGTGACGCGGGTGATCAGCCGTCGGCTTCGTCGTGCGCTCGAGCACCGCCACCCCAGCTGCGCGGTCCCCGGTTGTGGGGCCACCCGGGGTCTTCATGCACATCACATCATTCACTGGGAAGACGGCGGTTTAACCGAGCTGGCCAACCTCGTGTTGGTGTGTCCGTATCATCACCGGCTGCACCATCGCGGCATCATCACCATCAGCGGACCCGCAGACGCTCTGAT
>NZ_JCALCP010000042.1:0-328 GCF_059812405.1 Mycobacterium sp. NGS57 | reverse complement strand
CTTCCCGGGTCTGCCGGCGTTCACGTTCCCGAACCTGCCGGCTTTGGGGGCCGACATCAATGCGGGCATCAACGCGTTGCTGAACGGGACGTTGGCGTTGCCGGGTCTGCCGCCGATCACCTTCCCGGGTCTGCCGGCATTCACACTGCCGAACCTGCCCGCTTTGGGTGCCGACATCAACGCGGGCATCAACGCCTTGCTGAATGGCACGTTGGCGTTGCCGGGGTTGCCGCCGATCACGTTCCCGTCGTTGCCGCCGCTGACGCTGCCGAACTTGCCGGCTTTGGGTGCCGACATCAACGCGGGCATCAACGCGCTGCTGAACGGC
>NZ_JCALCP010000041.1:0-500 GCF_059812405.1 Mycobacterium sp. NGS57 | reverse complement strand
CCGCCGCCGCCACCGTCACCGCCGCTGGCGCTGGCGGTAGTCGGGCTGTAGCCGGCGCCGCCGTTGCCGCCGTTGCCCATGACCCCGGTCGGGGTGCTGCCCGCGGTGCCGTCGGCGCCGGGGGTGGACCCTGTGCCGCCGGCACCCGCCGCGCCGCCGAACCCGGTGTTGCCACCGGCCCCGCCGGCGCCGCCGTCGGGGGAAGTGTTGTCGCCGGCCGCGCCCATGCCGCCGTCGCCGGGGGTGGCGCCGTTGCCGCCGTTGCCGGCGTTGCCGCCGGCCCCGGTCGCGCCGGTCACGCCGTGGGCGGCCAGCCCACCAGTGCCGCCGTCGCCGCCATTGCCGCCCGCCCCGCCGTTGCCGCCCGACCCGCCGGCCTGGCCGGCCGCGCCGGGCGTGGTCGCGTCGGCGCCGTCGAGGCCGGCGCCGCCGTGGCCGCCGGCCGCGCCGTGCCCGCCGGCGCCGCCCGCGCCGCCATCGCCGGACACCGCCCCGCCCGC
>NZ_JCALCP010000040.1:0-532 GCF_059812405.1 Mycobacterium sp. NGS57 | reverse complement strand
CCCAGCGCTGATCGACCCGCCCAGCCCATTGAGCGCCGCGGTCAGGCTCGCACCGAGCCCCGGCAGACCCGGGAACGTCAACGCCGGCAGGCCCGGGAAGGTGATCGGCGGCAGACCCGGCAGCGCCAACGTGCCATTGAGCAGCGCGTTGATGCCCGCGTTGATGTCGGCCCCCAAAGCCGGCAGGTTCGGGAACGTGAACGCCGGCAGACCCGGGAAGGTGATCGGCGGCAACCCAGGCAGCGCCAACGTGCCATTGAGCAGCGCGTTGATGCCCGCGTTGATGTCGGCACCCAGCGCCGGCAAGTTCGGCAGCGTCAGCGGCGGCAATGACGGGAACGTGATCGGCGGCAGGCCCGGCAACGCCAACGTCCCGTTGAGCAAGGCGTTGATGCCCGCGTTGATGTCGGCCCCCAGCGCCGGCAAGTTCGGCAGCGTCAGCGGCGGCAGCGACGGGAACGTGATCGGCGGCAACCCCGGCAACGCCAACGTGCCATTGAGCAGCGCGTTGATGCCCGCGTTGATGTCGGCC
>NZ_JCALCP010000004.1:0-412338 GCF_059812405.1 Mycobacterium sp. NGS57 | reverse complement strand
CCCGGAGGTCACCGAGGTGAAAGAGTCGGCCGCAGCGCCCAATTCGTCGGCCAACCCGTTCCAGGCCGCCGCCGCCTGCAGCATGGGCGCCGACCCCGCGCCGCTGAACATCAGCAACGAATTGATCTCCGGCGGCAAGATCGGAAAACTCACCACAATTGGCCTCCTGGTCCTGCGCGCGGGCCGTCATCGGCCGTCGGTAGACGTATGAGAACGAGCGTTTTCTCAGCAAATGTTACGGCGCGCTCGCCGCGGATGTCGGATTTTCGCCGCCTCAGTTAGGCGCCCCTCGAGCCCCGCCTAACCGAGGAAGGCGAACCGCTGGGCGATGCTGAACAAGCCCGCTAGTTCGGTGCCCACGTTGAAGAACCCGGAGTTGAACCCGATCACGCCGGGAATGTTGGCGTTCGGGGCGCCGGTGTTCCCGATGCCCGAGGTGAAGCCGTTGAGGAAAGCGCTGCCGCTGGTCGTGTTGAAGAAGCCCGATACGAAGCCGGTGGCACCGCTGCCCGTGGCCGAGTTGTTGAAGCCCGACATAAGGTAGCCAGTGTTGTTGAAGCCCGAGGTGGTGTTGTCGCTGTCGGTGGTGAACCCGGAGCCGGTATTGACACTGCCCGAATTCCAGAAGCCGGTGTTGGCGATGCCCGAGTTCCCGCCGCCGGTGTTGACGGAGCCCGAGTTCCCAAAGCCGGTGTTGAAGCTGCCGCCGTTCCCGAAGCCGGTGTCGGCTTGACCGGCATTGCCGAAGCCGGTGTTGAGCGTGCCCGAGTTTCCGGTTCCGAAATTCGCACCGCCCGAGTTGCCGAAGCCGATGTTGCCGGTGCCGGAGTTTCCGATACCGAAGCTGTTGAGATGGCCCGGCGCCGCAATATTGGTGCCACCGTTGAAGATGCCGATGTTGCCGTCGCCGGAGTTGAAGAAGCCGATGTTGTTGGTGCCCGAGTTGCCGAAGCCGATGTTGCCGGTGCCGGAGTTCAGCCCGGCGAACGTGAACTGACCCGTCGCGGTGTTGTAGTAGGCGTTCCCGACGCCGACCAGGTTGTTGCCGGTCAGGCCGAATCCGACGTTGTTGTCGCCGTTATTCCCGCCGCCATAGTTTCCGTTTCCCTGATTCCCCAGGCCGAAGTTGCTGTTGCCGGTATTGCCCATCCCAACGTTGAATCCATTGACGCCGGTGCCCGCCCCCGCGTTGCCGAATCCGATGTTGTTGTTGCCGGTGTTTCCGCCGCCGATGTTGTTGTTGCCGATGTTTCCACTACCCACGTTGTTGTTGCCCTGGATAGGGTTGGCGAACAAACCGCCGCTGGTTCCGTTGCCGCTGCCGATGTTTCCGCTGCCGGTGTTGCCGCTGCCGACGTTGGCGCTGCCGTTGTTTCCGTTGCCGATGTTGCCGGTGCCGCCCTTGTTGCCGATCCCGATATTCGGCAGGTTCTGCAGCAACTGCGCAAACGGGTTCAGCTGGGCGGCGGCGGCCACCGCCCCGGCCTGGTAGCCGGTCATGGCCTGCACGTCGGCGGCCCACATCTCCTCGTACTGGGCTTCGGCGGCGGCGATCGCCGGGGCGGCCAGGCCGAAGAAGTTCGAGCGCACCAGTTGCACGAAGGCGTTGCGGTTGGCCTCGATCAGCAGCGGGTGAACCGTGGACTGCAGGGCCGTCTCGAAGGAACTGGCCACCGACTGGGCCTGCGCGGCCGCCCCGGCCGCCTGCGCCGACGCGGTGCTCAACCAGCCCGCATACGGGGCGGCCGCGGCCACCATCGCCGCCGACGCCGGACCCTGCCAGGCCTGGCCCGCCAGCCCCGAGGTCACCGAGGAAAACGACTCCGCCGCGGCACTCAATTCATCGGCCAGCCCATTCCAGGCCGCCGCCGCCTGCAACATCGGCGACGACCCCGCACCGCCGAACATCAACAGAGAATTGATCTCCGGCGGCAACATCGGAAAACTCACCATGGCGGACCTCCTGCCCGTTACACCGGCCGTTTGCCCGAACTGTCGGTGCGCCATGCGGTCATCGCGGCGCTCGCCAGATTTACCGAAGCGATGCCGTTCCTCCGGAGTAGAGGAATCCGCAGCATCGAGGATGTTACGACTGACAACGTGCAACCATTCGAGTTTCGCGGAAATTCGAGAACAAGTTGATTTGCTGACGGTCCCGACAATAAATTAATTCACTTCCCCGCCAACCCTCCGCGCTGGCCGAGCAAGCGCTTGGTTGATACCCTGATCGGATGGACCGAGTGCCCGGTCAGGCCAACAGCCGGCGAGACGAGCTACTGGACCTCGCCGCGACCATGTTCGCCGAACGCGGACTGCGCGCCACCACCGTGCGCGACATCGCCGACGGTGCGGGCATCCTGTCCGGCAGTCTGTACCACCACTTCTCGTCCAAAGAGGAGATGGTCGACGAGTTGCTGCGTAGTTTCCTGGACTGGCTGTTCGCCCGGTACAGCGAAATCATGGACACCGAGGCCAATCCGCTGGAGCGGCTCAAGGGGCTGTTCATGGCGTCGTTCGAGGCGATCGAGGACCGGCACGCCCAGGTCGTCATCTACCAGGACGAGGCCAAAAGGCTGCTGGCGCAGCCCAGGTTCTCCTACATCGAGGACATGAACCGCCAGCAGCGAAAGATGTGGGTCGAGGTGCTCAATCAGGGCGTCGACGAGGGGTACTTCCGGCCCGACCTCGACGTCGACCTGGTTTACCGTTTCATCCGTGACACCACCTGGGTGTCGGTGCGCTGGTACCAACCCGGCGGCCCGCTCACGGCAAAGCAGGTGGGTCAGCAATACCTCGCCATCGTGCTTGGCGGGATCACCAAAGAAGGAGCCTGAAACATGCCTGAGGCGTATGTCATCGACGCTGTGCGTACCGCGGTCGGCAAGCGCAATGGTGCGTTGGCCGGAGTACATCCGGTCGACCTCGGCGCGCTGGGATGGCGCGGGCTGCTCGATCGGGTCGACGTCGACCCCGCGGCCGTCGACGACGTGATCGCCGGTTGCGTCGACGCCATCGGAGGGCAGGCCGGCAACATCGCCCGGCTCTCCTGGCTGGCGGCAGGGTATCCCGAAGAGGTTCCCGGTGTGACCGTGGATCGGCAGTGCGGTTCCAGCCAGCAGGCGATTTCCTTTGGCGCGCAGGCAATCATGGCGGGGACGGCCGACCTGATCGTGGCCGGTGGCATGCAGAACATGAGCTGGATCCCGATCTCGTCGGCGATGACGGTCGGCGAGCAGTTCGGGTTCACCTCGCCGACCAACGAGTCCAAGCAGTGGCTGCACCGCTACGGCGACCAGGAGATCTCGCAGTTCCGCGGTTCGGAGATGATCGCCGAGAAGTGGAACCTGTCGCGCGAAGAGATGGAGCAGTACGCGCTGACCAGCCACGAGCGGGCGTTCGCGGCGATCCGCGGCGGTCACTTCGACAACGAAATCGTCACTGTCGAAACCGAATCCGGCCCGTTCCGGGTCGACGAGGGACCGCGCGAGTCGTCGCTGGAGAAGATGGCCGGCCTCAAGACGCTGGTCGAGGGTGGTCGGCTGACGGCGGCGATGGCCAGCCAGATCTCCGACGGCGCCAGCGCGGTGCTGCTGGCCTCCGAGCGGGCCGTCAAGGACCATGGGCTGAAGCCGCGCGCCCGGATTCATCACATCAGCGCCCGCGCCGCGGATCCGGTGTTCATGCTCACCGGGCCCATCCCCGCCACCCGTTACGCGCTGGACAAGACAGGGCTGTCCATCGACGACATCGCCACCGTCGAGATCAACGAGGCCTTCGCGCCCGTGGTTTTGGCCTGGCTCAAGGAGATCAAGGCCGATCCGGAGAAGGTCAACCCCAACGGGGGTGCAATCGCGCTCGGCCATCCCCTGGGTGCCACCGGCGCCAAGCTGTTCACCACCATGCTCAACGAGCTCGAGCGCGTCGGCGGTCGCTACGGCCTGCAGACGATGTGCGAGGGCGGCGGCACCGCCAACGTCACGATCATCGAGCGGTTGTAGCCTCTGACGCGCGGGTGTGCTGGCCCGCCAACGCAAATCAGAACGGGCTGACGGCGGTGTCGCTCGTGACAAACATGCCGTGGCCGGTGCCATCGTGGGTGAAGCGGATGCCGTCAGCGCCGGCGACGATCGTCCACCCTTGGATGTGATACGTCTGGCCCGCGACGAGGGTGGCAAACGGGGGATGGTCGTAGCCGACGCCGATGTTGGCGCCGCGGTAGGAGAACTGGCCCGCCGCGGTCACGACGGCCTGATCGGTGTCGGGCGGAGCCTGCACAAAGCTCCCCTGACACACGACATTGGGGCCGATCCCCGGCTCCGCGTCGTCGGAGCCGATCTCGCACAGCATCGGTGGCGTCTGGGTGGTCACTTTGGCGTCGTGCCCGGGAGTGGGGTCGGCGCTCGCGGGCGCCGCGCAGGCCAGCCCGGCGATGCTCATCGCCGCGATTGCGATGTTCCTCATATCGGTCCTCTCCGAACGGGATTGATTGGCTTCCCGCGACCGCCGCGTTGATGGATTGCGGATTGGCTTTGCTGGCGTGCATCTCAATGTAGCGGCTGGGATTAGCGCGCGGCCAGGACCAACGCGATCCCCCCGAGGGCCAGCAGCCAGCTGGTGAAGCTGCCCACCAGAAAGTATTCGGTTACCTCGTCGATGCCGACGCCCCCGTTGCGGTCTTTTGGGCGCTCAACTCCGGAAAGCGGATGATGCCCTTGGCGGCGACGACCGCGCTGGCCGCGGCCACCTGCCCGCCGACGCCCAGGCTCAGGATCAGCAGGCGCTCCATCGGGCCCAGCAGCCGTCCACCCTTGAGCCGGTCCGACGGCTGCGGCTCACCGGCCGGACGCACCGCGCCCACGGAGCCAAGCACCAAGCGCACCAACTGGTTTGCCGTGGCGAACTGCACCAGCACCACCCCGGTGACCATCAGCAGCCGGGTGGGCGCGACGTGTTGCAGGGGCAGATGTACCCACCCCGACCAGCGCGCGACGGTGCCGTCGACCGGCGCGGACCATCCCGACAACGCGATCAGCGCGACCAGCGTGACGGCGAACACGACCAACGGGGCCGCCTGCTGTTCGCCGCTGCCCCTCGCTGCGCCGACACAGCCACTCCCAGGCAGCCACCGCGACCGCGGCCAGCGCGAGCAACGGGACGTCGCCGGGATGCCACAGGCCGCCCAGCGCCGCGCACGCCACCACCACGACCGGCCCGACGGCCAGCGGCGGCCACGCGGCGCGAACCGCCCGCCGGCACAGATCGGCGATTGCGGCCGCGATCAGGAAGACCGCGACGGCGCTCACGGCAGGCTCCGAAGGTATTGGCTGGCAAGGACAATGAGATCAAGGCCGTCGCGCGCCGCCCGCTGGGACACCGCGGACGGGCTGATGCCTTCGGCCGCGGCAAGCTCCTTTTTGGTCCGGCCGGTCATCAAGCCCCTCACAATCCGCAACGATCTCTCATCGAGCGATCCAAGCAGATGGTCCCGACAGATCAGGGCGGCGTTGACCGCGGCGACGTCGCCGCGCGCGTCGCCGTCCGCCCGGAATGTCGTGCGCACCAGCGTGAACCCCGGCTGCCGTTGCGCGTCCGCGGTCTGCTGGATCGCCTCGCGGGCGGTCCACCAGCCCGGCCCGTCCTGGATCCCCGCCTCGGGATCGAGGATGGTGACCGCGCCCCAGCCGACACCGAACCGGACGTCGATTTCGGGCCCCAGGGTCAGCCGCAGGGACAGAGCGGCGTCGATTGCGGCGCCGACTGCCGCGTAGCTGCCCTGAAACTCGTCGCCCACGGTGAACGCCGGCGCGTCGATCGCGTCATCGGCGATTTGCCGCAAGGCGTTCGCGACGACGCGGTGCAGCTCGGCGCGGTCGGCGGCGCGGCGGGAACCAACCACGTCACCGATGAGCGTCGCGCGTGGTAAAGCGGTCCGCTTCATTCGAGCCATATAAAGATATTAGCCTAATTTTTAGCAAGTTTAGCTATCACCTTCACTATGGCGGGGCTTATGCATCCCCCACCAGCGCGGACGCCGCTCGCAGGTGCTCAATGGCGTCGCGGACGACCGACTCGATGAGTTCGGCGCACGACGGCAGGTCGTCGAGGATGCCGGCCACCTGCCCGGAGGCCAGCACGCCGGCTTCGGTGTTGCCTTCCACCAGTCCGGCTTTGAGCAGCATCGGGGTGTTCGCCGCCATCACCACCTGCGACCAGGTCAGCTCCTTGCCGTGGCGCATCGCCAGTCCGTCGCGCGCCATCGACCGCCAGGTCATCTGCGACATTTTCTTGAACTTTGCCGCGTTGCGTACCGCCGCGGCGAAACCGCGCACCGGGGAACCGCTTTCCAGCTTTTCGACCAGCCCGGTGCGCAGCACCCGGTGTGGCATGCCGTCGACGCGAGTGGTGACGACCGTCCCGTCCAGCGCGGCCTCCAGGTAGCGCCGCTTGACCGCGTCGGGCACGGTGGAATCCGAGGTGAGCAAAAACCGGGTGCCCATCGCCACGCCCGCCGCACCGTAGGACAAGGCCGCCGCGAGGCCACGGCCGTCGTAGAATCCGCCCGCCGCGATCACCGGGATCCCACTGCCCTCAACGGCATCCAGCACCGACGGCAGCAACAGCGTGGTCGCGACGGGCCCGGTGTGCCCGCCGCCCTCGCCGCCCTGCACGATCATCGCGTCGGCGCCCCAGCCCGCGACCTTGCGCGCGTGCTTGGCCGCGCCGATCGACGGGATCACCACCGCCCCGACGTCTTTCAGCCGGGCGATCAGCTCCTGTTTGGGCGCCAGGGCGAACGACGCCACCTTCACGCCCTCGCGAATCATCAGCTCGACGCGGTCGCCGGCGTCGGCGGCGTCGGCGCGGATGTTCACGCCGAAGGGCTTGTCGGTAGCGGCCTTCACCTTGCCGATGGCGGTCGCCAGCTCGTCGAGGGTCATCGTCGCCGACGCCAGGATGCCCAGCCCGCCGGCGTTGGCGGTGGCCGCCACCAGCCGGGCGCCGGCGACCCAGCCCATGCCGGTCTGCACCACCGGATGCTCGACGCCGACCAGTTGGGTCAGCGGCGTTCGCAGCCTCATCAGCGGATCTCTCTGTCGCGCAGCGCTTTCGGGTCGATCGTCTCGCGAATCAGGCGCAGCTCGTCGTCGGTCGGCAGCCGGGTCTCCTCGGCGCCGTCCAGGTCGTGAATCTCGAACGACGTGTTTTCCCGCACCTCGTCGGCCGAAACGCCCGGGTGCAGCGACGCCGCCCGCATGGTCCTATCCGGTCGGTTGAAATCGAACACCCCGAGGTTGGACACCACCCGGTAGGTGTTGGCGAACCGGAACGCCGGATTGTCGGCGTCCACTTTGTCCCAGCCGATGCCGCAGACCACGTCGACCGTCTCGCAGAACACCCGCTTGGAGTGGTTGCCGACCCAGTAGCTGGTCGCGTGGTTGATCGCGTTGCCGGGCGCGCCCCGCAGGCCGAACATCTGCCGGGTCGGGTGCTGCAGCGGTCCGAACGCCGAGATGTTCTGATTGCCAAAGCGGTCAACCTGATTGGCGCCCATCACCACGTGCCGCCGTCCCCAGGCCAGGGTCTCGAAGACGCGCCCGAACGGCATCCACCCTTCGATAGCTCCGGTCTTGCCCAGCGCCGGAGTGTCGGCCAGCAGCTGCGCCTCGCCGTCGGTCAATAGGATGTCCGGTGAGAACGTCAACCGCGCCAGCCGCGCACCGACTGACGCCATGTTGGTCATCGGGCTGACCATGATTTCGCCCGCGTCCCTGAACAATTCGGCGCATGCGACCGCGCAGATCTCGGCTCGGGTGCTGGTCACTTCGAAGCCTCCTCGCCAAAGGCACGCACGGCGGCCTGATAGTCGTCTTCGCTGCCGGAGAGGTAGGTCTGGACGAACTTCCGCCAGCCCTCGTCGGTGGAGGCCGCCTCGGCGTAGTGGCGCTGGAATTTCTCGTCCCGGCCGTAATCCGGTGCTGCGGTGGTGAAGTGGGCGCCGCCGGGCGCCTCTACGACCGCGTCGACCATCATCCGGTTCACCAGCAGCGCTTGCGGTGGCACTGCCTTGACCAAGTCCTCGGTCGCCACGACGCGTTCCACCGACAGGTAGCGCTGGTCGGCTGCCATCAGGAAGAGGTCGTCGAAGTACGGGTCGATGCCGGTGTAGGCGGCATTGCCTTGGCTGTCACCGAGATTGAGGTGCACGAACGCGGCGTCCAGGCGCAGGGCCGGCATCGCGAGCAGCGTCTCGTGCCCCCCGTCGGTGGGGTAGGGCGACGTCACGGTCTGCAGTTCGCCCTCCCAGAAGTCGGGGACAGAGCTGCCCAGCCCGGCGCGGATCGGCAGGAACGGCAGGCGTTGCGCGGCAGCCTGCAGGCCGCAGCGCAGCATCCCCTCGTCCATCTCGCGGGCCTCGATGGCACCGCTGGTGCGGGCCTTGGCAAACCACGGGTCGTAGAACGGCGGGGAGTCCAGCGATACGAACCCGTAGTAGACGCGCCGGACCTTGCCCGCCGAACAGAGCAGGCCCAGATCGGGTCCGCCGTAGGTGATTACGGTCAGGTCCTTGATGTCGGTGCGCAGCATGGCGCGCACGAAGGCCATCGGCTTGCGCCGGGATCCCCAGCCGCCGATGCCGATCGTCATGCCGCTGCGCAGCCAGGCCACCGCCTCGTCGAGGGTGGCTCTCTTGTCGCTCAAGACTTCTCCCCCTTCGCCGTACCGGCGAACGCGTCGCGGTGCTCGTCGGACACCCCGGCGAGGTTGAGTTCGAAAGTAAAGCCTTGCTCCATGCGGTAACTCGAGTTGACCCGTTGGACGTCGATGAGGTTGAGGGCCTCCTTGGCGGCGCGGATGACGCGGGTGTCCTTGGCGGCGATGTCGCGGGCCACCCGCAACGCGGCCTCGTCCAACTGGTCGCGCGGCACGACCTCGTGCACCGAGCCGAAGTGGTGCAGGGCGGCCGCGTCGACGGTGGCGGCGGTGAAGAACAACCGGCGCATCATGTGCTGGGGCACCAGTCGGGACAGGTGCGTGGCCGCGCCGAGCGCGCCGCGTTCAACCTCGGGCAGGCCGAAGGTGGCGTCGTCGGAGGCCACGATCACGTCGGAGTTGCCCACCAGGCCGATGCCGCCGCCGACGCAGAAGCCGTTCACCGCCGCGATCACCGGCACCGCGCATTCGTACACCGCGCGGAACGCGGCGAAGCAGCCGCGGTTGGCGTCGATCAACGCGGTGAACCCCTCGGTCTTCTGCATCTCCTTGATGTCCACCCCGGCGTTGAAGCCGCGACCCTCGGCCCGCAGGATCACCGCGTGGGTGGTGGGGTCGTTGCCGGCGGCGGTGATCGCCTCGGCGAGTTCGAACCAGCCGCGCGACGGGATGGCGTTGACGGGCGGGTAGTCCACGGTGACCGCGACGATGCCCGGTTCGATGGTGCTGGATGTGATGGTCAACGTGCACGTCCTCGGAAAAATAGGGTCGGCTACCTAAGCAAGCACTTGCTTGGTACGCTAGCACAGTGACTCCGCCCGAAGCAGGCCCCCTTTCGGGAGAAGCCATCAATCTGGGCCTGGCGGGACGGGTCGTTTTGGTCACCGGCGGGGTGCGTGGTGTGGGTGCCGGCATCAGTTCGGTTTTCGCCAAGCAGGGGGCCACCGTGATCACCTGCGCGCGACGGTCCGTCGAGGGCCTGCCGTATGAGTTCCACTCGTGCGACGTGCGCGACGACGACGCCGTCAAGGCGATGATCGATGCGATCGCCGACAAGCACGGCGGCCTCGACGTCGTCGTCAACAACGCCGGGGGTTCGCCATATGTGCTGACCGCCGAGTCCAGCGCGAAGTTCAACCGCAAGATCATCGAGCTCAACCTGCTTGGCGCGCTGTCGGTTTCGCAGCACGCGAACGCTCACATGCAGAACCAAGCGCGCGGCGGGTCGATCGTCAACATCTGCAGTCTGTCCGGGCGCCGGCCGTCGCCGGGCACCGGCGCCTACGGGGCGGCCAAGGCGGGGCTGGAAAGCCTGACCCAGACCCTGGCGGTGGAATGGGGCCCGAACGTGCGCGTGAATGCGTGCGTGGTCGGAATGGTAGAGACCGAACAGGCCGACCTGTTCTACGGCGACGCCGAGTCGATCGCCGCGATTTCGAAGAACGTGCCACTGGGCCGACTGGCCAAGCCCGAGGATGTCGGTTGGGCCGCAGCGTTTTTGGCTGCGGACCTCGCGTCCTACATCAGCGGTGCCACGTTGGAGGTACACGGCGGCGGTGAGCCACCGCACTACCTGGCCACCACGAACGCGAGCGCGATCAAGTAGAGGAGACGGGAAACTATGGGAGTGGTTGACGGCCGCGTCGTCATTGTCACCGGAGCGGGCGGCGGGATCGGTCGCGCGCATGCGCTGGCCTTCGCGGCCGAAGGCGCACGGGTGGTGGTCAACGACATCGGGGTGGGACTGGACGGTTCACCCGCCGGCGGTGGCAGCGCCGCCCAGGGCGTCGTCGACGAGATCATCGCGGCCGGCGGGGAAGCCGTGGCCGACGGATCCAATGTCGCCGACTGGAACCAGGCGGCCGGCCTGATCCAGACCGCCGTCGACACCTTCGGCGGCCTGGACGTTTTGGTGAACAACGCCGGTATCGTCCGGGACAGGATGATGGCCAACACCAGCGAGGAGGAGTTCGACGCCGTCATCGCCGTGCACCTCAAGGGCCACTTCGCCACGATGCGCCACGCCGCGTCGTACTGGCGGGGGCTTTCCAAAGAGGGCAAGGCGGTCGAGGCGCGGATCGTCAACACCAGCTCGGGCGCGGGCCTGCAGGGCAGCGTCGGGCAGGGCAACTACAGCGCCGCCAAGGCCGGCATCGCGGCGATGACGCTCGTCGCGGCCGCCGAGATGGGCCGCTACGGCGTGACCGTCAACGCCATCGCGCCGTCGGCCCGCACCCGCATGACCGAGACCGTCTTCGCCGACATGATGGCAACGCAGGACCAGGATTTCGACGCGATGGCGCCGGAGAACGTCTCGCCGCTGGTCGTCTGGCTGGGCAGCACCGAATCGCGCGGCGTCACCGGGAAGGTGTTCGAGGTCGAGGGCGGCAAGATCCGCATCGCCGAGGGCTGGGCGCACGGACCGCAGATCGACAAGGGCGCGCGGTGGGACCCGGCCGAGCTGGGGCCCGTCGTCGCCGACCTGCTGGCCAAGGCGCGCCCGCCGGTCCCGGTCTACGGGGCGTAACCCCGACTCAACGCGGCGGGTCGCACACCACCAACGGGATCACCCGGTCGGCGGCCTCGCGGTAGTTCCGGTAACGCGGATACATCTTCGTCAGTCGAGGCCAGTAATCGGCGCGCTCTTCTGCCGTGGCGTCGCGGGCGACCAAATCCAGCCGCTCGGCACGGATTTGGACCCGCACCTCGGGATTCTCCATGAGGTTCAGATACCACGACGGGTTTTCCTCACGTCCGCCGAAGGACGCCGGCAGGATCACCCGATCGCCGTCGCGCAGGTACAACGTCGCGGTGGTCCGCGGCTCGTTCGACTTACGCCCGGTCGTGGTCAGCAACGCGGCCGGAAAGCGCAGCAGCTTGGCGCCGATGCGGCCGTCGGTCCGCCGGTACACCCAAATGTGGGCGCGCGCAAAGTATTTGAGCAGCAGCGCGATCAGTCGAGAGTTGCGAACCCGGTTCACGGGTCGCAGATGACGACCGGGATCACCCGATCGGTCCACGACCGGTAGTCGTCGAATGACGGGTACATGGCGTCCAGCTTCGGCCAGTACTCTGCGCGCTCGGCCTCGGTGGCGTCGCGGGCCCGCAGTTGCAGCACCTCGTCCTTGATTTGCACGGACACTTGGGGATTGGCCTTGAGGTTGAGGTACCACAGCGGGTGCTTGTCGCTGCCCCCCTTGGATGCGACCAGCACCACGCGATCACCCTCGCGCAGGTAGAGCAGCGGGCTCACCCGCGGCTCACCGCTCTTGCGGCCCGTGGTGGTCAGCAGCGCGACCGGAGCCTTCTGGAACGTGCCGCCGAATTTGCCGTTGCTGCGTTGGTAGATCCACGCGTTGCCTTTGGCCATCCATTTGATGATGAAGCCGACCCACGGTGCGTTCAGCGAGCGGGGCTTCGGTTTGGGCATGGCGTTTCCTTAGCGCTGGATGAATGGTCGAAAGCGAACTTTAATGTGGTGGATTTCGGCTTGCCCGCCCGGGCTTTCGGCGGGGATCACGAACCTCTCGTCGACGTGCGCGGCCAGCCGTCGGCCACCGAGCCCCGCCTTGGTCACCACGGTGTAGGCCGCGTGCACCTCGTCGCCGGCGATGCGGTAATCCGGCGGCGTGGTGCCCGCGAGGACCCGGTACTGCGGCCCGCGGTTGAGGCTGCGGCGCAGGTGATTTCCGGAGAAGCCGTTCTTGAACCCCTGCTCGACGCGGGTGCACCGGGCCGCGAACGGAACGGCGTCGCCGTCGTGGCTGACCAGCGCGTCGATGTAGGCCTGCGCCGCCGCGATCCGGCTTTCGTCGGAAACGAGCACCGACTAGATGCGCTCGATGATGGTGCCCGTGGACAGGGCGCCGCCGGCGCACATGGTGATCAGCGCGGTGCTCTGATCGGTCCGCTCCAACTCGTGCAGGGCGGTGGTGATCAGCCGGCTGCCGGTGCTGCCCACCGGGTGGCCCAGCGCGATGGCGCCGCCGTTCACGTTCACCGTGGCCATGTCGGGCTCGTGGACCCGCGCCCACGACAACACCACCGATGCGAACGCCTCGTTGATCTCGGTGAGGTCGATGTCGCCCATCTTCATCCCGGCCTTCTCCAGCACCTTCGCCGTCGACTGGACCGGCCCGTCCAAGTGGTAGTACGGCTCCGCGCCGACCAGCGCCTGGCTGATGATCCGGGCCCGCGGCCGCAGCCCGAGCGCCTTGGCCTTGTCCTCGTCCATCCACAGCACCGCGGCCGCGCCGTCGGATATCTGCGAGGACGTCCCAGCGGTGTGGATCCCGCCCTCGAGGACCGGCTTGAGCTGGCTCAGGCCCTCCAAGGTGGTGTCGCGCAACCCCTGGTCGCGAGAGACCATATGGCGCTCGCTGGTCGGCTGCTTCTGCTCGTCGAGCACCGGCGCCTCGATGGGCGAGATCTCCCGGTCGAACCGGCCCTCGTCCCAGGCCCGCTTGGCGCGCAGCTGAGACTCGTATCCCCACGTGTCGATGTCGTCGCGGGTGATCCCCCGGCGCTTGGCGATCCGCTCGGCGGCGGTGAACTGGTCGGGCAGGTCGATGTCCCACGACGCGGGCCGCAGGATGGTGCGGTCGGGGCCGGCGTTGGCGCCGAGGCCGACGCGGCTCATGGCCTCGATTCCGCACGCGATGCCGATGTCGATGGCACCCGCGGCGATCAGGCCCGCGACGAGGCCGTTGGCCTGCTGGCCGCTGCCGCACTGGCAGTCCACGGTCATGGCGCCGACGTGCTCGGGCAGGCCGGCGACGAGCCAGCTCACCCGGGTGATGTTGTTGGACTGTTCGCCGTACTGCGTCACGCAGCCGCCGATGACCTGTTCGACGTCACCGGCTTGAAAGCCAGACGAGAGGCCCGCCTTTTCGACCAATGCCTTTTGCGTCGCCCCCAACAACTCGGTGGCGTGCAGTCCAGAGAGCCATCCATTGCGCTTGCCGATCGGGCTGCGGGTGGCTTCAACGATTACCGGGTTACCCATGACGCCAGGCTAGAACACGTTTCATTACTATGACAAGCGACGATGCTTCGGCGCCTTTTGTCTGCGGTGGAGGCATGTTTTACTGGCAACAGAGCGCCACTAGGAGAGCTAGTAAGGAGAAGTACGCCGTGCCCAGCCCCAATCTTCCCGCAGGGTTCGATTTCACCGACCCCGACATCTGGACGGAGCGCATTCCGGTCGAAGAGTTCGCCGAGGTGCGCGCGACCGCACCCATCTGGTGGAACGAGCAAGCCCCGGGTGAGGGCGGCGGTTTCCACGACGGCGGCTACTGGGCGATCACCAAGCTCAACGACGTCAAGGAGATCTCGCGGCGCAGCGACATCTTCTCCAGCTACGAGAACGGTGTGATCCCCCGGTTCAACAACGACATCGCGCGCGAGGACATCGAGGTCCAGCGGTTCGTCATGCTCAACATGGACGCCCCGCACCACACCCGGCTGCGCAAGATCATCTCCCGCGGTTTCACGCCGCGCGCCGTGGGACGCCTCGAGGACGAGCTGCGCGAGCGGGCCCAGAAGATCGCCCGCGACGCCGCCGCCATGGCGTCCGGCGACTTCGTCGAGCAGGTGTCCTGCGAGCTGCCGCTGCAGGCGATCGCCGGGCTGCTCGGGGTCCCGCAGGAGGACCGCGACAAGCTGTTCCGCTGGTCCAACGAGATGACCGGCAACGACGACCCCGAGTACGCCGACATCGACCCGAAGATGTCGTCGTTCGAGTTGATCCAGTACGCGATGCAGATGGCCGAGGAGAAGTCGAAGAACCCCGGCGACGACATCGTGACCCAGCTGATCGAGGCCGACATCGACGGCGAAAAGCTCACCGACGACGAGTTCGGCTTCTTCGTGGTGATGCTCGCCGTCGCCGGCAACGAGACCACCCGCAACTCCATCACCCAGGGGATGATGGCGTTCGCCGACTTCCCCGAGCAGTGGGAGCTCTACAAGAAGGAACGCCCGGCGACGGCCGCTGACGAGATCGTCCGCTGGGCCACCCCGGTCAGCTGCTTCCAGCGCACCGCCCTGGAGGACTACGAGCTGTCCGGCGTGACGATCAAGAAGGGCCAGCGGGTGCTGATGTTCTACCGCTCGGCCAACTTCGACGAAGAGGTCTTCGAAGACCCGTTCACCTTCAACATCTTCCGTGACCCCAACCCGCATGTCGGGTTCGGCGGCACCGGCGCGCACTACTGCATCGGCGCCAACCTGGCCCGGATGACGATCAACCTGATCTTCAACGCGGTGGCCGACCACATGCCCGACCTCACGTCGATCTCCAAGCCGGAGCGCCTGCGCTCGGGCTGGCTCAACGGCATCAAGCACTGGCAGGTCGACTACACCGGTCAATCCCCAGTGGCGGGCTGATGGACTTCGATCTCACCGCGACGCAACAGGCCGTCGCCGACGTCGCCACGTCCGTGCTCGAGCGGGACTTGAGTTGGGACGCCCTGGTCAGCGGCGGCGTGACGGCGCTGCCGGTGCCGGAGGGCCTCGGCGGCGACGGCGTCGGCCTGCCCGAGGTCGCCACGCTGCTCACCGAGGTGGGT
Organism: Mycobacterium sp. NGS57; assembly: GCF_059812405.1. Classification (NCBI taxonomy): domain Bacteria; kingdom Bacillati; phylum Actinomycetota; class Actinomycetes; order Mycobacteriales; family Mycobacteriaceae; genus Mycobacterium; species Mycobacterium sp. NGS57. Next base: position 397,057 of record NZ_JCALCP010000004.1, on the reverse strand, counting down.
CGCCACGGCGCCATCACGCCGGCGCTGGCCACGCTCGGTCTCGGCGTGCTGCCGCTGCTCGACTTGGCCTCCGAGGAACAACAGGGGCGTTTCCTGGCCGGCGTCGCGAAGGGCGGAGCGTTGACCGCGGCGCTCAACGAACCGGGCGCGGCGCTGCCCGACCGGCCCGCCACCACGTTCGCGGGCGGGCGGCTGTCGGGCACCAAAATCGCTGTGCCCTACGCCGAACAGGCCGAGTGGATGATCGTGACCGCCGACAGCGCCGTCGTGGTCGTCTCACCCAAGGCCGACGGCGTGCGGCTGGTGCGCACGCCGACGTCGAACGACTCCGAGGAGTACACGGTCACGTTCGACGGCGTCGCGGTTGGCGACGGCGACGTGCTGGCGGATGCGACGGCACGGCGGGTGAACCAGCTGGCGCTCGCCGCGATCGGCGCCTACGCCGACGGGCTGGTGGCCGGGGCGCTGCGGCTGACCGCCGACTACGTGGCGGGGCGCAAGCAGTTCGGCAAACCGCTGTCGACCTTCCAGACCGTGGCCGCGCAGCTCGCCGAGGTCTACATCGCCTCGCGCACAATCGACCTGGCGGTGAAGTCGGTGATATGGCGGCTGGCCGAGGGACGGGACGTCGATGACGACCTCGATGTGCTCGGGTATTGGCTGGCTTCGCAGGCGCCGCCGGTGATGCAGCTGTGCCATCACCTGCACGGCGGCATGGGCATGGACATCACCTATCCGATGCACCGGTACTACTCCACGATCAAGGACCTGACCCGGCTGCTGGGCGGGCCCTCGCATCGTCTTGATTTGGTAGGGGCGCAATGTTCATAGACCTGACCCCGGAACAGCGGCAGCTGCAAGCTGAACTGCGGGAATACTTTTCGAATCTCATCTCGTCCGACGAGATGAAGGCGATGGAGCAGGACCGGCACAACGAGGCCTACCGCGCGGTGATCCGCCGGATGGGCAAGGACCGCAAGCTCGGGGTCGGATGGCCAAAGGAGTTCGGCGGCTTGGGTTTCGGCCCTATCGAGCAGTCGATCTTCGTCAACGAGGCGCACCGCGCCGACGTGCCGCTACCCGCGGTCACGCTGCAGACGGTCGGTCCGACCCTGCAACAGTTCGGCAGCGAGCTGCAGAAGAAGAAGTTCCTGCCGGCGATCCTGGCCGGCGAGGTGCACTTCGCGATCGGCTACACCGAACCCGAGGCGGGCACCGACCTGGCGTCGCTGCGCACTACCGCCGTGCGCCACGGTGACGAGTACATCGTCAACGGCCAGAAGATCTTCACCACCGGCGCCCACGACGCCGACTACATCTGGCTGGCCTGCCGCACCGACCCGGAAGCCGTGAAACACAAGGGGATTTCGATTCTCATCGTCGACACCAGCGATCCCGGCTACTCCTGGACGCCGATCATCCTGTCCGACGGTGCCCACCACACCAACGCCACCTACTACAACGACGTGCGGGTGCCCGCCGACATGCTGGTCGGCGAGGAGAACGGCGGTTGGCGACTGATCACCACCCAGCTCAACAACGAACGCGTCATGCTCGGTCCCGCCGGGCGGACGGCAGGCATCTACGACCGGGTGCACGCCTGGGCCTCCAAGCCGGGTGCCGACGGGGTCACGCCGATCGACCACGCCGACGTCAAGCGGGCGCTCGGCGAAATCTACGCGATGTGGCGGATCAACGAGCTGCTCAACTGGCAGGTGGCCGCGGCCGGCGAGGACATCAACGTCGCCGACGCGGCATCGACCAAAGTCTTTGGGACCGAGCGTGTTCAGTACATTGGGCGCCTCGCCGAAGAAATCGTCGGCAAGTACGGCAACCCCGCCGATCCCGACACCGCCGAGTTGCTTCGTTGGCTGGACTCCCAGACCAAGCGCAACCTGGTCATCACTTTCGGCGGCGGCGTGAACGAAGTCATGCGCGAAATGATCGCGGCATCCGGTCTGAGGGTGCCGAGGGTGCCCCGATGACCGATATCAAGGAAGCGGTCGCGGAGATCACCGCCACCGTCGTGGCTGCGCCGCGCGTGGCCCGGGACCCGGTGAATCAGCCGACGATCAACAACTGGGTCGAGGCGCTCGGCGATGCCAACCCCATCTACGTCGACGAGGCCGCCGCCAAGGCCGCCGGTCATCCCGGAATCGTCGCGCCGCCGGCCATGATTCAGGTGTGGACCATGTTCGGGCTGGGCGGCGAACGCCCGACCGACGATCCCATGGGTCCGATCATGCAGCTATTCGACGAGGCCGGCTATATCGGTGTGGTCGCGACCAACTGCGAGCAGACCTACCACCGTTATCTGCGTCCCGGCGAGCAGGTCACCGTCCACTCCGAGATGCGCGACGTCGTCGGCCCCAAGCAGACCGGGCTCGGCGAGGGCTGGTTCATCAACCAGCACATCACCTGGCGGGTCGGTGACGAGGATGTCGCCGAAATGGCCTGGCGCATCCTGAAATTCAGGCCCCGCGAGGATTCGGCCGGGTCGGCCGTCCCCGACGACCTGGACCCCGACGCTATGATGCGCCCGTCGTCGTCGCGCGACACCGCGTTCTTCTGGGAGGGCGTCAAGGCGCACGAATTGCGGATTCAGCGTCGTGCCGACGGCGGCCTGCAGCACCCGCCGGTGCCAGCGGTGTGGCGGGACAAGGCGGAGCCGATCGACTACGTGGTGGCCAGCGGTAAGGGAACCGTGTTCAGCTTCGTGGTGCACCACGCGCCGAAGGTGCCCGGTCGCACATTGCCGTTCGTGATCGCACTGATCGAGCTGGAAGAGGGCGTTCGGATGCTCGGCGAGCTCCGCAACGTCGACCATGCCGAAATCAAGATCGGGATGCCGGTCCGCGCAACCTATATCGACTTCCCGGCCGGCGAGTCCGGTCCGGAGTGGAGCCTTTACGCCTGGGAGCCCTTGGGGGATCAAGCATGAGCGCGCCCGTTGCCGAAGTGGGCCTGCAGCTGCCCGAACTCAAGTTGCACGGCACGCCGACGTTCATCATCTCGACGGCCATCGCCACCCGGGACTTCCAGGACGTGCACCACGACCGGGACTTGGCTCAGACCAAGGGATCCAAGGACATCTTCGTAAACATCCTCACCGACACCGGCCTGGTGCAGCGTTACGTCACCGACTGGGCCGGGCCGTCGGCGCTGATCAAGTCGATCGGGCTGCGGCTCGGGGTGCCCTGGTACGCCTACGACACGGTGACGTTCTCCGGCGAGGTGACGGCCGTGGACGACGGGCTGATCACCGTGAAGGTGGTGGGCCGCAACAGCCTTGGCGATCACGTAATCGCGACCGCGACGCTGACGATGGGGGCCAGCTGATGCTTTCCGGGAAGGCCGCCATCGTCGGGATCGGCGCCACCGACTTTTCGAAGGACTCCGGCCGGAGCGAGCTGCGCCTGGCCGCCGAGGCGGTGCTGGACGCGCTGGACGACGCCGGTCTCAGCCCCGCCGATGTCGATGGCTTGACCACCTTCACGATGGACACCAACAACGAGACCGCGGTGGCGCGTGCGGTCGGCATCGGCGAGCTGAAGTTCTTCTCGCAGATCGGTTACGGCGGCGGGGCGGCGTGCGCGACCGTCCAGCAGGCGGCGATCGCCGTCGCGACCGGCGTGGCCGATGTCGTCGTCGCCTACCGGGCGTTCAACGAACGATCCGGGATGCGGTTCGGCCAGGTGCAACGGCGGCTGGTGGGAGACGGTGGCGCTCAGGCGGATTCGACGACGGCGGACAATTCGTTCTCCTACCCGCACGGGCTTTCCACCCCGGCGGCGCAGGTCGCGATGATCGCGCAGCGTTACATGCACCTGTCCGGTGCGACCAGCCGGGACTTCGGCGCGATTTCGGTGGCCGACCGCAAACACGCCGCCAAGAACCCCAAGGCGTACTTCTACGAGAAACCGATCACCATTGGGGACCACCAGAATTCGCGGTGGATCGCCGAGCCGCTGCGGTTGCTGGACTGCTGCCAGGAAACCGACGGCGCGGTGGCGATCGTGGTGACGTCGGTGGAACGGGCGAAGGATCTCAAGCAGCGGCCGGCGGTTATCGAGGCGGCGGCCCAGGGGTCCAGCCCGGACCAGTACACGATGGTGAGCTACTACCGCGACGAACTCGGGCTGCCCGAGATGGGGCTGGTCGGTCGGCAGATGTGGGCGCAGTCCGGGTTGCAGCCGACCGACATCCAGACCGCGATTCTGTACGACCACTTCACCCCTTTCACGCTGATTCAGTTGGAGGAGTTGGGGTTCTGCGGCCGCGGTGAGGCGAAGGACTTCATCGCCGGCGGTGCGATCGAGGTCGGGGGCAGGCTGCCCATCAACACCCACGGCGGTCAGCTCGGTGAGGCCTACATCCACGGGATGAACGGGATCGCCGAGGGCGTGCGGCAGCTGCGCGGCACCTCGGTGAACCCCGTGCCCGACGTCGAGCACGTGCTCGTCACCGCGGGGACGGGTGTGCCGACGTCGGGGTTGATCCTGGGCTGAGTTTCATGCCGAGCGTGCGGCTAGCCGCACGTTCGGGGCCCAACGTGCGTCCAGCCGCACGCTCAGCGACGTGTGAATAGGTGAAGTGACTACGGTGGTGCGGCGTGTAACGCTGCCGGCGTGCGTGAGCCGTTCATCGGCAGCGAGGCGATCGCTGCAGGCGTGTTGACGAAATCTCACTTGGCAACGCGTTGCGCTCGACTGTTTCCGGACGTCTACATCGCACGTGGCGGGGAGGTCAGCGCCAAGCTCCGGGCGAAAGCGGGATGGCTCTGGACGGAACGTCGAGGTGTGGTTGCCGGTTTATCCGCGGCGGCACTTCACGGCAGCGAATGGGTCGACGATGGGGAGGCCGTCGATTTGATCCACGACAATCGCCGCAGACCGGCCGGAATCCGGGTTCACGGAGATCGCATCGAAGAGGACGAGATCATGGCGGTAGCCGACATACCTGTCACGACGCCGGTTAGGACGGCGCTGGATCTCGGCTGTTGGTACCCGACCGTTCCCGCCGTGGCTGCCATCGACGCGCTTGCCCGTGCCACCGACCTGAAAGCACCCGACCTGGAAATGCTCGCTCTGCGGTACGCCGGACGCCGTGGAATCGCCCGGGCACGTGTCGCAGCGGACCTCTTCGATGCTGGTGCGCAATCGCCGAAGGAGTCCTGGCTGCGAGTAATCCTGGTGCAAGCGGGATTTCCGAAGCCGCGAACACAGATTCCCGTCTGTGACGAATTTGGTGAAGCATTCGCGTACCTCGACATGGGCTGGGAGAACGTGATGGCGGCTGCAGAGTACGACGGCGAACAGCACCGGACCGATCGGCGGCGGTACAGGTGGGACATTCATCGACAGGAAAAGATCGAGCGCCAGGGCTGGACCAATGTACGAGTGGTGGCTGGAGACCAGCCGGCTGAGATCATCCGTCGTGTTGCCGCCGCCGGAGTTCCCCGATCGTGCGGCTAGCCGCACGCTCGTCTTCGACTGTGCGGCTGGCCGCACGCTCGGCGGTAAGTGGCTGGCGGGTCAGGCGGGGACCAACTCCACTCCGCTCAGCACCACGGCGTTGTCCCGCGACGGCGCGACGACGCTGGCCACAAACCGGCCGTTCTCCTTCCAGATGCCGACTTTGAGCGTCTCGCCGGGAAAGGCCACGCCGGAGAACCGCGCGCCGTAGGAGGCCACCGCGCCCGCGTCGCCGTCGAGCAGCGCGTCGGTGATCGCCTTGCACGTCATGCCGTAGGTGCACAGCCCGTGCAGGATCGGCCTGGGAAAGCCTGCGGCGGCGGCGAAGTCGGGGTCGGAGTGCAGCGGGTTGCGGTCGCCGCACAGCCGGTACAGCAACGCCTGCTGCGGCAGGATCGGCACGTCGACCTCCAGATCGGGGGCACGATCCGGTGCGGTGTCCGACGAGGACGGCCCGCGCTCGCCGCCGAATCCGCCTTCGCCACGGGCGAAGATGGACCGCCGCTGCGTCCACAACAGGGTGCCGTCCGACGCGCTGACCGCCGTCTCGCTCCAGATCACCGCGGCCTTGCCCTTGTCCCAGATGTCGGTGAACCGGGTGACCGCGCGGGCGGACCCCGACGGCGGCAGCGGCGCGGGCACCTCGACGCGCTCGGAGGCGTGCAACACCTTGCCCAGCTCGATGTCGATGCCGGGGAACTGCACGGTCGGCGGAGTCGTCATATGAAACGACGCGGCGACGTTGCCGAACGTCGGCAGCACCTGCGGGGTGTCGTCCACCAGGTAGCGCAGCTCGCGGGGGTCCATCGGGTCCGCGCCGGCGCCCAGTCCCAGGTGGTAGAGCTGGATATCGCTGCTGGACCAGGAGAATTCGATGGGTTCCAGCTCGGCGGCCAGCGCGACCGCTACATCGATCGGCACGTCAGTTCACCCCCGCGATGTGCAGCGCCGCCAGGTAACCGAAGGTCATCGCCGGGCCGATGGTGCCGCCGGGGCCGGGATAGGTGTGCCCCATCACCGGCGCACTGACATTGCCCGCGGCGTACAGGCCTTCGATGATGCTGCCGTCGTCGCGTAGCGCGCGCCCGTGCACATCGGTGCGGATCCCGCCCTTGGTGCCCAGGTCGCCGGGCACCATCTTGGCGGCGTAGAAGGGCGCGCGGGTGAGCTCGCCCAGGTTGGGGTTCGGCTTGTTGGTCGGGTCGCCGTAGTAACGGTCGTAGGCGCTCTCGCCGCGGCGATAGTCCTCGTCGACGCCCGAGCGCGCGAAGCCGTTGAAGCGCCGCACGGTGGCCACGAACTCGTCGACCGGAAGGCCGGCCTTCTCGGCGAGCTGCTCGAGGGTGTCGGCCTGGATGATCACCCCGGATTCCAGCCACTTGCGCGGAATGCGTTGTCCGGGCTGCAGTCCCGCGAAGATGTAGCGGTCGCGGTACTGCTGGTCGAACACCAGCCAGGCGGGAATGTTCTCGCCCGGCCCGGGCCCCTGGCCGTATTGCCCGCCGTACATGTGGTGGCAGGCCTCGACGTAGGGCATCGATTCGTTCATGAACCGCTTACCGGACATGTTGACGATGATCGAGCCCGGCGAGTTGCGCTCCGACAGCGCGAACCACGGCGCGCCGACCAGCGGCACCGTCGGGCCCCACCACGCGTCCTCCATGATGTCCAGTGCGGCGCCCAGCTTTTCGCCGGCGATGATGCCGTCGCCGGTATTGGCCTTGGCGCCGACGGTCCATTCGGTGGTGATCGGCGCGCGCTGGTATTTCACCCGCATCTGCTCGTTGTGCTCGAAACCGCCGCAGGCCAGGATCACCCCGCGCCGGGCCCGGATCAGCTGTGGCTCAACGGATTCCGACGAGCCGGCGTCGCGCGCGTAGACGCCGCGCACCACGCCGTCCTCGACGTACAGGTCGGTCAGCGCGGTGTTGAGGACCACCGGAACGCCGGCGCGCTGCAACCCGATCCGCAGCGGCCCGATCAGCGCGCGACCCATGCCCACCAGGTTCTTGCCGGTCGCCTTGGCCCACATCGTGCGCGCGCCGACCTTCAGGCTGCGCGCCATCCCCCGCGGGTGCCGCTTGAGCTGGTTGAGCCGCACATAATCCTGTTGCATCACAACCACATTGAGCGGGACCTTGCCATAGGCGGGTTCGAGTCCGGCCTCGTCGGCACCGAGCTTGCGGGCGTTGAACGGCTTGGGCTCGATCGACCGGCCGTCGGGGCGGCCGCCAGGCGCCTCGGGGTAGTAGTCGGAGTAGCGCGGCACCCAGCACATCTTCAACGGCGTGTGCTTGAGCACGAACGAGAGCATCTCGGGCCCGCGCCGGAGGTAGGTGTCGATGCGCTCCGGCTCCACGACGTCGCCGATGATGCCGTGCAGGTAGGTGCGGGCCGCCTCGCGGGTGTCCCGCACGCCGTCGCGCTCGAGCACCTCGTTGTTCGGGATCCACACGCCGCCCCCGGACCGCGCGGTGGATCCGCCGAAATGGGGGGCCTTCTCGATCACTATTGTCGAAAGGCCCCGCTGCGCGGCGGTGAGGGCAGCCACCATGCCGGCCCCGCCGCTCCCGACCACGACGACGTCGTACTCCTGCGCTGTCATGTAGAACACGTTATAGAATTGCCCGGGTGGGGCGCTACTTGCCCGGTCAAACGAACGATGGGAATTCGGTAAATGCTCTCTGTTGCGATCCGCGACGAGCTGGCCGCCGACCTGGCCCAGGCCGAGCGGAGCCGCGAGCCGATCGGCCCGCTGACCGCCGCCCACCCGGACATCGACGTCGTCGACGCCTACGAGATCCAGCTGATCAACATCCGGCAGCGAGTGGCCGAAGGGGCGCGCGTGCTGGGCCACAAGGTGGGACTGTCGTCGCTGGCGATGCAGCAGATGATGGGGGTCGACGAGCCGGACTACGGGCACCTCCTCGACGAGATGCAGGTATTCGAGAACACCCCGGTCAAGGCGGGCCGCTACCTGTACCCGCGGGTCGAGGTCGAGGTGGGTTTCATTCTGTCCGCGGACCTGCCGGGCGCCGACTGCACCGAGGACGACGTGCTGGCGGCCACCGAAGCCCTGGTCCCGTCGATCGAGTTGATCGACACCAGGATCACCGACTGGAAGATCGCGCTGTGCGACACCATCGCCGACAACGCCTCGTCCGCCGGCTTCGTGCTCGGCGAGGCGCGGGTGTCGCCGGCCGATATCGACGTCAAGGCGATCGACGCGGTGCTGACCCGCAACGGCGAGGTGATCGCCGAGGGCCGCAGCGACGCCGTGCTGGGCAACCCGGTCACCGCGGTCGCGTGGTTGTCCCGCAAGGTGGAAAGCTTCGGGGTACGGCTGCGCAAAGGTGACATCGTGTTACCGGGATCGTGCACGCGAGCGATAGACGCACACCCCGGCGACGAGTTCGTCGCCGACTTCACCGGGCTGGGTTCGGTCCGGTTGTCGTTTGAATAGTGTCGGATTAGTTTTGAACTAATCCAGTTAAAAGGGAGCATCATGCCGTCTAAGGCGAGTGTGGCGATCGTCGGGTCCGGAAACATCAGCACCGACCTGCTCTACAAGCTTTTGCGCTCCGACTGGCTGGAACCGCGCTGGATGGTGGGCATCGACCCGGAGAGCGAAGGCCTGGCGCGGGCCCGCAAGCTGGGGCTGGAGACCACCCACGAGGGCGTCGACTGGCTGCTGGCGCAGTCGGAGAAACCCGATTTGGTGTTCGAGGCGACCAGCGCCTACGTCCACCGCGACGCCGCGCCGAAGTACGAGGCCGCCGGGATCCGGGCCATCGACCTGACCCCGGCAGCGGTGGGCCCGGCGGTGATCCCGCCGGCGAACCTGCGCGAGCACCTGGACGCGCCGAACGTCAACATGATCACCTGCGGCGGGCAGGCCACGATTCCGATCGTGTACGCCGTTTCCCGGGCCGTCGAGGTGCCGTATGCCGAGATCGTCGCGTCGGTCGCGTCGGTGTCGGCGGGGCCGGGCACTCGCGCCAACATCGACGAGTTCACCAAGACCACCAGCAGGGGCGTCGAGACCATCGGCGGGGCCAAGCGCGGCAAGGCGATCATCATCCTCAACCCGGCCGACCCGCCAATGATCATGCGCGACACCATCTTCTGCGCCATCCCCGAGGACGCCGACCGCGACGCGATCGCCAAGTCCATCCACGACGTCGTGGCCGAGGTGCAGACCTACGTGCCCGGCTACCGGTTGCTCAACGAGCCGCAGTTCGACGACCCGTCGATGAATTCCGGCGGCCAGGCGCTGGTCACCACCTTCGTCGAGGTCGAGGGCGCCGGCGATTACCTGCCCCCGTACGCGGGCAACCTCGACATCATGACCGCGGCGGCGACCAAGGTCGGCGAGGAGATCGTCAAGGAGTCCCTGTCGGCGACGGCGGGAGGAGCGCAAGCATGAGTGACATCTTCTTCAACCCGATCTGGGACGTCCGGATGACCGACACGTCGCTGCGGGACGGCTCCCACCACAAGCGCCACCAGTTCACCAAGGACGAGGTCGGCGCCATCGTGGCGGCGCTGGACGCGGCGGGCGTCCCGGTCATCGAGGTGACCCACGGCGACGGGCTGGGCGGGTCGAGCTTCAACTACGGGTTCTCCAAGACACCCGAGCAGGAGTTGATCAAGCTCGCCGCCGAGACGGCCAAGGAGGCCAAGATCGCCTTCTTGATGCTGCCCGGCGTGGGCACCAAGGAGGACATCAAGGAGGCGCAGAACAACGGCGGCTCGATCTGCCGCATCGCCACCCACTGCACCGAGGCCGACGTGTCGATCCAGCACTTCGGGCTGGCCCGCGAGCTCGGCCTGGAAACCGTCGGGTTCCTCATGATGGCCCACACCATCCCGCCGGAGAAGCTGGCGGCCCAGGCACGCATCATGGCCGACGCCGGCTGCCAGTGCGTCTACGTCGTCGACTCGGCGGGGGCACTGGTCCTCGAAGGGGTGCGCGACCGGGTGGAGGCGCTGGTCGCTGAACTGGATGACCAGGGAGATGGAGCGCAGGTGGGCTTCCACGGCCACGAGAACCTCGGACTCGGCGTCGCGAACTCGGTCGAGGCCGTCCGGGCCGGCGCCAAACAGATCGACGGCTCGTGCCGCCGCTTCGGCGCCGGGGCGGGCAACGCGCCGGTCGAGGCCCTGATCGGGGTGTTCGACAAGATCGGCGTGAAGACCGGCATCGACTTCTTCGACATCGCCGACGCCGCCGAGGACGTGGTGCGCCCGGCCATGCCGGCCGAATGCCTGCTGGACCGCAACGCCCTGATCATGGGCTACTCGGGCGTCTACTCCAGCTTCCTCAAGCACGCCGTGCGCCAGGCCGAGCGCTACGGCGTGCCGGCCCACGCGCTGCTGCACCGCGCCGGTCAACGCAAGCTCATCGGCGGCCAGGAAGACCAGCTCATCGATATCGCTCTGGAAATCAAACGCGAGCAGGCGAGCGGCGCCGTCGTCACGCGCTAGTCCCGAGCGATCGGCGTGTGCGCGGCCGGCGGAATCTATAAAATACTTTGAATCCGGCCGAAGGTGACGAACCTCCGCCGGGGTTGGTTTAGCGTTCGTCGTACTGATTGCATGCGCCGCTAGGGGATTCGATGAGCTTCCAGATGCTCCCGCCCGAGATCAACTCCGCGTTGATGTACATGGGTGCCGGAGTGGCGCCGATGCTGGAGGCCGCGACCGCCTGGAACGGGCTGGCGGCCGAACTAGGTTCCGCCGCCGAATCATTCGCTTCGGTGACCTCGACGCTGGCGAGCCAGGCCTGGCAGGGTGCCGCGGCGCAGGCGATGGCGGCGGCGGCCGCCCCGTACGCCGGGTGGTTGAGCGCGGCCGCCGCGCAGGCGTCCGGCGCGGCGGTCCAGGCCCAGGCGGTCGCCAGCGCGTTCGAGTCGGCGCTGGCCGCGACGGTGCACCCGTTGCAGGTGGACGCCAACCGCAACGGCCTCGTGCAACTCGTGATGTCCAACCTGTTCGGCCAGAACTGGCCGGCGATCGCGCAGACCGAGTTCAACTACGCCGAGATGTGGGCCCAGGACGTGGCCGCGATGGTGGGCTATCACGGCGGGGCGTCGGCGGCGGCCGGGCAGCTGCTGTCGGGGCAGGCCAGCCTGCCGCCCATTCCCAGCATTCCCGGCGCCGGCGGCTTGGCCGGCGGCGCCAGCTCGGGCCCGGCCGGCACCGGTGCCGGCGGCGTGGGTGCCGCAGCCGCGGGCAGTGCCGGTGCCGCCGGTGGCGCCGAGGGGGGCGGGCCGGCCGGCGCGGTAGGCGGAACCGGCGGCGACGGGGGCGGCGCCGGGGGTGCCGTCGGTGTCGGCGCCGGCGGTGCAGCCCTGGACGGCGGCTACGCCGGCGCCGCGACGCCCGGCGATGTCAACGCCGCTCCCGTCACGGCGGGCGGCACCGACGTCGGCGCCGGGAGCGTCGGTGGCGGCAGCCTCGGTGGCGGCAGCGCCGGCGGCATGGGTGGCATGGGGGGCATCAACCCCGGGCTCATCGGGACCGGTGGCATGGCGGCCATGACGATGGCGGCCGCCGCGAACAATTCCTCGGCGCCGGCGGGCACCGCCCCCGCGCCCCCGGCTCCGGCGGCCAAGGAGCCGCCCGCGCCGGTCGAACCCGTGGCGCCGGAAGCCCCGGAGGCGTTGGAGCCTTTGGAAGCGACGATCCCCGCGGCCGCAACGCCTCTCACCACGACATCGACGGCGGCCGGACCGGCAGCCGAGGTCACCGAGGCCGCAACGGCCGGGGCCGTCAAGTCCGAGGCCACGGGAACGGACGGGCCGGGCGAGCGGCTGGCCGTGGCGATGCCGCTGGACGAGCCGTCGGAACCGGAAGCCCGGGCCAACTAGCTCCCGCGCTCGCGGAGCCGTTTTCACTCCCGCCGGCGCGGGTAGTGTGGATTGCAAGCCTGTGCAAAGGAGCAATCCGATGACCGTGAAAGTCGCTTTGGGCCGTGGGCTGTACGGCCTGGTCGCCGGGGGTCTGCTCAGCGCCGCCGCCTCGGTGATGATCGCCCTGCCGTCGGCCAGCGCCGACCCGCCCTGCAATCAGACGGTGGGCAATTCCATCGACGCGTACCTGACCCGCCATCCGGATGTGAAGGCGCAATTGCAGGCCAAGTCCGAGGCCGAGGGTGGGGGCGGCAACGTCATCGACTACCTGAACCGGCATCCCGACGTCCGGCAGCACCTGATCGACCTGTCCCAGCAGTGCGTGCCCTGACGGCTTAGTCCTTCAAGTCTTGGAACGTACGGAACGACGCGCGCGAACGTTCGCCATTGACTAAAAAGTAGAACACGTTCTAGCGTCTAGGCGTGTCCGAAAATTCCTTTTCCGGCCCGCTGACCGCTGCGATCGCCGAGGCCGAACAACTCGTCGCCGCCGCACCGTTCATCGAGACCGAGGCCGACCTGCTCGAAGGCATGCAATATCTGGCCGGCTGCATCGCGGCCTGCACGCATTTGGCCTTCGATTACGACCGCGACCACCCGTTCCTGCAGTCGGGCACCGGGCCGTTCACGAAGATGGGCCTGGACAACCCCGACACCCTCTACTTCGGCACCCGGGTGCAGCCCGACAACGAGTACGTCGTTACCGGCCGGCGCGGCACCACCACCGACCTGAGCTTCCAATTGCTCGGCGGCGAGTACACCGACGACAACGTGCCCGCCAGCCAGGCCGCCTTCGACGACCGTGAACTCGACATCGCCGCCGACGGCAGCTTCGAGTGGCGGGTGCGACCAAGCAGCCCCGGCCAATTGGTGATCCGCGAGGTGTACGGCGACTGGTCGGCGCGGCGCGGCACGCTGACCATCGCCCGGACGGACACCGCGGGCACCGCGCCGCCGCCCCTGACCCGCCGGACGCTCGAAAAGCGTTACGCCACAGCGGGTAAGCAGCTGGTGAACCGGGTGAAGACGTGGCTGCAATTCCCGCAGTGGTTCTATCTGGACATCCCGGTCAACACCATGGTCGCGCCACGGCTGACGCCCGGCGGACTGGCGACGCAGTACTCGTCGGCCGGGCATTTCGACCTGCTACCCGATCAGGCGCTGGTGATCACCATCCCCGTCTCGGACGCCCCCTACCTCGGCTTCCAGCTGGGCAGCCTGTGGTACATCTCCCTGGACTACATCAACCACCAGACGTCGCTGAACAATACTCAGGCCCAAGCGGATCCGGACGGTAAGGTCCGCATCGTGGTTGCCGACCGGAATCCGGGCGTCACCAACTGGGTGGAAACGCTGGGCCATCGGCGTGGTTTCCTGCAGTTCCGGTGGCAACGGGTGTCCCGAGAGCTCACCGAGGCCGACGGGCCCACGGTCGAGCTCGTCGACTTCGACGCGGTGGCGGCCGCGCTGCCGTATTTCGACCACAACAAGATCTCCGAGGACCAATGGCGGGCGCGAATCGCGTTGCGCCAACAACAGATTCAAGCAAGGATGCTGGGATGACAAAGTTGCTCGACGGCAAGGTGGTGGTGATCAGCGGTGTCGGCCCGGGCCTCGGGACCACGCTGGCGCACCGCTGCGCGCGCGACGGCGCCGACCTGGTGCTGGCCGCCCGCAGCCTGGACCGGCTGGAGGCCGTCGCCAAGCAGATCGCCGACCTCGGGGCCCGCGCGACGACGGTGCGTACCGACATCACCGACGAGGACCAGGTGAACAACCTCGTCGCTGCGACGCTGGAGGCCTACGGCAAGGTCGACGTGCTGATCAACAACGCGTTCCGGGTGCCGTCGCTGAAACCATTCTCGGGCACCAGCTTTCAGCACATCCGCGACGCGATCGAACTCAGCGCACTCGGCGCGCTACGGCTCATCCAGGGATTCACGCCGGCGTTGGCCCAGTCGAAGGGTTCGGTCGTCAACGTCAACTCCATGGTGCTGCGGCACTCTCAGGCGAAGTACGGCGCGTACAAGATGGCCAAGTCCGCCCTGCTGGCGATGTCGCATTCACTGGCCACCGAGCTGGGTGAGCAGGGGATCCGAGTCAATTCCGTTGCGCCGGGCTATATCTGGGGCGAGACGCTGCAGGGCTACTTCAACCACCAGGCCGGCAAGTACGGCACCACGGCCGAGCAGATCTACGACGCCACCGCGGCAGGCTCCGACCTCAAACGACTGCCCACCGAGGACGAGGTAGCCTCGGCAATCCTGTTCATGGCCAGCGACCTGTCCAGCGGCATCACCGGGCAGACCCTGGACGTCAATTGCGGGGAGTACCACACCTGATGGGTTCTGAGCGCACCGATGTCGGCACCGTCGACGAGCTGCACGCGTCGGCCACCAAGCTGACCGGGCTCGACGACTTCGGTGCCGACGACGACAACTACCGCGAGGCGCTCCAGGTGCTGCTGGAGTCCTACCGGCGCGATGCGGGCCTGACGGTGTTGGGCAGCAAGATGAATCGGTTTTTCCTGCGCGGCGCGCTGGTGGCCCGGCTGCTCTCCGAATCGGCGTGGAAGCAATACCCGCAGCACGCCGACGTCGCGATCCAGCGCCCGATCTTCGTCACCGGGCTGGTACGCACCGGCACCACGGCGCTGCACCGGCTGCTCGGTGCCGACCCGTCGCATCAGGGCCTGCACATGTGGCTGGCCGAGTTCCCGCAGCCGCGCCCGCCCCGCGACACCTGGGACTCACACCCGTTGTACCGCCGGCTCGATGACCAATTCACGCAGCACCACCAGGAGAACCCCGGCTATACCGGCCTGCACTTCATGGCCGCGTACGAGCTGGAGGAGTGCTGGCAGCTGCTGCGGCAGTCGCTGCATTCGGTGTCCTACGAGACGCTGTCGCACCTGCCCACGTACTCGAAGTGGTTGTCGCAGCAGGACTGGACGCCGTCGTATCGCCGGCACCGCAAGAACCTCCAGCTGATCGGGCTCAACGACCCCGAGAAGCGGTGGGTGCTGAAGAATCCCAGCCACCTGTTCGCGTTGGATGCCCTGATGGCGACCTACCCCGACGCGCTGGTGATCCAGACCCACCGGCCCGTCGAAACCATCATGGCCTCGATGTGCTCGCTGGCTCAGCACACCTCGGAGGGCTGGTCGACGACGTTCGTCGGCGCCGAAATCGGCGCTGACGCAATGGAAACCTGGTCGCGCGGGCTGGAACGGTTCAACACCGCGCGCGCCAAATACGACTCGGCCCAGTTCTACGACGTCGACTACCGCGACCTGATCGCCGACCCGATGGGCACGGTTGCCGACATCTACCGCCACTTCGGGCTGACGCTGACCGACGAGGCGCGGGCCGCCATGGAGAAGGCCCACGCCGACAGCCAGTCCGGCGAGCGGGCGCCCAAGCACAAATACTCGCTGGCCGACTACGGGCTGACGGTGGAGGCGGTCAAGGAGCGGTTCGCCGGACTGTGATCGGCCGGCCGGGAGACTGCAACAGGTAATGCATTTCCGCCAGTGGCGCCGTCGCTATATGCAGTCTCGCGGGGGTTGAAGTATGCCCTCGGCGACCGCGTGTTCGATGCTGTCGCTCAGTTTGGGGCATGACTTGACCCGCGCGGTATCGCCGCCGGAGTCCCGTATTTCGCTGAAGTACGCGCACCGCTGAGCCGCCTGCGTGCTCCACTGCACCGCGGTGTGGCCCGGGCCCAGCCTGCGGACGGTCACGGTGACATGGCAGAACCGGCAATCCACGGGCAGCAGTCCCGACGTCAGGTAGCGCTCACGGTCGGCGCGGCTGGCCTCGGCCACCGCGGCGGCCCGCTGCGGGTCCCCCGCGAAATCCCTTGATTTCGACCACGATCCGGAGCCGTCCTCGGACACCGGCGCATCATCGTGGTCGTGATGGCCGTGCAATGCCAGCATCGACCGGGCCAGCCGATCGACGTCGGGAACCGGTGGCTGCTCCTCCGGCATCAGACCGATTCGGCGTCTTTGGCCTTGAGGTTCTCCTCGACCTCGGCGTTCCAGTACTCGTTGGCGCGGGTGGTGTCCACCTCGATCTCGAAGCGCTCCACCATTTCCGGCTGGATGTCGGCCACGTCGACGTAAAATTGCTGATACCAACGACGCAGCTGGTACACCGCGCCGTCCTCCTCGACCAGCAGCGGGTTGTCGATGCGTGTCTTGTGCTTCCAGATCTCGACGTCCTGCAGGAAGCCCTTGCTGACGCCCTCGGTGAACACACGCGACAGCTTGTCGGTCATTTCGTCGTCCATGCCCTTGGGCTTTTCGACGGTGACGCCCCACTGCAGCATGAACGAGTTCTGCGTGACGGGGTAGTGGCAGTTGATCAGGATCGACTCGGCCTTGTAGCCGCCGTAGCTGTTGTGCAGCCAGTTGATCATGAACGACGGCCCGAAGTAGGACGCCTCGGAGTCCAAATGCGCTTCGCCGTAAGAGGTTCCGAGGTCATTTACGTCGGGCCGGCCCACGTTGTGCAGATATTGCGAGGCGATGTGGCCCTCGAAGACGTTCTTGAAGTACGTCGGCAACCCGAAGTGGATGTAGAAGAAGTGCGCCATGTCGGTGACGTTGTCGATGATGTCGCGGCAATTGGATCCCTCGATGAGGATGCTGTTCCACCGCCAGTCGGTCCACTCGTCGCTGTGAGCCTCGGGGATGTCGGGGATCCTGACCGCCGGGTCGGGTGGGTTGCCCTCGTGGTCGTGCCAGACGAACAGCAGGCCACCGCGGACATCGGTCGTCCACGATCGCGTACGCGCCGTCTTGGGCGTGCGCTTGGCGTACGGCACCAACTTGCAGCGCCCGTCGCCGCCCCAGCGCCAATCGTGGAACGGGCAGGCGACCTCGTCGCCCTTGATGGTGCCCTCGGACAAGTCGCCGCCCATGTGCCGGCAGTAGCCGTCGAGGACCTTGATGTCGCCGTGGGAGTCGGCGAAAACCACCAGCTTGGTGCCGAAGGCCTGGACCGCGTGCGGTTTGCCGTCCCGGAAGTCCTTGGCGACGCCCAGGCAATGCCATCCCCGGGCATACCTTGTCGGCAGGGCGCCGGGGTCGATTTCCCGGATGCCGGCCGCTGTGGTGTCGGTACTCACCTGTCACCTCCAACTAGTCTCTAACTAGAACACGTTACAGTTTTGGGTCGGGGTGGCGCAATGACGGCCGGTCTAGCTGGGGTTTGCTGGGGCGTATTCACCCCTCGGGTATATGTAGACGATGCCCCTGTTTGCTTTCGAGGGTCGCGCGCCGCGGGTCGATCCCACCGCGTTCGTGGCCCCGACCGCGACCCTGATCGGCGACGTCACCGTGGAAGCGGGGGCGTCGGTCTGGTTCAACGCCGTGCTGCGCGGCGACTATGGGCCGATCGTGGTGCGCGAGGGCGCCAACATCCAGGACGGATCGGTGCTGCACGCGCCGCCCGGCATTCCCGTCGACGTCGGCCCCGGGGCGACGGTCGCGCACGTCTGCGTCATCCACGGCGCTCACATCGGGCCCGAGGCCCTCATCGCCAACCACGCCACCGTTCTCGACGGCGCGGTGATCGGCGCGCGCAGCCTGGTCGCGGCCGGGTCGCTGGTGCTGGCCGGAACCCAGATCCCGGCCGGGATGCTGGCGGTCGGATCGCCGGCGCAGGTCAAGGGCCCGGTCGCCGGCACCGGCGCGGAAATGTGGATCAACGTCAATCCGCAGGCCTACCGCGACCTGGCGCAGCGCCATTTGGCCGGGCTGGAACCGATCTAGCCCGACACCTTCTTGACCGACGCGGTCGCGCGGTCCAGTTCCCAATACGCACGAAGGGCGGTCATCTTGCCCTCGTCGTTCGCCCTGTAGGTGAACACGCCCTCCGCGGTGACCCGATAGTCGCCCGTGGTGATCAAAATGTGCCCGACGTTGGCTTCCTCGTTGCCGCACTGGTAGGTGTCGCGGAAGACGAACTCGATCTTCGTGGTGGGGGCGATCGCCTTGTCCCAGAACGCCGAAATGGCGTCGCGGCCGCGGTGTCCCTTGCCCTCGGGGTCGAAATGCGACGGCCCGATGGGATCCTCGACGATGGCGTCGTCGGCGAACACCGCCAGCCAGGCGTCCTTATCCCTGGCGATGACCGCCTCGCGCGAGCGGCGGCCGGCCTCGTGCGCCGGGTGCTCGGTCACGGCTTATCGGCTCCGACCACCCACATGGAGTAGTACTGCGAGCCGCCACCGTAGGCGTGCCCCAGCGCTTTTCGCGCACCCGGAACCTGGTGGTCCCCGCCCTTGCCCATCACCTGGATCGCGGCCTCTGCGAAGCGGATCAGGCCCGACGCACCGATCGGGTTCGACGACAGCACGCCGCCCGACGGGTTGACCGGCAGCCGCCCGCCGATCTTGGTCTCGCCGGCCTCGGTGAGCTTCCAGCCCTCGCCCTCGGGGGCAAAGCCGAGGTTTTCCAACCACATCGGCTCGAACCACGAGAACGGCACGTAGATCTCGGCGGCGTCGATCTCGTCGATCGGGCTGGTGATGCCGGCCGCCTTCCACAGCGCGGCGGCCGCGTCCCGCCCGGCCTGCGGGCTGACCTGGTCGCGCCCGGAGAACTGCAGCGGCTCGGTGCGCAGCGCGGTGGCGTGAATCCAGGCGACCGGATTGCCTTGGGCCAGCCGGGCTTCGGCGGCCTCCTCGTTGCCGATCACGACGGCCGCGGCGCCGTCGGACGACGGGCAGGTCTCGTCGTAGCGGATCGGGTCCCACAGCATGGGCGACTCCATCACCTTCTCCAGGGTGATGTCGGGTTGATGCAGGTGCGCCAGCGGGTTCCTGGCGCCGTTGAGCCGGTCCTTGACCGCGACCATGGCGCCGATGTTCGTCGGCGCACCCGATCGACGGATGTACGAACGCACGTGGGGGGCGAAATACCCGCCGGCGCCGGCACCGACGGGCTTGATGAAGGGGATCGGAATCGACAACGCCCACATGGCGTTTGACTCGGACTGCTTTTCCCACGCCATCGCCAGGACGCGCCGGTACTTGCCCGACTGCACCAGGCTCGCGGCCACCACTCCGGTGGACCCGCCGACCGATCCCGCGGTGTGCACCCGGATCAGGGGCTTGCCGGTGGCGCCCATGGCGTCGGCCATGAACAGCTCGGGCATCATGACGCCCTCGAAGAAGTCCGGCGCCTTGCCGACCACGATGGCGTCGATGTCGTCGAAGGTGGAACCCGAGTCTTCCAGCGCCCGGTCGATGGCCTCGCGCACCAAGCCGTTCATCGAAACGTCTTGGCGCTTGGCGACATACTTCGTCTGCCCGGTACCCAGTACCGCGGCAAGGTGTGCCCCTGCACCGGCCATCAGTTCTTTCCTTCCATGACCGCGACCAGGTTCTGTTGCAGGGCGGGACCGCTGGTGGCATGCGCCAGCACCCGCTCGGCCGAACCGTTCCAGATGTGTTGTGCCGCAAACCCGATGCGCTCCAGGCCGGCGACGAACATGGGGTTGGCCGCCAGGGCGCCGCCGGACGGATTGACCTTCGTCTGCCCGGGAATCCTGATCGACTCGGCGAGGATCAGGTGCTGGTGGGTGAACGGCGCGCAGATCTCGGCCACGTCGAGGTTGTGGACTTTTCCGCCGGTGGCCGCGTGCGCCGCCGCCCTCGTCGACGGCGACTCGGTGAGGTCACGCGCGCCGAGCACGGGTGTTTCGATGCGGTGTTCGATACCGGTGATCCAGGCCGGGTTTTCGCGCAACTCGCGCGCCCGGTCGTCGGCGGCGAGCACGATGACGGCCGCACCGTCGGTGATCGGCGCGATGTCGTGGCGGCGCAGCGGGTCGGCGAAGAACGGCCGCTCCAGCAATTCGTCGAGGCCGACCGGGGCCTCCACGGAGTCGACCCGTTTGGCGTTCGCGAAGGAATCGAGCGCGACGCGCGCCATCTGCAATTCGGTCCACTTGCCGCTGTCGAGCCCGATGCGGGCCTGCAGCCCGGCCATCGACACCGAGTCCGGCCACAGCGGCGCGACGGTGTACGGGTCGGTCTGCCGCGACAGGATCCGGCGCAGGACCCCGGCCGAGGACTTGCCGAAGCCGTACACCAGCGCGGTGTCCACCTCGCCGGTCAGGATCTTGATGTAGGCCTCGTACAGCGCCCAGGCCGCGTCCATCTCGACGTGCGACTCGTTGATCGGCGGCACGGCACCGATCGAGTCGATCGCCGAGATGAACGAAAACGCCCGTCCGGCAAGGTAATCGGAGGAGCCCGAGCACCAGAAGCCGATGTCGGCCTGGCTGATGTTCAGGTCCTCGTACAGCTGGGCGAAGCACGGCATCAACATTTCGACGCCGTTGGTGGTGCCGTCGGTGCGGCGGACATGCGGGGCGTGGGCAAAGCCGACGACCGCAACGTTGCGAGCGCTCATGTGCAGGTAGGCCCTTTACAGGTGGTGCTTGTAGGTGTCGTATTCGGCGTCGGGTTCGCCGGTCGGCCGGAAGTACTCGATGTTGTCGATGCCAAAACCCCACTCCTCGCGGGGCTTCCACACCGCCTCGACGCGCATGCCCATGCGCACCTCGTGCGCGTCGATGTCGGCGACCAGATGCAAAAACGGGATGTCGGCGCCGTCGAGCAGCACGTAGGCCGCCACGTAGGGCGGTTTGATGCGCTGGCCCTGGAACGGGATGTTGATGATCGCGAACGTCGTCACCGTGCCCTTGTCGGGCAGTTCGACGAAGTCGGTGGTGGGCAGGCCGGTGGCCGGGTCGGCGCCGTGCGGCGGGAAGTACACCTTGCCGTTTTCGCCGGTTTTAGCACCGAGCAGCTTGCCCTCCGCGATGGCCCGCAGATACGCGCTCTCCTCGTGCGAGGCGCTGTGCTGGATCGTCAGCGAGACCGGTGTGACGATCATGGTGACCGGGTCCTGATCGCTCGGCGCGCCCTCTGGTGCTGGAGTTTCCGCGTCGTCGCCCAGCTTGAAGTAGGCGATGTCGGTGATGGCGCCGACGGTCTCGTCGGCCCAGTGCACGTGCACCCTGGTCCCGGTGCCGATCGCATCCGGTTCGCCCACGTCCACCGCGTGCAGCAGCAGGGTGTCGGCACCGTCGAGCTTGATCAGCGCCCACGCGAAGGGCCGGTCGAGCGGCTGGCCCTCCAGCGGCTCGGGTTGCCACGTCCACGACGCGACGGTCCCGACGCTGGCGACCGGTACCATCTCGCCCAGCGGTTCGTAGGTGACGGGGTCATATTCCGCCGGCGGGACATGCACCCGGCCATCGGATCCGCGCACCCCGAGAATGCGGCGCTCGCGCAGCGCGGTGAAGAACTTGCCGAGCGTGGTACCGACTGAACGGGTGTAGTCGAAGGCCAGAGTTAACGGCGCTGAGAGAGGCGGCTCGGAGTGATCGATCGTGGTCGGGCCGCTCGAAGTGGCTGTCACGCCATCGAGTAGAACAGGTTCTAAGAACCGTTTCAACATCGGGTTGTGATCGGGTCGGTTCCGGCCGGGAAAGGCGCAGAGATGAAGCTGGGATTGCAGCTGGGGTACTGGGGCGCTCAGCGCCCGGAGAACCACGCAGAACTCGTCGCCGCCGCCGAGGATGCCGGGTTCGATGCCGTGTTCACCGCCGAGGCGTGGGGATCCGACGCCTACACGCCGCTGGCCTGGTGGGGCTCGGCGACGCAGAGGCTGCGGTTGGGCACCTCGGTGGTCCAGCTGTCCGCGCGGACCCCGACGGCGTGCGCGATGGCCGCGCTGACGTTGGATCACCTGTCCGGTGGCCGGCACATCCTGGGGCTCGGCGTGTCCGGCCCCCAGGTGGTGGAGGGCTGGTACGGCCAGTCGTTTCCCAAGCCGCTGGCCCGCACGCGCGAATACGTCGACATCCTGCGGCAGGTTTGGGCGCGGGAGGCGCCGGTGACCAGCGACGGGCCCCACTATCCGCTGCCTCTGACCGGTGAGCGCGCAACGGGGCTGGGTAAGCCGCTCAAGCCGATCACCCATCCGCTGCGCGCGGACATCCCGATCATGCTGGGCGCCGAGGGGCCCAAGAACGTCGCGCTGGCCGCCGAGATCTGCGACGGCTGGCTGCCGATCTTCTACACGCCGCGCATGGCCGACACCTACAACGAGTGGCTCGACGAGGGGTTCGCCCGCCCGGGCGCGCGCCGTAGCCGCGAGGACTTCGAGATCTGCGCGACGGCCAACATCGTCATCACCGAGGACCGCGCCGCCGCGTTCGGCGCCATGAAGCCCTACATCGCGCTCTACATGGGCGGGATGGGCGCCGAGGACACCAACTTCCACGCCGACGTCTACCGCCGCATGGGCTACTCCGAGGTGGTCGACGACGTGACGAAGCTGTTCCGCAGCAACCAGAAGGACAAGGCGGCGGAGATCATCCCGGACGAGGTGATCGACGACGCCGCGATCGTCGGCGACATCGACTACGTGCGTAAGCAGATCAAGGTCTGGGCGGCGGCCGGCGTCACCATGATGGTGATCAACGGCCGCAATACCGGGCAGCTACGCGAGGTGGCTGGGCTGGTCTAGGCCAGCCTTGCCAGGGCATTAGAACGCGTTCTAGATTGGCCCGATGACAGCCTCGCAGCACACCATCGCGGGCACGGTACTGACGATGCCGGTGAAGATCCGCAAGGCAAACCAGCACATGGCCATGTTCTCGGTCGACGCCGACGCCGCGCAACGACTGATCGACTACAGCGGCCTGCGGGTCTGCCGCTACCTGCCCGGCCGGGCGATCGTGGTCCTGATGCTGATGCACTACATCGACGGCGACCTGGGCGAGTACCACGAATTCGGTACCAGCGTGATGGTCAACCCGCCGGGCTCTGAGGCGACCGGGCCCCGCGCCCTGCAGTCGGCCGGCGCGTTCATCCACCACCTGCCCGTCGACCAGCCGTTCACGCTGGAGGCCGGCACCAAGATCTGGGGCTACCCGAAAGTCATGGCGGACTTCACCGTTCGCGAGGGGCGCCGGTTCGGTTTCGGCATCAGCGTCGACGGACAACTGGTGGCCGACATGGAGTTTCGCCGGGGCCTGCCGTTCAGTCTGACCCCGCGCACCCAGTCGCAGCTCTCGTACTCGCACCGCGACGGAGTCACCCGCGAAACCGGGTTCGAGCACATGCTGGAGGGGGTCCGCACCCGGTTGGGTGGGGTGCGCCTGCGGCTCGGCGACCACCCCTACGCGAAAGAGCTGGCGTCGCTTGGCCTTCCGAAGCGCGCGCTATTGTCGAGCTCTGCCGAGAACGTCCAAATGTCGTTCGGCGACGCCCAGGAGATCTCATGACCATGACTTCAGCGACCCGACCCGACGTGGACCTGACGGACGGCACCTTCTACTCCGGGGATTCCCGGTCCGTCTACAAGTGGATGCGGGAGAACGAGCCGGTCTTCCGCGACCGCAACGGGTTGGCCGCCGCGTCGACGTATCAGGCCGTGATCGAGGCCGAGCGCAATCCCGAATTGTTCTCGAACGCCGGCGGCATCCGGCCCGACCAGCCGGGCGTCGAGATGATGATCGAGATGGACGACCCGCAACATCTGTTGCGCCGCAAGCTCGTCAACTCCGGTTTCACCCGCAAGCGCGTCAAAGACCTCGAGGGGTCGATCACCTCGCTGTGCGACACGCTGATCGACGCGGTGTGCGAACGCGGCGAATGCGACTTCGTCTGGGACCTCGCCGCACCCCTGCCGATGGCGGTCATCGGCGACATGCTCGGCGTGCGTCCCACCGAACGCGAGATGTTCCTCAAGTGGTCCGACGACCTGGTCAGCTCGCTGAGCAGCACCGCGGCCGAGGCGGATATGCAGGTCACCATGGACGCCTTCGCGGCCTACAGCGAATACATGATGGGCATGATCACGGCCCGCAAGTCCGAGCCCACCGACGATCTGGTCAGCGTCCTCGTGCACGCGGAGGTCGAAGGGTCACGGCTGGAGGACCACCAGATCGTCACCGAGGTGCTGCTGCTGCTGATCGGCGGCGACGAGACCACGCGCCACACGCTGTCCGGCGGCACGCGGCAACTGCTGCTGCACCCCGACCAGCACCAGCGCCTGGCGGGCGATTTGAGCTTGCTGCCCAACGCGATCGAAGAGATGCTGCGCTGGACCGCGCCGGTGAAGAACATGGCCCGCACGGTCACCGCCGACAACGAGTTCCACGGCACTGCGCTGACCCAGGGCGAGAAGATCATCCTGCTGTTCGAGTCGGCGAACTTCGACGAGAAGGTCTTCGACGACCCGGAGAGCTTCGACATCGAGCGCTACCCGAACAACCACCTCGCGTTCGGCTTCGGGACGCACTTCTGCCTGGGCAACCAGCTCGCTCGTCTGGAGCTGTCGATCATGCAGACGCGCCTGCTGCAGCGCCTCCCCGACATGCGGTTGGCGTCGGACGCCGCGCTGCCGCTGCGGCCGGCCAACTTCGTGTCCGGACTCGAGAAGATGCCGGTGGCGTTCACGCCGGGCGCGCCGCTTTCGTAACCGTTCGCGTTCGGCGGGCCCAAGCCGTTGCCAGCCGCGCCAGAATGCCGCCCGGCGTGTGCCCGGCCATCACCCGGATCGTGATCCACCCGAGTTCGGCCAGGGCTTCGTAGCGCTCGGCATCTCTGCGCACTTGGCGGGGATCGGTCCAGTGATGGACGCCCTCGTACTCGAGCGCGATTTTCTTGTCGTCCCAACCCAAGTCGACTACCGCGACAAGCTCTCCGTATTCGCCGTACACCGGTATCTGGGTCTGCGGCCGCGGGTAGCCGGCGTTGATGACCAGCAGTCGTAGCCAGGTTTCGCGGGGCGACTCGGCGCCGGGATCGACGAGATCCAGCGCGCGTCTTGCCCGCCTGATGTTTCGGTGGCCTTTGTAGCGCTCGGCGAGCAGTTCCGTATCGGCGATCTTGAGGCGCGTCGCCCGGGCGAGGGCGTCGATCAGCGCGACCGCTTTGTCGACGGGGTATCGCGACGCCAGGTCCAGGGCGGTGCGCGCCGGCGTCGTCACTGGCATCCCGCGGAGGATCTCGACCTCGTCGTCCTCGAAACGATCGGCCCAGGTGCGGATCGTCTTGGGTGCACGCCTGTTCTGGTAGATGAGTTCGGCGGGCGCGTGTGCATCGATCCATTTGGCGCCGTGCAGCGCGGACGCCGAATGTCCCGCGACGATTCCGCGCCGCCGAGACCACAGCCAGGCGGCATGGGCGCGCGTCACCGCGGTGAGGGCTGTGCCCCGCGGCGTGTAGACGTCGGGATGCAGCGCGACGAATCGGGTTCGCAGGCTATGTCGCGTCAGCTCGCCCGCTGCTAGGGCCTCGCTGCCGATGAATGGTTCTTCCACGGACGCAGTCTGTCTCGAACCACCGACAGCCGCGCCGAGCGTGACGTGAGGGCGCAAAATCGGCCCTCAGACTCCGAAAACTCGCCATGAGTTCACGCTCGGCGAGGGGCGGGGCTCGGCGGGGGGAGCTAGCGGTTTTTGAACTGCGGCTTGCGTTTTTCGGCGAACGCGCGCGGGCCTTCCTTGGCGTCGTCGGACAGGAATACCTTGATGCCGATCTGGGTGTCGATCTTGAAGGCCTCGTTTTCGTGCAGGCCCTCGGTTTCGCGGATGGCCCGCAGGATGGCCTGCACGGCAAGCGGGCCGTTGTTCTCGATCAGCGAGGCGATCTCGAGCGCCTTGGTCAGCGCCTGCCCGTCGGGCACGACGTAGCCGATCAGCCCCATCTCCTTGGCCTCGGCGGCGGTGATATGCCGTCCCGTCAGCAGCAGGTCGCAGGCGACGGTGTAGGGGATCTGCCGCACCAGCCGCACCGCCGAGCCACCCATGGGGTAGAGGCTCCACTTGGCTTCGGAGATGCCGAACTTGGCGCTCTCGCCGGCGATGCGGATGTCGGTGCCCTGCAGGATCTCGGTGCCCCCGGCGATCGCGGGCCCCTCGACGGCCGCGATCAGCGGCTTGGTCAGCCGTCGTCCCTTCAGCAGGGCGTCGATGCGCGACGGGTCGTAGCTGCCGTCCTTGAACGACTCACCCGGCGGCTTCTTGGTCGCCGCCTTGAGATCCATGCCGGCACAAAAGTAGCCACCGGCCCCGGTGAGGATGCAGCAGCGGATGTCGTCGTCGCTGTCGACGCGGTCCCACGCCTGCACCATGATTTCCATCATTTCGGTGCTCAGGGCGTTGCGGGCGTGCGGTCGGTTCAGGGTGACGATCAGGGTGTGACCGCGCTGCTCGACGAGCGCATCGGCTGCGGAGGGCCCGGTCTGCCCGTTTGCTGGAGTCTCGGCCACGGCTACCGCCTTTCGGTCGACGTTGGGGGCGAGCTTGTCAAGAAATGTAACACGTTCTAATTTGGTGGCCGTGGCCCTGAACATTGCCGACCTCGCTGAGCACGCCATCGACGCTGTGCCTGACCGTGTCGCCCTCATCTGCGGCGACGAGAAGCTGACCTACGCCCAACTCGAGGAGAAGGCCAACCGCCTGGCGCACTACCTGATCGACCGGGGCGTCAAGAAGGACGACAAGGTCGGGCTGTACTGCCGCAACCGCATCGAGATCGTCATCGCGATGCTGGGCATCATCAAGGCCGGCGCCATCCTGGTCAACGTCAACTACCGCTACGTCGAGGGCGAGCTGCGCTACCTGTTCGACAACTCCGACATGGTCGCGCTGGTGCACGAGCGCCAGTACTCCGACAAGGTCGCCAACGTGCTGCCCGACACCCCGAACGTCAAGACGGTCCTGGTCGTCGAGGACGGCTCGGATGACGACTTTCAGCGCTACGGCGGCGTCTCGTTCTACGACGCGATCGCGCAGGGGTCACCCGAGCGCGATTTCGGTGAGCGCAGCGCCGATGACATCTACCTGCTCTACACGGGCGGCACCACCGGCTTCCCGAAGGGCGTGATGTGGCGCCACGAGGACATCTACCGGGTGCTGTTCGGCGGAACCGACTTCGCCACAGGCGAATTCGTCAAGGACGAGTACGACCTGGCCAAGGCCGCCGCCGCCAACCCGCCGATGATCCGCTACCCGATTCCGCCGATGATCCACGGCGCCACCCAGTCGGCGACCTGGATGTCGATCTTCTCCGGCCAAACCACCGTGCTGGCTCCGGAATTCAACGCCGACGAGGTGTGGCGCACCATCCACGAGCACAAGGTGAACCTGCTGTTCTTCACCGGCGATGCGATGGCGCGGCCGCTGCTCGACGCGCTGAACAAGAGCAACGACTACGACCTGTCGTCGCTGTTCCTGCTCGCCAGCACCGCGGCGCTGTTCTCCCCGAGCATCAAGGAGCGGCTGCTCGAGCTGCTGCCCAACCGGGTCATCACCGACTCGATCGGCTCGTCGGAGACCGGGTTCGGCGGCACCAGCATCGTCGCCTCCGGTGCGCCGCACGCCGGCGGGCCCCGCGTGACCATCGACCACCGCACCGTCGTGCTCGACGAGGACGGCAACGAGGTCAAGCCCGGTTCGGGCGTGCGCGGTTTCATCGCCAAGAAGGGCAACATCCCGGTCGGCTACTACAAGGACGAGAAGAAGACCGCCGAGACGTTCAAGACCATCAACGGCGTGCGCTACGCCATCCCCGGGGACTGGGCCCTGGTGGAGGAGGACGGCACGGTCACCATGCTGGGCCGGGGCTCGGTGTCGATCAACAGCGGCGGCGAAAAAATCTACCCCGAGGAGGTCGAGGGCGCGCTGAAGGGCCACCCCGACGTGTTCGACGCGCTGGTGGTCGGCGTGCCCGACCCGCGCTACGGGCAGCACGTGGCCGCCGTCGTGCAGGCCCGGCCGGGCACCCGCCCGTCCCTGTCGGAGCTGGACAGCTTCGTGCGCACCGAGATCGCGGGATATAAAGTGCCGCGCAGCCTTTGGCTGGTCGACGAGGTAAAGCGTTCTCCCGCAGGCAAACCCGACTACCGCTGGGCCAAGGAGCAGACCGAGGCGCGCCCCGCCGATGACGTGCATGCGAGCCACGTGACAACCTGACCGGCGTGACGGACTTCGTCAAGCGCCACCCGGACGCGCCCGCCGGTTACTTCGGCTGGGAGGCCGCCGGATTGCGATGGCTCTCCGGCGTCGACGGCGGGGTGCCGTGCGCGCGGGTCGTTTCCGTCGATGCGAAGAGCCTGACGCTGCGGCGGCTCGATTCGGTGGCGCCCAGCGCGGAGGCGGCCCGGGCATTCGGTCGCCGGCTGGCCGTCACGCACGACGCGGGCGCCCCGGCCTTCGGCGCCGGGCCCGGCGGTTGGGACGGGCCCGGGTTCTTCGGCCCGCTGTCGCAGCCATTGCCGATGTCGCTGCGCCGGCACGAGCGCTGGGGCGACTTCTACGCCGACGAGCGCCTGGCGCCCATGGCCGAGCGCGCGGCGGGCCGCCTCGACGCCGCGACCCGCGCCGCGATCGACGCCGTTATAAAGCGATGCCGCGCCGGTGAGTTCGACGACGACGACTCACCGGCTCGGCTGCACGGCGACCTGTGGTCCGGCAACGTGATGTGGACACCCGACGCGGTGGTGCTGATCGACCCGGCCGCCCACGGCGGCCACCGCGAGACCGACCTGGCGATGCTCGCGCTGTTCGGCTGCCCCCACCTCGACGCCGTCCTCGAGGGCTACCAGCGGGAGCGGGCACTGAATAACGGCTGGCGCAACCGCATCGGGCTGCACCAGCTCTTCCCGCTGCTGGCGCATGTGGTCCTGTTCGGCGGCGGGTACGCGCGGCAGACGCACGCCGCCGCCCGCGCCGCGCTGGATGCCTGACCGGCGGCTACTGTTGGTCGCGATGACCATCGACGTCTGGATGCAGCATCCGACACTGCGCTTCCTGCGCAGCGACATGCTGGCGTCCCTGCGGCGCTGGACCGGGGGAGCGATCCCCGACACCGACATCCCGATCGACGCCACCGTCGCCGCGATGGACGCCGCCGGTGTCGAGGTCGGGCTGCTCAGCGCGTGGCTTGGACCGAACGGCCAGGACCTGGTCTGCAACGACGAGGTCGCCGAATGGGTTCGGTTGCACCCCAACCGGTTTGCCGGCCTCGCCACGGTCGACCTGGACCGGCCGATGGAGGCGGTCCGCGAGCTGCGCCGCCGCGTGCGGGAGGGGTTCGTCGGGCTGCGGGTGGTGCCCTGGTTGTGGAACGCGCCGCCCACCGACCGCCGCTACTATCCGCTGTTCGCGGAGTGCGTGGAGGCGGGGGTGCCGTTCTGCACCCAGGTCGGCCACACCGGCCCGCTGCGACCGTCGGAGACCGGGCGCCCGATCCCCTACATCGACCAGGTGGCCCTCGACTTTCCCGAGCTCGTCATCGTCTGCGGACACGTCGGCTACCCGTGGACCGAGGAGATGGTCGCCGTCGCCCGCAAGCACGAGAACGTCTACATCGACACCTCGGCCTACACCGTCGAGAGACTGCCGGACGAGCTCGTCCGGTTCATGAAAACCCGCACCGGACAACGCAAGGTCCTGTTCGGCACCAACTACCCGATGATCACCCACACCCACGCCCTGGCGGGCCTGGACGGGCTCGGGCTCAGCGACGAGGCGCGCCGAGACTTCCTGCGCGGCAACGCCCAACGCGTATTCGGACTGGAGGCAGATAGGTGAACGGCGCGCACGCCCTGATCAACACCCTGGTCGACGGCGGCGTCGACGTGTGCTTCGCCAACCCGGGCACCTCGGAGATGCACTTCGTGGCCGCGCTCGACGACGTTCCCCAAATGCGCGGCGTGCTAACCCTTTTCGAGGGCGTCGCCACCGGCGCGGCCGACGGCTACGCCCGCATCGCCGAGCGACCGGCCGCCGTGCTGCTGCACCTGGGTCCCGGGTTGGGCAACGGACTGGCCAACCTGCACAACGCCCGGCGCGCCCGGGTGCCGATGGTTGTCGTCGTCGGTGACCACGCCATCTATCACAAAAAGTACGACGCCCCGCTGGAATCCGACATCGACGCGGTGGCGGGCAGCGTCTCGGGTTGGCTGCGCCGTAGCGAAGACACCGCCGCCGTTGCGTCCGACGCCGCCGAGGCGATCGCCGCCAGCCGGTCCGGTTCGCAGATCTCGACCCTGATCCTGCCCGCCGACGTGTCCTGGTCCGACGGGGCGCAGCCCGCCCGCACGGCGTCCGCGCGGCCGGCGGCGCCGCGGTCGTCGGCCGCTGCGCTCGAGGTGCTGCGTTCCGGGGAGCCCGCGGTGCTGATGATCGGCGGCGACGCCACTCGCGGTGCCGGGCTGGCCGCCGCCGCGCGCATCGCCGCGGCGACCGGGGCCCGGTTGTTGTGCGAGACGTTCCCGACGCGGCTGGAGCGCGGCGCGGGCGTGCCGGCCGTCGAGCGGCTGGCCTACTTCGCCGAGGCCGCCACCGCCCAGCTCGACGGCGCCAAGCACCTGGTGCTGGCGGGTGCCCGGTCACCGGTGTCCTTCTTCGCCTACCCCGGCCTGCCCAGCGACCTGGTGCCGGCCGGCTGCGCGGTGCACCTGCTCGCCGAAACGGGCGGTGCCACAGAAGCTTTGGTGACGTTGGCCGACGAGCTGGCGCCCGGAACCGTCGCGCCGGTGGCAGCGGCGTCGCGCCCGGGGCTGCCGACCGGCGCCCTGACGGCGGCCGCGGTCGCCGACGCGATCGGCGCGCTGCTGCCCGAGCGGGCGATCGTCGTCGACGAGTCGAACACCTCCGGGGTGTTGCTGCCGCAGGCGACCGCCGGTGCGCCGGCGCACGATTGGCTGACGCTGACCGGCGGGGCGATCGGGTACGCCATCCCGGCCGCGGTGGGCGCGGCGGTGGCCGCGCCCGATCGTCCGGTGCTGTGCCTGGAGTCCGACGGCTCGGCGATGTACACGATCTCGGGGTTGTGGACCCAGGCGCGCGAGAACCTCGACGTGACCACCGTGCTCTACGACAACGCCGCCTACGACATCCTGCGGGTGGAGCTGCAGCGCGTCGGGGCGGGGTCGTCGCCCGGACCCAAGGCGCTCGACCTTCTCGACTTGTCCCGCCCTACAATGGATTTCGCCAAGATCGCCGAGGGCATGGGAGTGCCGGCCCGGCGCGTCAGCACCGCCGAGGAATTCGCCGACGCCCTGCGCGCGGCGTTCGCCGAACCCGGGCCGCACCTCATCGACGCGGTGGTGCCGTCCCTGCTGGGTTAGTCGAAGACCGTCGTCCCGAGACCGCTGGGGCTTTCGGAGATGTACACCGGCCCGAGCTCGAAGGGGATATTCCCGGTGTTCATCACGCTGCCGGTGACGGTGAGTGGGTTGGCCGCGGTCGTCGTGTAGGTGTACAGCAGCTGACCGTTGCTGTAGACCGAAACGACGGTGCCCACCGGCACGGTTCCCGTTGATTGACCGGTCCCGAGCAGGGCTCCCGGGATGGATCCGAAATTGTCACCGGAATCGACGATCAGGGAGGGCACGACCGTGGACGTCATCGTGTGCCCGGGGACGGTGACCTGGACGTCCAGGTTGCTGACGGTCGGCGATCCGGTCACCGAGACACCGCCGGTCAATTGGTTGGGACCGAACACCAGCTGGCTTTGCGGCTGGTTGAAGAGCGCGCCCTGGTTGAGGGTGCCGGGCAACGCCGTGATCACCGTGCTGGTCCCCGGGCCCCCGGCGTTCGGGCCGATGCCCAAGACGCCGACCACGCCGGTGCCCGCCCAATAGTTCGCGAAATTCGTTGCGTTGCTGCCGGTGAGGACGTCGACGGCGGTCGGCGACGTGACGCTGACGACGGACCCATTCGCCCCGCTCAAAAAACCCACCGTCTGGTCGGAGGTGGTGTAGTTGACCGTCACCGACGCGCCCGGCCCGGAATAAGTGACCGAACCGGTGGCGACCGATGGACCGGGGTTCGGCACGTATTGCCCTTCGATGACAAGCCCGGACGATCCGGTGTCCACCAGCACGGGCGCCGGCGGCCCGCCGTTGACCGAGACGTACACGATCGGGAAACGGTTCTGCGACAACGTCAATGCGACGGCTTGGTTCTGCGAAATCGGCGTTCCGTTGCTGCCGGCGCCCCCGGTGCCGGTGCCGGCTCCGCCGGTACCGCCGGCGCCGTTGGTGCCGGGCGAGCCGACCGTGCCGCCGCCGCCCCCGGTTCCGCCGTTGCCGCCGTTGCCGCCGTTTGAGCCGTGACCGCCGGCGCCGACGGTTCCGCCGGAGCCGGCCGCGCCGCCGGAGCCTACGGCGCCGGCGCTGGCACCGTTGCCGCCCGTTCCGCCGCTGCCGCCGTTGACGCCGGTGCCGGCCAGGGTGGCGGCGCCGCCGTTGCCGGCATTCGCGCCGTTGCCTCCTTGGCCCGCGTTGCCGCCGGTTCCGCCGTTGGCGCCCGCCCCGCCGGTGCCGCCCGTGCCCCCGGCGCCGCCGGCTCCGCCGCCGCCGCCGTTGCCGCCGTTGTCGCCTTGGGCGTTGAAGGTGCTGCCGCCGGCGTCGCCGCCCGCGCCGCCGCTCCCGCCCTGCCCGCCGGTGCCGCCGGTGCCGCCAGTGAAGCCGCCGCTACCCAGCCCGCCGTTGCCACCGGAGCCGGCGGCGCCGCCGGCGCCGCCGTTCCCGCCGGTGCCGACGGGCAGCGCTTCGCTGCCGGGCGCCGACTGGAAGCCGCCGCCGGGCGCGCCGCCCGCGCCGGCGCCGCCGCCGTTGCCGCCGGCGCCGCCGGTACCGCCGACGCTGCCGGCGCCCGTGCCTCCGGTGCCGCCCCCGCCGCCGGTGCCGCCGTCGCCGCCCGGCCCGCCGTTGCCGTTGGAGCCGAAGAAGCCGTGCTGGGGTGCCGTCGAGCTGAGCCGTTGACTGGCCGCGCCGCCTTGACCGCCCTGGCCGCCCGCGCCGCCGTTGCCCCCGCCGAAACCGGAATTGGGGCCGGGCGCGCCGTTGTCGCCGAGGCCGCCGGCCCCGCCGTTGCCTCCCGCGCCGCCGTTGCCACCGCTGCCGAAGTAGGTGTTGTTGTTTGCGGCGTCCTGCAGGCTGGCGCTTTCGCCGGGCTCGCCCCCGGCGCCGCCGTTCCCGCCATTTCCGCCGCTGCCGCCGGCGCCGCCGCCGGTATTGACGCCCGCGCCCCCGGCGGTGCCCTGACCGCCGGCGCCGCCGTCGCCGCCGTCGCCGCCGCTGCCGCCGGCGAGCGCGCCGGTGCCCGGGTTGCCGCCGGTGCCGCCCGCGCCGGCGTCGCCGCCGTTGCCGCCGTTGCCGCCGGCACCGCTGCCGACCGCCGCACCGCCGTCGCCGCCGCTGCCCCCGTTGCCGCCGTTGCCGGCCCCGCCGCCGTTGGCCGAGCTGCCGCCGTTGCCGCCGTTACCGCCGGTGCCGCCGGCGCCGCCTTGGCCGCCGGTGCCCGCGGCGCCCGCGCCGCCCGCGCCAGTGCCGGCCTGCCCGCCGTCGCCGCCGCCCCCGCCGTCGCCGCCGCGGCCGCCTTGACCGCCGACCAGCCCCGCATGGGCGGTGTTGTCGGTGCCGGTACCACCCTGCGCGCCGGCGCCGCCGACCCCGCCGGTGCCGCCCGTGCCGCCCACACCCTGCCGGCCGCCGCTGCCGATACCGGCTGCTCCGCCGGTGCCACCGTCGCCGCCGGTCCCGCCCTGGCCGCCCTGCCCGCCGGCCGCACCCGCGGCGGCGACGCTGGTGTTGTCGGCGCCGTCGCCGCCGGTGCCGCCCTGGCCGCCCTGCCCGCCGTTGCCGGCGGTGCCCGCCGCGCCCTGCGTCAGGCCGGCGCCGCCGATCCCCGCGGCGCCGCCGGTGCCGCCGGTGCCCCCGGCCGCGCCCTGCCCGGCGGCCTGCGTCGGGTCGCTGCTCGCGGTTCCGTGGCCGCCCTGCCCACCGGTACCGCCGACTCCGCCGGTGCCGCCGGTGCCGCCCACACCCTGGTGGCCCCCGGCGCCGGACCCCGCGGCGCCGCCGGTGCCGCCGTCGCCGCCGTCGCCGCCGGCCCCGCCCTGCCCGCCTTGGCTGCCGGCCGCGGCGACCGCGTTGTTGGCGCCGGTGCCGCCGGTGCCGCCCTGGCCGCCCTGGCCGCCGTTGCCGGCGGTGCCGGCCGCGCCCTGGGTCAGGCCGGTGCCGCCGATCCCGGCGGAGCCGCCGGTGCCGCCGGTGCCGCCGGCCGCGCCCTGCCCGGCGACCTGGGTGGGGTCGCTGCTCGCGGCGCCCTGGCCGCCCTGCCCGCCGGTCCCGCCGATCCCGCCGGTGCCGCCGGTGCCGCCCACACCCTGGTGGCCGCCGGTGCCGGAACCCGCGGCGCCACCGGTGCCGCCGCCACCGCCGGCCCCGCCCTGGCCGCCCTGCCCGCCGGCGGCGCCTGCCGCGGCGACCCCGGGGGCGGCGCCGGTGCCGCCGGTGCCGCCTTGACCGCCCTGCCCGCCGTTGCCGGCGGTGCCGGCCGCGCCCTGGGTCAGGCCGACGCCACCAATCCCCGCGGAGCCGCCGGTGCCGCCGGTGCCGCCGGCCGCGCCTTGCCCCGCCACCTGGGTGGGGTCGCTGCCCGCGGCGCCCTGGCCGCCCTGCCCGCCCGCCCCGCCGCCACCGCCGGTGCCTCCGGTGCCACCCACACCCTGGTGGCCGCCGCTGCCGGACCCCGCGGACCCGCCGGTGCCGCCATTGCCGCCGGCGCCACCCTGACCGCCTTGAGCGCCCGGGAGGCCGGGCCCGGCAACCGCCGCACGGTCGGCACCGGTGCCGCCGGTCCCGCCCTGGCCGCCCCGCCCGCCGTTACCGGCGCTGCCGGCCGCGCCGTGCGTCGAGCCGGTGCCGCCGACCCCCGCGGAGCCGCCGGTGCCGCCCTGACCGCCCTGGGCGCCTTGGCCTGCGACGACGGCGGGGTTGGTGCCCGCCGCCCCGGCGCCGCCCTGCCCGCCGGCGCCGCCCGTGCCGCCGGTGCCTCCGGTTCCGCCGATGCCCTGGTGGCCGCCCCCGCCGGATCCGGGATCGCCGCCCAGACCGCCCTGGCCGCCCTGGCCGCCCTGGCCACCTTGGACGCCTTGGATACCGGGCGCGACGACGGTCGTGCTGTCGGCGCCGGTGCCGCCGGTGCCGCCCTGCCCGCCTTGCCCGCCGCTGCCCGCGATGCCGGCCGCGCCGTGCGTCGAGCCCACGCCGCCGAACCCGGCGGACCCGCCGGTGCCGCCGGTGCCACCGGCCGCGCCCTGCCCGGCGGCCTGGGCCGGGTCGGTGCTCGCGGCACCCTGCCCGCCCTGCCCACCGGAGCCGCCGCCACCGCCGGTGCCGCCCGTGCCGCCGACACCCTGCTGGCCGCCGCCGCCGGAGCCCGCTGCTCCGCCGTTGCCGCCGGTGCCGCCGGTGCCGCCCTGGCCGCCTTGGGCGCCTTGGATACCGGACGCGGCGACGGCGGTGTTGTTGACGCCGGCACCGCCGGTACCGCCCTGACCGCCCTGCCCACCGTTGCCGGCGGTGCCTGCGGCCCCCTGCGTCGAGCCCGCGCCTCCGGCGCCCGCCGCCCCGCCGGTGCCGCCGTCGCCGCCGAGCCCGCCCCCGCCGGCGGCCGCGCTCTGGGTCGCGTCGGTGCCGGTGCCGCCCTGACCCCCGGTGCCGCCCTGACCGCCCGTGCCGCCCTGTCCGCCCGCGCCTTGCTGGCCGCCACCACCGGGGCCGGTCGCCCCGCCGACACCGCCCTGTCCGCCGGCGCCGCCATCGGCGCCCAGGCCGCCCTGTCCGCCCCCGGCCGCGCCCTGGCCGCCCGCGCCGCCCTGGCCGCCGGTGCCGCCCGCTCCGCCGGTCCCGCCGCTGCCGGCACTGCCGGTACTGCCGTCGCTGCCGTGGCCGGCGGCGCCGCCCGCGCCGCCGGTGCCGCCGACGCCGCCACTGAAGCCGCTGATAGTGCTGCTGCCGCCGGCAGCGCCGATGCCTCCAGCCCCGCCGGCGCCGCCCGCTCCGCCGTTGCCCGCGAGGCCCCCGAACATGCCGCCGTTTCCGCCCGCGCCGCCGGTCCCGCCGCTGCCGCCCCCTTGGCCGGCGCCCGCAACGCCGGTGGCGCCGGCGCCGCCCACCCCGCCGGAGCCGCCCGTTCCGCCGTTGCCGAACAACCCGGCGTCCCCGCCGCGGCCGCCGGTTCCGCCGGGCGTGCCGGGGGCGCCGGTCTGACCCGAGCCGCCGGTGCCACCGTTGCCGAACAAGATCCCGCCGGGCCCGCCGGCCTGCCCGGTCCCGGCGGCCCCGTTGGTGCCGTCACCGATCAGCGGGCGTCCCAACAGCAATTGCGTGGGCGCGTTGATGACGCCCAGCAGGTCCTGCTCGACGGTCTGCAGCGGTGAGGCGGCGGCCGCCTCGGCGGCGGCATACGAATTCCCCGCGCTCGCCAACGCCTGCACGAACCGGTCATGAAACGCCGCGGCCTGCTGGGCAAGCCTCTGATAGTCCTGGGCCTGTTGGGAAAACAGCGTCGCGATGGCCGCCGACACTTCGTCGGCCGCCGCGCTCGATACGGACGTGGTCAGGGTGGCCGCAGACGCATGACTGCCGGCCAGGCCCGCGCCGATGCGCTCGAGGTCCGCGGCCACCACGCCGAGCGCTTCCGGCGAGACGAGCACGTACGTCATCGGGCACCTCGCCGTAGCTCGGGAAGGGCTGAACAGCTACTGGGGGAGCCTAACGCGTCACGCGCGGCCACCGAGGGTTTCCGCCGAAATCGCGTGTTCTCGCCAAAAGCGCTCTCTGTCAACTGAATTAGGGTCGGGCACCGCTGAGCTCCGGAAGGTGGCCGACGAGCCAGTCCGTCATCGCGTTGACGGCGTCCACGCCGGCCTCGAACGCGCCCGTCTCGGCCGCGAGGGCCACGCCCGTGTAGCCGGAATCCGTTGGGATGAGGCCGAATTGGCGGACCAGATAGCCGATGTCGACGCCGGGTCCCCAACCGCCTTTGGCGGCAACGTCTTTGGCGGCCAGGCCCCAGCGTTGCCCGGCAACGAGTTGGCGCATGAGAGCGACGACGTCGGCCGCGTCCGGCAGATGGGCCAGGCTGGCGGCGAACCGCGCTTGACCGGCCAGGGTCCACTGTGTTTGGCCGAATACGGTGAAGCCCGGGCGAATTCGTCGTGATTCAACGGCGGTGGCCGCGTCACCGCATTCGCTGAGGACGGACTGCACCTGCCGGGCCGCGTCCACCGGCTCGCCCAGCTGCGACCACAACTGCTCGGACGCGTGGTTGTCGGATTCGGTGATGGCCTTGACGACCAACTCGCGGGCCCGCGCGGGGTCGCGGCGCAACGCCGCGATCGCCAACGGCACCTTGATCGTCGACCACGCGACGCCACCCGACCATCGGCCCAACGAGTACACCGCGGCCGGACCCGGGCGGGCGATCGCGATGCCGATGGTCGCCGGGACGGCCGCCGCGAGCGCTTCGAAGCTCGCTTCCAGCTCGGGCGTCAACCTCAAACCGTGCCGCCGGAGCCGCCCGCGCCGCCGGTACCGGCGCCGGTACCCCCGGCGCCGCCGGTCTGGCCGCTGCCGGCCTGGCCCGCATTACTCGTACCGGCAACGCCGCTGCCGCCGACACTGCCGGTGCCGGACGCGCCCCCGGCGCCGCCGGTGCCGCCGGTGCCGCTGTTGCCGCCGGTCTTGCCGTCCCCCGCCGCGCCGGCGCTGGCGCCGCTGCCGCCACCTCCGCCGCTGCCCCCGGTGCCGCCGCTGCCCGCGGCCCCACCGGCGCCGCCGGCGCCGCCATCGCCGGAGGTGCCACCGCCGAAACCGGTCCCACCCGTGCCGCCGATGCCGCCGCCGCCGCCGGCGCCGCCGATCGACCCCACACCGCCGTTGCCGCCGGTGCCGCCGTTGCCCGCGGTGCCGGTCGCGCCGCCCTGCAGGGTGCCGCCGTTACCGCCGGCACCGCCGATCCCGCCGGTAGCGCCGGTGCCGCCGGCTCCGCCGGCCCCGGCATTGCCGCCGGTACCACCGCTGCCGCCGTTGGCGCCGCCGTTACCCGCGGCGCCGCCGTTACCGCCTTGCCCCCCGGCGCCCGCACTGATTGAGCCGTCGTTGCCGTTGCCGCCGTGGCCGCCGTTGCCGGCGGTGCCGGTGACGCCGGCGCCCACGATGTTTCCGCCGCTACCACCGGTCCCGCCGGCGGCGCCGTTACCTCCGGCGTTGACGGGCTGGCCGTCGACGATGGTGGTGCCGTTGGTGGCGTTGCCGCCGTTGCCACCGTTGCCGGCGGTGCTGCCGGCCGACCCGGCGGTCACGTTGCCGCCGTTGCCGCCCTGGCCGCCGGCGCCGAACCCGCCGCCGGCCCCGCCGTCGCCGCCCTTCCCGGCGTGGGCCACCCCGTTCGCGCCGGTTTCGGCCGCGTTGCCGCCGGCGCCGCCCGTCCCACCGGGCGCGAACTGCCCGCCGGCGCCGCCGTTCCCCGCGTTCCCGGCGGTGGCGGTCCCGTTGTCGGCGCTGTTGGACGCGTTGCTGCCACCGCCGCCCGTTCCGCCCTGCTGAATGACGACGGTCGGGCTGGTGGAGCTGACGCCATCGGCCCCGGTGCCGCCGGGGTTCCCAGGATCGGGGGTGCCGGTCGCGGCGGTGGAGGTCGGTGGGATCGAGGTGTTGACTGCGTCGGCGCCCTTGCCGCCGGCGCCGCCCTTACCGCCGTTGCCGCCGTTGCCGCCGGTGCCCAGAGCGCCGCCCGCGCCGCCCGTGCCACCGCCCGCGGCCCCGCCGGAACCGGGGCCGCCGCCCGCGCTCCCGTCGCCGCCCCTACCGCCGGCGCCAGCGGTCGGGGTCGCGTTGGCAGTCGCGTTGATGCCGTCGGCGCCCTGGGCGCCGGCACCGCCGTCGTTGCCGTTGCCGCCGTTCCCGCCCTGGCCGCCGTTGCCGCCGCTGAGGCCGACCCCGCCGGTGCCGCCCTGGCCGCCGGAGCCGGCAGCACCGGCGTTGCCGCCGTCGCCGCCTCGGCCGGCCGGCGGGACGACGTTCGGGTTCGCGCCGGCCCCGCCGGCCGCGCCGGTATTTCCGTCGCCACCCTTGCCCGCGTTGCCGCCGTTGCCGCCTAGGCCGCCGTTGCCCGCAGGCGCACCGGCGGCGCCGGCCCCGCCGGCGCCACCCTGGCCGCCGTTGCCGGCGCTGCCGCCCTGGCCGCCGCCACCACCCGATCCGGGCGCCGCGGTGTTGGTGCCCTGTACACCCGTGCCACCCTTGCCGGCGGTTCCGCCGTCCCCGCCGAGGCCGCCGGTGCCGCCGAGGCCGCCCTGGCCGCCCGCGCCGGCGCCGCCGCCCTGGCCCCCTTGGCCGCCCTGGCCGCCTTGGCCGCCGGTGCCGCCCTGGCCGCCGTCCGGCGCGGTCGGCACGCCGCTGCCGGGGGTGACGGCGGTGCCGCCGTTGCCGGCCGTGCCGCCGGCGCCGGCCGCGCCGCCCTGACCCCCTTGGCCGCCGATTGCGCCGACGCCGCCTGCGTTGCCGCCGTCACCGCCCTGGCCGCCGCCGGCGCCAGCGCCGCCTGAACCGCCCTGGCCGCCGGCTGGCGCTGCGGCGGTGCCGGTCGTGCCGCCACCGCCCTGGCCGCCGCCACCGCCGGCGCCGCCCTGACCGCCCGCGCCGCCGTTGCCACCGGTTCCGCCGTTGGCGCCCGCGAGACCCCCGTCGCCGCCGCGGCCGCCGATGCCGCCCGCGACGCCGCTTCCACCGGACTGGCCGTCGGATAAGAGGTCGTTCACGCCGG
The DNA here is from genome assembly GCF_059812405.1 of Mycobacterium sp. NGS57. NCBI lineage: Bacteria > Bacillati > Actinomycetota > Actinomycetes > Mycobacteriales > Mycobacteriaceae > Mycobacterium > Mycobacterium sp. NGS57. The sequence continues at coordinate 357,001 of NZ_JCALCP010000004.1, read as the reverse complement.
ACGCGCCGCTGCCGCCCTGCCCGCCGGCGCCTCCGGCAGCGCCATTTCCGCCCGTGCCCTGGATGCCCGCGGTGCCGCCGTTGGCGGCCCCGGCCGCACCGCCGTCACCGCCCTTACCCCCGTCACCGCCCCTGCCGCCGGCCGGGCTGTTGGTGCTGTTGTCGCCCGCGTGCCCGCCGGCCCCGCCGCCGGCGCCGTTCCCGCCCTGGCCCCCCGTTCCGCCGGTGCCACCGGCCCCGCCCGCCGCACCGCCGCTGCCGCCGGCACCGCCCCCGCCACCCGCCTGACCGGCGCCGCCGGCGGCGTTGGGCGTCCCGGTGTTGTCGGTGCCGGCGATGCCCGCGGTGCCGTTGCCGCCCTGGCCGCCGTTCCCGCCGTCTCCGCCGGCTCCGGTGGCGCCCGCTTGACCGCCGCCGCCGACGCCCGCCGCGCCGCCGCCACCGGGCGTACCGCCCGCGCCGCCGTCGCCACCCCGGCCACCGGTGTTGCCGTTGCCGCCCGCGTCGATGCCGGCGCTGCCGTTGCCGCCGAGGCCGCCCGCGCCGCCCAGCCCGCCGTTGCCGGCCACGCCGCCCACGACGGCCGCCCCGCCCTGCCCGCCGTTGCCGCCCTGGCCGCCCTGGAAGCCGGCGTTGCCCGGGCTGCCGGCGCCGACCGCGACGGGACCGTTCGCACCCGTGCCGCCGGTGCCGCCGGTGCCGCCGGTGCCCCCGGCGCCGATACCGCCGGGCAGGCCGGCGCTGGTGAGCATCCCGGCCGCGCCCCCCGCGCCGCCGGCCCCGGCGGTGCCGCCGTTGCCGCCGTTGCCGCCGAGGCCCTGGCCGGCGACGGTGACGCCGTTCGCGCCGTGCCCGCCCATGCCCCCGGTGCCGCCCTGGCCGCCGAGCCCGCCGGCGCCACCGTGGCCGAACAGCAGCGGGCCGGTGCCCCCGGCCCCGCCGTGACCGCCGCCGCCGCCGTTGCCGCCGAGGCCACCCTGAGTGGCGAGGTTCGTCGAATCGATGCCGGCGGCGCCGTTCCCGCCCTGGCCTCCGGCCCCGCCGTCGCCGCCGTTCATCAACCACCCGCCGGCCCCGCCGTTGCCGCCGTCGCCGCCACTGCCGGCGGCGCCGCCGCCCGAAGCGCCGGGGCTCCCGATCCCGCCCGCCCCGCCGGCCCCGCCGGCGCCGACCAGCGCCGCGCCGTTCCCGCCGTTGCCGCCGTGGCCGCCGGTGCCGCCGCCGGCCCCGCCCTGGCCGCCGGGGCCACCGGCGCCCCCGCCGCCGATCAGCCACGCGCTGTTGCCGCCGTTGCCGCCGGTCCCGCCGATGCCACCGGCGGCGCCGATGCCGCCGTTGCCGCCGGGGCCACCGGCCCCGAACAGCCAGCCGCCGTTGCCACCGTTGCCGCCGCCCGCGCCGCCGGCGCCGCCCGCGCCGCCCGCGCCGCCGCCGCCCCACAACCCGGCCGACCCGCCGTTGCCGCCCGGTTGCCCCGGAGCGCCGGGTGCTCCGGCGCCACCGTTGCCGTACAACCATCCGCCGTCAGCGCCGTTGCCGCCCGGCGTCGTCGCGTTGGCGCCGTTGCCGATGATCGGGCGCGACAACAGCGTCTCGGCGGGTGCGGCGGCCGCGTTGATCAGCGACTGCAACGGCGCGACGTTAGCCACCTCGGCGGTTACGTACGACCCGGCTGCCGCGCCGAGCGCCTGGACGAACTGTGTGTGGAACGACGCCGCCTGCGCGGCGACGGCTTGATAGCCGCGGGCGTGCTGAGAGAACAGCGCCGCGATAGCCGCCGACACCTCGTCGCCGGCCGCGGTCATCACCGTCGTCGTCGTGGCGGTCGCCGCCGCGTTCCCGGCGGCCAACGACTCGCCGATGCGCCCGACCTCGGCGGCCACCGACGTCAACTGTTCCGGTGAGACAAACACGTACGCCACCATCGCTGCGATTAGTAGGACCGGATCGTAACTCGCTGCCCGCAACTCATTGCGGGTTTCCGGCTAATGGCGCGAATTTCCGTGCCGCTACCGGCGAATCGACCACACCGGATCGCCGCAGTCGACGCCCTCGGCCGCCAGCTGTCGTTTGAGCACCTTGAAGGTCACCGTCCGCGGCAGCTCCGCACTGACCCGGACGTAGGACGGCCACTGCTTAGGGCCCAGGTCGGGCTGCTCGGCGAGGAACGCCCGCAACTTCTCGGGATCGAAGTCCGCGCCCGGGGCCATGACCAGCGCGGCCATCACCTGGTCGCCGACTATCGCGTCGGGCACCGCATACACCGCCACCTCGGTGGCGTCGGGGTAGCGCAGCAGCACCCGCTCGATCGGGGCGGCGCCCAGGTTTTCGCCGTCGACTCGCATCCAATCCCCAAGTCGCCCAGCGAAATACGCGTAGCCGGCCTCGTCGCGGTAGGCGAGGTCGCCGCTGTGGTACATGCCGCCGGCCATCCGCTCGGCCTCGGCCGCCTCGTCGTTGTAGTAGCCCTCGAAACGGCCGGCCCCGGCGGTGTTCACCAACTCGCCCGCCACCCCCACCGGGCACGGCTCGCCGGTGTCGGGGTCGACGATGGCGATCCCGTCCGGCAGCGGCCCCAACGCGCCCGGCGGCGTGTCGGGGGTCCGGGCGATCGCCACCCCGCCCTCGGTCGAACCGAAGCCGTCCTGGACGACGCAGCCGAACCGGCGGGCGAAGCGGTCGATGTCGCCGGGCACGCCCTCGTTGCCGTACACCGCGCGCAGCGGGTTGTCGGCGTCGTCGGACCGCTCCGGCGTGGCGAGCACGTACGACAGGGGCTTGCCGACGTAGTTGGCGTAGGTGGCGCCGTAGCGGCGCACGTCCGGCAGGAACCCGGACGCGGAGAACTTGCGCCGCAACGCAATTGAGCCACGGCACGCCGCGGCCACCGCCCAGCCGACCAGCACGGCGTTGGAGTGGAACAGCGGCATCGACACGTAGCAGACGTCGTCGTGGCCGAGGCCGAAGCGCTGTGTCATCGTCACGCCGGCGATCGCCACCTTGCCGTGGCTGCACTTGACCGCCTTCGGCTCCCCGCTGGTACCCGACGTGAAGATCAGCATGAACAGATCCGCCGGCGATGCGGACCGAAACTCGAGCGCGGCACCCCGATGCGCCTCGACCTCCGAAGCCCACGCCGCGGAGTCGACGTTCACGTGCTCGATATCGGCCAGTGGCGCAGCGGAATTCGAGTCCGCCAGCACGACCTGGCAGTCGGCGTGTGCGATGTCGCGGGCCAGTGCCTCGCCGCGGCGCACCGGGTTGAGTCCCACCGGCACGATGCCCGACATGCCCGCCGCCGCCAGCATCGCCGAGAAGAACGGGGTGTTCTCCAGCAGCACCCCGACATGCGGCGGCTTGGCGGGGTCGAGGCGCTCGCGCAGCGCCGCCGCGATCGCGGCGCCGTGCCGGAGGTGATCGCGCCAGCTGCTGAACGAGTCCTCGAAATAGACACCCGTGTCGCCGATCTCGGCCAGCGGCACCAGCAGATCGGTGACGGTCAGATCGGTCGGGCTAAGCAGGGGTTTCGGCAAGCTCACGGCCGATCCGGCGCAACTGCCCGGTGGCACCGCGCAGCGCGAACTCGATCTCCTTGGCGACCAGGAAGTAACGGTGCACCGGATGATCGGTGTCGACGCCGACGCCGCCGTGCACGTGGACGATGGTGTGCGCCACGCGGTGCCCGGCGTCGGCCGCCCAGAACCCCGCGCTGGCGACGTCCATCTCGGCCGGGATGTCCTCCGACACCCGCCAGGCCGCCTGGGTCAGGGTCAGCCGCAAGCCCTTGACGTCGATGTAGCCGTCGGCCAGCCGCTGTCCCACCGCCTGGAAGCTGCCGATCGGGCGGTCGAATTGTTCACGGGTGCGGGCGTATTCGGCGGTCATCTGCAGGCCCCGCTCGAGGACCCCGAGCTGGAATGCGCTGCGGCCCAGGGTGGCGAGCGTGTCGAGCCAGGCCACGATGACGTCGTCGCCAACCCTGCGCGCGCCGTCCACGGTCGTCCCGTCCAGCGCCAGGTGCCCGATGCTGCCCAGGCCGGTGGTCGCCAGCGCCGTCACCGTGACCCCCGGGTCGTCGGCGGCGACCAGGAAAACGGCCGGGCCGGAATCGGTTTCGGCCGGAACCAGGAAGGCGTCGGCGACGGGACCGAAGCCGATCTGGGTGCGTGTGCCGGTCAGGCGGTAGCCCGCAACGGCTCCCGAGGCCTTGGTGGCCCGCACCGGGCCCTCGCCCATCTCGCCGTCGAGCGCGACGGCGAGGATCTTCTCGCCCCGCACCGCGGGCACGCCCCAGCCCTGCTGCAGTTCCTCGGAGCCGAATCGGGCCAGCGCCCCGGCGCCCAGGACGACCGACTCCAGGTAGGGCACCGCGGCCAGCTGGTGGCCCAGCGCAACGAGGATGGCTACCTGCTCGAGGACGCCGAAGCCGTCGCCGCCCAGCGCCGCCGGCGCCGCGCTGGTCAGGATGTCGGACTCGACGAGCTTGTCCCACAGCGATCGGTCGAATCGTTGCTCGAGCCGGTCCAGCTCGCGCTGGTGCTCCGGCGTGCACACCGCGTCGACGATCGTGTCGACCAGCCCGCCGAGGTCCTGCGCGGCTTCTGTCGTGGTGAAGTCCATGAATTCTCGTCCTTAATAGTCCCTATATAGAGGAAGCTCTAGCGGTTGGCCCGGGGCAGGCCCAGCGCGACCATCCCGATGATGTCGCGCTGCACCTCGTTGGTGCCGCCACCGAAGGTCAGGATCAGACACGCCCGGTGCATCCGCTCGACGCGGCCGCGCAGCAACGAGTGCGGCGAATCCTGGCGCACGGTCGCCGCGGTGCCCAGCACCTCCATCAGCAGGCGGTAGGCCTCGGTGGCCAGCTCGGTGCCGAACACCTTGGCGGCCGACGCGTCGGCGGGCGAGAGGTCTTCACTGGCCGCCGAGGCCAATTCCCAGTTGATCAGCTTGAGCACCTCGGCCTTGGCGTGCACGCGGGCCAGGTTGAGCTGCACCCACTCCGAGTCGATCAGGCGGGCGCCGCCGTCGTCCTTGGTGTTCTGCGCCCACTCGCGAACCTCGCGTAGCGCCAGGAAGATCGGCTGCGGCGAGACCAGGGCGACGCGTTCGTGGTTGAGCTGGTTGGTCACCAGTTTCCAGCCGCCGTTCTCCTCGCCGATCAGGTTGGTCACCGGGACGCGCACGTCGGAGTAGTAGGTGGCGCTGGTGTCCACCCCGGCCATGGTGTGCACCGGCGTCCACGAGAAACCCTCGGCGGTGGTCGGCACGGTCAACATCGAGATGCCGCGGTGCTTCTTGGCCTCGGGGTTGGTGCGCGCGGCCAGCCAGACCCAGTCGGCGTAGGCGATCAGGCTGGTCCACATCTTCTGGCCGTTGATCACGTAGTCGTCGCCGTCGCGGACGGCGGTGGTGCGCAGGTTCGCCAGGTCGGTGCCGGCGCCCGGCTCGGAGTAGCCGATGGAAAAGTGCAGTTCGCCCGCCGCGATCTTGGGCAGGAAGAACTTCTTCTGTTCCTCGGTGCCGAACGCCATGATCGTCGGGGCCACGCTGTTGATCGTCAGGAACGGCACCGGCACGCCGGCGATCGCGGCCTCGTCGGTAAAGATCAGCGAGTCCATCGGGGAGCGGTCCTGGCCGCCGTACTCCTTGGGCCAGTTGAGGGTGAGCCACCCGTCCTTGCCCATCTGCGCAACGGTGTCGCGGTACGCGGTGCCGGTCCCGACCTCGCCGCCCCCGCTCGAAGTCAGCGCCTCGCGGCGCTCGGGCGTCATGAGCTCGGTGAAGTACGACCGCAGCTCGCGACGCAGCTCCTCCTGTTCAGGGGTGTAACTGATGCGCATTCCAGCCGTCCTTCGGTTCACGTGACACGCTGTGACTCGACCAACGGCTACCCGTTCGCCACCCCGGTTGTAACACGTTCTAGTCTGGGAATCCAGCGACCGTTTCCCCTGAGACATCGGGGCCCTATGGTGTACCTACACGCTGATGGGGCGTGTGCTCAGGTCCGAGGCCAGGCTCGAGGAGGGTGCCGTGCGGGTGATCGTCGATCGTGACCGGTGTGAAGGTAACGCGGTGTGCATGGGAATCGCACCCGACATCTTCGACCTGGACGATGAGGACTACGCCGTCGTGAAGACCGACCCGATTCCGTCCGACCGAGAGCAGTTGGCCGAGCAGGCGATCGCGGAGTGCCCGCGCGCGGCTCTGCTGCGGGATAACTAGAGGTATTCATAAATTGACTAGCAGCAAAAACGCGACCGATCTCTCCGGAAAGGTCGCGGTGGTCACCGGCGCGGCCGCGGGACTGGGCCGCGCCGAGGCCCTCGGCTTAGCCCGCCTCGGCGCGACGGTCGTCGTCAACGACATCGCCGCCGCGCTGGACGCCTCCGACGTCGTCGACGAGATCAACGCGAGCGGTGCCAAGGCCGTCGCGGTGGCCGGGGACATCAGCCAACGCGCGACGGCCGACGAACTGATCGCCACCGCCGACGGCCTCGGTGGGCTCGACATCGTGGTCAACAACGCCGGGATCACGCGCGACCGGATGCTGTTCAACATGTCCGACGAGGAATGGGACCTCGTCATCGCCGTGCACCTGCGCGGACATTTCCTGCTCACGCGCAACGCGGCCACCTACTGGCGCTCGAAGGCCAAAGAAGCCGCCGACGGCAAGATCTTCGGCCGGATCGTCAACACCGCGTCGGAGGCCGGTCTGGTGGGGCCGGTGGGGCAGGCCAACTACGGCGCCGCGAAGGCGGGCATCATTTCGCTCACCCTCACGGCCGCGCGGGCGCTGGGCCGCTACGGCGTGTGCGCCAACGCGATCTGTCCGCGGGCCCGCACGGCGATGACGGCCGACGTGTTCGGCGCGGCGCCCGACGTCGAACCGGGTGGCATCGACCCGCTGTCGCCCGAGCACGTGGTGAACCTGGTCAAGTTCCTGTCGTCGCCGGCCGCCGCGGAAGTCAACGGCCAGGTGTTCATCGTCTACGGCCGGCAGGTGACGTTGGTCGCCGCGCCGACGGCGGAGCACCGCTTCGAGGCGGACGGCCCCGCGTGGGACGCCGGCCGGCTCAGCGGCGCGCTGCAGGAATACTTTGCTGGGCGTGATCCGGAGCGGAATTTTTCCGCCGTCGGCCTGATGGAGCAATGACCGCGTGAGGGAACTTTTCGGGGGGAAATCGACAAGTAGAACGTGTGTCAGATTAGTGCCGTAGCAATAGCTCTGACCTGGACGAATTAACGGTTCGGATACAGAAATGCTGTTCATTGACACCGTGAGATTCTTCTGGGTTAATATGATCCGGCTCACACCGAGCCGCATGCGAACGAAGGCACCGCAAAGGCGATACACAGGCTTCGCCGCGAGCAGCAGAGGGGGGTGGCCGCGTTGATACAACAACTTGCGGTTCCCGCCCGCGCCGTCGGCGGGTTCTTCGAGATGATGATCGAGACCGCCCGGGCGAGTTTCCGGCGGCCGTTCCAGTTCGGTGAGTTTCTCGAGCAGACGTGGATGATCGCGCGCGTGTCGCTGGTTCCGACGCTGCTGGTGTCCATCCCGTTCACCGTCCTGGTGGCCTTCACCCTCAACATCCTGTTGCGGGAGATCGGCGCCGCCGACTTGTCCGGCGCGGGAACGGCGTTCGGCACCATCACGCAGCTGGGGCCGGTGGTGACCGTGCTCGTCGTCGCCGGCGCCGGCGCCACCGCGATTTGCGCCGATCTGGGGGCCCGCACCATCCGCGAGGAGATCGACGCGATGCGGGTGCTCGGCATCGACCCGATCCAGCGGCTGGTGGTGCCCCGGGTTTTGGCCTCCACGGTGGTCGCGCTTTTGCTCAACGGGCTGGTGTGCGCCATCGGCCTGTCCGGTGGCTACGTGTTCTCCGTCTTCCTGCAGGGCGTCAACCCGGGGGCTTTCATCAACGGGCTGACGGTGCTCACCGGGCTGCGCGAGCTGGTGCTCGCCGAGGTCAAAGCGCTGCTGTTCGGCGTGATGGCCGGGCTCGTCGGGTGCTACCGGGGCCTGACGGTCAAGGGCGGGCCCAAGGGTGTCGGCAACGCCGTCAACGAAACCGTCGTCTACGCGTTCATCTGCCTGTTCGTCATCAACGTGGTGATGACCGCCATCGGCGTGCGGATTTCGGCCAAATGACGGCGCGAGCGGGCACCCGATGAGCTACGACGTCACCTACCGGCTGCGAAACCTGGCGGCGAGGCTGCAGGGGCCCGTCGACGACTTCGGCGACCAGGCGCTGTTCTACGGCGAGACCCTGCGCTACGTCCCCAACGCGCTCACCCGGTATCGCAAGGAGACGATCCGCAACATCGCCGAGATGACGTTGGGCGCAGGGGCTCTCGTGATGATCGGCGGCACGGTTGGGGTCGCGGCCTTTTTGACCCTGGCCTCCGGCGGTGTCATCGCCGTGCAGGGTTACTCCTCGCTGGGCAACATCGGCATCGAGGCGCTGACCGGCTTTTTGTCGGCATTCCTCAATGTCCGCGTCGTCGCGCCGGTGATCGCCGGAATCGCGCTGGCGGCCACCATCGGCGCCGGCGCCACCGCCCAGCTGGGCGCCATGCGAGTGTCGGAGGAAATCGACGCCGTCGAGTGCATGGCCGTGCACTCGGTGTCCTACCTGGTGTCCACCCGTCTGATCGCCGGGCTGATCGCGATCATCCCGCTGTATTCGCTGTCGGTGCTCGCCGCGTTCTTCGCCGCAAGGTTCACCACGGTGTACATCAACGGGCAGTCCAAAGGTCTTTACGACCACTACTTCAACACCTTCCTCATACCGTCGGACCTGTTGTGGTCGTTCCTGCAGGCCATCGTGATGTCGATCGCGGTCATGCTGGTTCATACCTACTACGGCTACAACGCGAGCGGCGGACCGATCGGCGTCGGCATCGCGGTCGGCCAGGCTGTGCGGACCTCGCTCATCGTCGTGGTCGTCATCACCCTGTTCATCTCGTTGGCCGTCTACGGGGCGTCCGGTAACTTCAACCTCTCCGGGTAAGGGGGCCGTAAAAGGAACATGTCAGACGGAAGAACCCGACGCACATCTGCTCGGCTGGCAGCGGCGCTGCTGGCCAGTTTGTTGGTTGCGTTCGCCGTCGTGACTTACCTCTCCTACACAGCGGCTTTCGCCTCGACCGACAGCGTCACCGTCTCGGCGCCGCGGGCGGGGCTGGTGATGGACAAGGGCGCCAAGGTCAAGTACCGCGGCATCCAGATCGGCAAGGTCACCGACATCGACTATTCGGGGAACCAGGCCCGGCTGACGCTGGCGATCGACAGCGACCAGATGCACTTCGTCCCGTCCAACGCGACGGTGCGCCTGGCGGGCAACACCATCTTCGGCGCCAAATCGGTGGAATTCCTTCCGCCGCAGGCCCCGTCGCCGACGTCGCTGCGTCCCGATGCGCACGTGGCGGCCTCCGCGGTGCAGCTGGAGGTGAACACCCTTTTCCAGTCGCTGATCGACCTGCTGCACAAGGTCGACCCGGTCGAGCTGAACGGCACGCTGAGCGCGCTCGCCGAAGGCCTGCGCGGCCACGGCGACGACTTCGGCGCGCTGCTGTCGGGGACGAATACGCTGGCGCGCCAAGCGAACCCGAAGCTGCCCACGCTGCAGCAGGACTTCCGCAAGGCCGGGATCGTCACCGACACCTACGCCGCCGCCGCGCCCAATCTCAACACCATCTTCGACAACCTGCCGGTGATCAACAAGACGGTCGTCGACCAGCAGCAGCACCTCAACGACACGCTGCTGGCGACGATCGGCCTGGCCAACAACGCGTATGAGACGTTGGAGCCGGCCGAGCAGAACTTCATCGACGCCATCAACCGGTTGCGCGCCCCGATCAAGGTGGCCCACGACTACTCGCCGGAATTCGGGTGTCTGTTCGCGGGCATCGAGCGCGGCATCAGGGAATACGCGCCGATCCTCGGCGTGCGCAAGGCGGGCCTGTTCACGTCGTCGAACTTCGTCCTCGGGGCGCCGTCGTACACCTTTCCGGAGAGCCTGCCGATCGTCAACGCCTCCGGCGGCCCGAATTGCCGTGGGTTGCCGGACATCCCGACCAAGCAGAGTGGCGGTTCGTTCTACCGCTCGCCGTTCCTGGTCACCGACAACGCGAACGTCCCGTACGAGCCGTTCACCGAGGTGCAGGTCGACGCGCCCTCGACGCTGCAGTTCTTGTTCCATGGCGCCTTCGCCGAACGGGACGACTTCTGATGGCCGCCGCGGGGGTACCGTCGCACCGGTCGATGGTGATCAAGGTCAGCCTCTTCACGCTGGCCATGCTGCTGGTGGCGTCTGGTCTGGTGATCGTTTTCGGTGACTTCCGATTCGGACCCGAAAGCACCTACCACGCAACGTTTATCGATGCGTCGCGGCTGAAAGCCGGCCAGAAGGTCCGCATCGCCGGGGTGCCGGTCGGCGCGGTGTCGGGCATCAAACTCAACCCGGACAACACCATCGACGTGAAGTTCGGGGTCGACCGCCGCTACACGCTGTACTCGTCGACGCGGGCGGTCGTCCGGTACGAAAACCTGGTCGGGGACCGCTATTTGGAGATCACCTCGGGTCCCGGGGAGCTGCGCAAGCTGCCCGCGGGTGGAACGATCGACTCCCAGCACACGCAGCCGGCGCTGGATCTCGATGCGCTGCTGGGCGGGCTGCGGCCGCTGGTCAAGGGGCTGGACGCGGACAAGGTCAACACGATCAGCGGCGCCGTGATCCAGTTGCTGCAGGGCCAGGGGGGCGCGTTGTCCGACGTGCTTTCGAACACCAGCGCGTTTTCGTCGGCGCTGGGCCACCGCGACCAGCTCATCGGGGACACGATCACCAACCTCAACACGGTCCTGGGCACCGTCGACCAGAAGAGCGCGCAATTCTCGGCCAGCGTCGACCAGCTGCAGCAACTGATCACCGGGCTGGCCAAGAACAAGGACTCGATCGCCGGGGCCATCCCGCCGCTCGCGTCGACGACGACGGATTTGACTGAGCTGCTGAAGAATTCGCGCCGGCCGCTGCAGGGCGTTCTGGAAAACACCCGGCCGTTGGCTACCGAGCTGGACAACCGCAAGGCCGAGGTGAACAACGACGTCGAGCAACTGGGCGAGGACTACCTGCGGCTGGCCGCGCTCGGCGCCTACGGGGCGTTCTTCAACATCTACTTCTGCTCGGTGACGATCAAGATCAATGGACCGGCCGGCGGCGACATCCTGATCCCCATGGGCGGCCAGGTCGACCCCAGCAAGGGGAGGTGCGCCTTTGCCAAATAACACCGAGTTGCAGAGCGCGCCACGGCGCGAGCCCGACCCGCTGCGCACCGGCATCTTCGGCGTGGTGCTGGTGGTCTGCGTCGTGCTCATCGCCTTCGGCTACGCCGGCCTGCCGTTCTGGCCGCAGGGCAAAACCTACGACGCCTACTTCACCGACGCCGGCGGCATTACGCCCGGCAATGCGGTCTACGTGTCGGGCTTCAAGGTCGGCAAGGTGACCTCCGTCGGCCTGGCGGGCGACAGCGCCAAAGTGACCTTCAGCGTGGACCGGCACGTCCGCGTCGGTGACCAGTCGCTGGCCGCGATCCGCACCGACACCATCCTCGGCGAGCGCTCCGTCGCCGTGACCCCCGGCGGCGGCGGCACGACGACCACGATTCCGCTGAACCGGACGACGACTCCGTACACCCTGGCGGGCGCCCTGGAGGATCTGGGCAACAACGCGAACAATCTGGACAAGCCGCAGTTCGAGCGCGCGCTCAACGTGCTCAGCGACACGTTGCGCGACGCCACCCCCGAACTGCGCGGTGCCCTGGACGGGGTGACATCGCTGTCGCGCACGCTCAACCGCCGTGACGAGGCGCTGCAGGGCCTGCTGGTGCACGCCAAATCGGTGACGGGTGTGCTGTCGCAGCGCGCCGGCCAGGTGAACAAGCTGGTCGACGACGGCAACGAGTTGTTCGCCGCGCTCGACGAGCGCCGCGCCGCGCTGCGTCAGCTGATCTCCGGGATCGGCGGTCTGTCCCAGCAGATTTCGGGCTTCGTCGCCGACAACCGCAAGGAGTTCGGTCCCGCGCTGAGCAAGCTGAACCTGGTGCTGGCCAACCTCAACGAGCGCCACGAATACATCACCGAGGCGCTCAAGCGGCTGCCCACCTACGCCACCGAGCTGGGCGAGGTGGTCGGCTCCGGCCCCGGCTTCAACGTGAACGTCTACGGGGTGATACCCGCGCCACTGCTGGCGGCGATGTTCGACCTCGTCTACCAGCCGGGCAAGCTGCCGGCCAGCCTGTCGGACTACCTGCGCGGGCTGATTCAGGAACGCTGGATCATCAGGCCCAAGTCACCATGACGAGGCGGATCACCGGCAGCAGGGGGCTGCGTTACGGCACCATCATCGCGCTGGTCGCGATGCTGGTGGGGGGCGTGTATGTGCTTTCGGCACAAGGCAATAACCGCACCGTCATCGGCTACTTCGCGTCCGCCGTCGGTCTATATCCCGGCGACCAGGTCCGCATCCTCGGGGTGCCGGTGGGCACGATCGACACGATCGAACCCCGCCCGAGCGACGTGAAGATCACCATGTCGGTGTCCAAGGACGTCAAGATCCCGAAGGATGCCCGGGCGGTCATCATTTCGCCGAACCTGGTGTCGGCGCGCTTCGTTCAGCTCACCCCGGCCTACACGGGCGGGGCGGCGCTGCCCGACGGCGGGAGCATCGACCTGGCCCGCACCGCGGTGCCGGTGGAATGGGACGAGGTGAAGGAGGCCCTGACCCAACTGGCCGTCCAGCTCGGCCCGAAGGGCTCGGTGGGCGGGTCGATGCAGGGCCCGTTGGGCGCGGCGATCAACCAGGCGGCCGACACGCTGAACGGCAAGGGCGACTCGTTCCACAACGCGCTGCGGGAGCTCTCGCAAGTGGCTGGGCGGCTGGGGGATTCGCGCAGCGACCTGTTCGGCACGGTCAAGAATCTGCAGGTGCTGGTCGATGCGCTGTCGGCAAGCAACGAGCAGATCGTGCAGTTCGCCGGCAACGTCGCGTCGGTGTCGCAGGTGCTCGCCGACAGCTCGCGGCATCTGGACAACACGCTGGGCACGCTCAACCAGGCACTTTCGGACATCCGCGGATTTCTGCACGAACACAACTCGACGATCATCGATACGGTCAACAACCTCAACGACTTCGCCCAGACGCTGAGCGACCAGAGCGACAACATCGAGCAGGTGCTGCACGTCGCCGGCCCCGGTATCGCCAACTTCTACAACATCTATGACCCCGCACAGGGCACGCTGAACGGTCTGTTGTCGATACCCGAATTCGCCAACCCGGTGCAGTTCATCTGCGGTGGGTCCTTCGAGACCGCCGGCGGGCCAAGGGCACCCGATTACTACCGTCGCGCCGAGATCTGCCGTGAGCGGCTGGGCCCGGTGCTCCGCCGGCTCAGCGCGAACTTCCCGCCGATTATGTTCCACCCGCTCAACACGATCACGGCGTACAAGGGTCAGATCATCTACGACACCCCCGAGACGCAGGCCAAGGCGGCCACGCCGATTCCGCAGCTGACCTGGATACCGGCGAAGGGTGTCCAAGCCCCGCCGGCCGCCCAGAATCCCGCGGACCTGCAGGCCCTGCTGGTGCCGCCGGCGCCGCAGGGCGGTCCGGCGCCCGGTCCCGGGCCGGGCAACGCCTTCGGCCCGCTGCCGGGACCGCCGCCGGGCCAGGCGCCCGGTTCGCCGGCGGCCGATCTGGGTGGTGGCTGATGAGGCGAATCTGGTTGCGCGGCAGCGCGTTAGCGGCGGGCGGGGTGTTGCTGGCCGGTTGTCAATTCAACGGACTGAACTCGTTGGCGATGCCCGGCACCGCCGGTCATGGTAGCGGCGCGTATTCGGTCACCGTCGATCTGCCCGACGTGGCGACGCTGCCGCAGAACTCGCCGGTCATGGTCGACGACGTGACCGTCGGCAGCGTCGCGGGTATCCAGGCCGTGCAGCGCGCCGACGGATCCTTCTATGCCGCAGTGAAATTGGCGTTGAACAAGAACGTGGTGTTGCCGGCCAACACCACCGCGAAGGTGGCTCAGACGTCGTTGCTGGGTTCGATGCACATCGACCTGGCGCCGCCCACGGGCAAGCCGGCGACCGGCCGGCTCAAGGACGGATCGAAGATCGCGGAGTCCAGCACGGGCCGCTATCCCACCACCGAAGAGGTGCTTTCGGCGCTGGGCGTCGTGGTCAACAAGGGCAATCTCGGTGCGCTGGAAGAGATCACCGACGAGACCTATCAGGCCTTCGCCGGCCGGCAGGACCAGTTCGCCGGCCTGATCCCCCGATTGGCGGAACTGTCGGCCGGGCTCAACCGGCAGGTCAACGACATCATCGCCGCGGTCGACGGGCTGAACCGGTTCTCCTCGACGCTGGCGCGTGACAAGGACAACCTGGGGCGGGCGCTGGACACGCTGCCCGAGGCGATCCGCGTGCTCAACAAGAACCGGGGGCACATCGTCGACGCGTTCGCCGCGCTGAAACGGCTGGCGACGGTGACGTCGCACGTGCTGGCGAAGACCAAGGTGGACTTCGCCGAGGACGTCAAGGGCCTTTACTCGGTCGTCAAGGAGCTCAACGACAACCGGAAGAACTTCGTCACCTCGCTGCAGCTGCTGCTGACCTTCCCGTTCCCCAATTTCGGTATCAAGCAGTCCGTGCGTGGCGACTACCTCAACGTGTTCACCACCTTTGACCTCACGCTGCGCCGCATCGGGGAAACGTTCTTCACCACCTCCTTCCTGGACCCGAACATGGCCCACATGAGCGAGATCCTCAACCCGCCCGACTTCCTGACCGGGGAACTGGCCAACCTGTCCGGGCAGGCCGCCGACCCGTTCCAGATACCGCCCGGCACCGCTTCGGGCTCTCAAGGGCAGTAGGGGGCGGCGCGCATGCTCGACAAACTGACCAGGGTCCAACTCGGGATCTTCGCGGTCATCACCGTCGTCACCCTGGGCGTGATGGCCGTCTTCTACCTCCGGCTGCCCGCGACGTTCGGCATCGGAACCTACGGCGTCAGCGCCGATTTCGTCGCCGGCGGCGGGCTGTACAAGAACGCCAACGTGACCTACCGCGGCGTGGCGGTCGGCCGGGTGGAATCGGTGGGGCTCAGCCCCGACGGCGTCATCGCCGAGATGCGGCTCAACAGCGGCACCCCCATTCCGTCGAACGTCACCGCCACCGTCAAGAGCGTGTCGGCCGTCGGTGAGCAGTACATCGACCTGGTGCCACCGGGCACACCGGCAACGAACAAGCTGCACAACGGTTCTCGGATCGACCGGGCCAACACCTGGATCGGCCAGGACGTCGCCGACCTGTTGAAGCGGGCGGAGACGTTGGTCAACAGCCTCGGCGACACCCGGTTGCGCGAGTTGCTGCACGAGACGTTCATCGCCGCCAACGGTTCGGGCCCCGAGCTGGCCCGGCTGATCGAGTCGGCCCGGTTGCTGGTGGACGAGGCCAACGCCGACTACCCCCAGGTCTCACAGCTGATCGATCAAGCCGGCCCGTTCCTGCAGGCCCAGATTCGGGCGGGCGCGGACATCAAGTCGCTCTCGGATGGGTTGGCGCGGTTCACCTCCGAGGTGCGTCAGGCCGACCCGCAGCTGCGCCAGACCCTGGCGACGGCGCCGGGCGCCACCGATGAGGCCAGCACCGCATTCTCCGGCATCCGCCCGTCGTTCCCGGCGCTGGCCGCCAGCCTGGCCAACCTGGGCCGGGTCGGCGTGATCTACCACAAGTCGATCGAACAGCTGCTGGTGGTGCTGCCCGCGCTGTTCGCGGCGATCACCACGATCGCCAACGGCACCCCGCAGGACGAGGGCGCCAAGCTGGACTTCAAGCTGGACCTCAACGACCCGCCGCCGTGCGCGGTCGGCTTCTTGCCCCCGCCGCTGATGCGCACCCCCGCCGATGAGACGCTGCGCGAGCTACCAAAAGACCTGTACTGCAAGGTCGCCCAGAACGACCCCAGCACCGTGCGCGGTGCGCGCAACTACCCGTGCCAGGAGTTCCCGGGCAAGCGCGCGCCGACGATCCAGTTGTGCCGCGACCCCAAGGGCTTCGTTCCGGTCGGCCGCAACCCGTGGCGCGGTCCGCCGGTCCCGTACGACACCCCGATGACCAACGGGCTGAACGTGTTGCCGCCCAACAAGTTCCCGTACATACCGCCGGACGCCGAGCCCGATCCGGGCGTCGCGATCGCCGGGCCACCGCCGCCGGGTGTGGTGCCGGGGCCGGGGCCGCTGCCCAACCATCAGCCAGCGTACTCCCCGCCGCCGCCGAACGACAACGGGCCGCCGCCGCCGTTCACGTCGTGGCAGCCGCCCGGCGTGCCGCCGGTGCCGCCGCAGATCCCGTTCCCCAAGTGGCTGCCGCCGCCGGCGCCGCCCGTGGGGATCAACCCGCCGCCGGCGGGTCCGGGACCGGAGAAGCCGTGGGGGCCGCCGGCGCCCGGTCCGCAGCCGCAGGCCAGCGGCCCGGCCTACACCACCTATGACGAACGGACCGGCGCCTTCGTGGACCCGGCGGGCGGCACTGGTATTTTCGCGGCCGGCGCAACCGGCACGTCCAGCGCCGAGAACTGGGTGGACCTGATGCTTGATCCAAGGCCTCTTTGATTGGCAATGCAGTGACGACTGAACCAACAACGACGCAGCGCGTCCGTCGGCGGGCGTCCCGCGCGGCGGGACCGGCCAAGGCCGAGTCCGACGGCGCCGCTGCGGTTACCGTCGACATCCCGGCCGCCACGGATAAATCCGTGAAACCCGCTGATACCGGCGCCGCCCGCAAGGCCCTCAAGTCCGTCAAGCCGCCGCCGCGGCGGCGGCCGAACGCGGCGTTGGTGGCGTGGACCTCGCTTGCGGCGGGACTGCTGGCGGTCGCCGCGCTGAGCGCCTGCGTCGTCGCGCTGATCTTCCAGCAGCGCCACGCCCAGGCGGACCAGGCGCGCGATCAGCGTTTCGTCGACACCGCCACGCAGACGGTGGTCAACATGTTCAGCTACAAGCAGGACGACATCGACGAGAGCGTGAACCGGTTCTACAACGGGACCAGCGGCCCGCTGCGCGGAATGCTGGGCGCCAACAACAACATCGAAAACCTCAAGGCCCTGTTCCGTTCGACCAACGCCACCTCCGAAGCCGTCGTCAACGGCGCCGCTTTGGAGGGCATCGACGCCGTCACCGACAACGCGTCGGTGTTGGTGTCGGCGCGGGTCACCGTCGCCGACAT
The DNA here is from genome assembly GCF_059812405.1 of Mycobacterium sp. NGS57. Taxonomy (NCBI): domain Bacteria; kingdom Bacillati; phylum Actinomycetota; class Actinomycetes; order Mycobacteriales; family Mycobacteriaceae; genus Mycobacterium; species Mycobacterium sp. NGS57. Next base: position 339,712 of record NZ_JCALCP010000004.1, on the reverse strand, counting down.
CGACGGCACCAACAAGCCGTCCATGCCTTATCGCCTGCGGGTCATCGTGCACGAGGACGAACAGGGGCGGATGACCGGCTACGACCTGAAGTATCCAAACGGGGGCAACTAGTGCGGCGGTTGCTTGTCGCCGTCGCGGGCTCCCTGCTGGTGTTGGCGTTCGTCGGCCTGTCCGCGGCGGCCGGCTGGTTCTACTGGGAACGGGTGCAGACGCGCGGCGAGGCGGCGGCGCGGGCGGTGTTGCCGGGCTTGGCGGCCAAGGAGATACCCGAGGTCTTCGGCTACGACTACCAGACCGTCGAACGCAGCCTTACGGCCGCCTACCCGCTGCTCACACCGGCCTACCGCCAGGAGTTCCAGAAGAGCGCCAACACGCAGATCATCCCGGAGGCCAAGAAGCGCGAGGTGGTCGTCCAGGCCAATGTCGTTGGCGTGGGCGTCATGTCGGCCAAGCGCACGTCGGCGTCGGTGATGGTCTACATGAACCGCACCGTTACCGACAAGTCGCGCCAGCCGGTTTACGACGGCAGTCGGCTGCGGGTCGACTTCGCCAAAATCGGCAAGCAGTGGCTGATCGCCTACATCACGCCGATCTGACGAATCCGCTCACCAGCACGCGGCAATTAGGTTGCACTGCATGGGGTATCGCTGAACCGGGCTGGGCGGCGCTCCGACCAGATGCAGCGAGAACGGTTGCTTTTTCATGTCCGACGGCAGCCCGCAGACCGGACCGTGCAAGGTGGTGTGGGTGCCGGTCATGGATTCGTCGCTGAACGCGTAGGTTTCGGTCGACGGTGCGGTGCCGCCGCCCGGACATGACACGCCGTCCGCATTGTTCACCGTGAGGGTCCACAGCATGCTGGACATGCGTGCCCTGCTGGAAAAGTTCTGCGCCTTGTCGGCGGCCGAGATCTTTTCGGGCGTCGAACTCACGACGTTCAGGGAGCAGCTCATCGCAAAGACGATCGGGTCCGAATAGTCGTTCATGTTGCGGGTCCCCGACGGCTGATCGCACAGCGCCGTGATTGTCCAGCTGACCCCGGAGACGCCCGCCTGATCGAAGGAGTACGTGCCATCGGGCGGCGGACCGATCGCGCTCGCCGGATCGCCCGACGTCAGCGCGATTCCCAGTGCGACGGCCGAACAGACGCCGGCACCAGCGGCCAGCCCACGCCGGAGTTTCATGCTGCCCCCTTCCACGTTCGACGCTGCATCTGAGTATCACAGCGTTGCGGGCCCGACACCATGGGTGGGCCGCGGCTACTTGGCGGCAGACGGATGCGACTCGGCGAGCGCGTCAAGGAACGACCGCGCCCAGCGGTCGACGTCGTGGGCGAGCACCTGGCGGCGCAGCGACCGCATCCGCCGGCGCCCCTCCTCGTCCGGCTGGTTGAGCGCCGCCTCGATCGCGTCCTTGACCCCTTCGAGGTCGTGCGGGTTGACCAGGTACGCCTGCCGCAGTTCAGCGGCGGCGCCGGTGAATTCGGAAAGGACCAGCGCGCCGCCGAGGTCGCTGCGGCACGCGACGTACTCCTTGGCGACCAGGTTCATCCCGTCGCGCAGCGGGGTGACCAGCATGACGTCGCCGGCCACGAAGAATGCGATGAGTTCGTCGCGGGGCACGGGGCGGTGCAGGTAATGCACCACCGGGTGACCGACCTCGGCATATTCGCCGTTGATGTGGCCGACCTGGCGTTCGATGTCGTTGCGCAGGATCTGGTAGCTCTCCACGCGTTCGCGGCTCGGGGTCGCCAACTGCACCAGCACGGTGTCGTCACGTTTGGCGCGGCCCTCGGCCAGCAGCTCGGAGAACGCCTTCAGGCGAACGTCGATGCCCTTGGTGTAGTCGAGCCGGTCGACGCCGAGCAGGATCTTGCGCGGGTTGCCCAGCTCGGCGCGGAGCTCGCGGGCGCGGCGCCGGACGTCGCGGTGGCGCGCCGCCTGGTCGAGCGCGGTCGAGTCGATCGATATCGGGAAGGCGCCCACCCGGACGGTGCGGGACCCGAGCTCCACCTCGCCGTACCGCGAGCGCACCCCGACCGCGCCGCGGGAGGTGTTGACGCCGATCAACCGCCGCGCCAGGAAGAGGAAGTTCTGCGCGCCGCCGGCCAGGTGGAAGCCCACCAGGTCGGCGCCGAGCAGGCCCTCGACGATCTCGGTGCGCCACGGCATCTGCATGAACAGCTCCACCGGCGGAAACGGGATGTGCAGGAAGAAGCCGATGGTCAGGTCGGGGCGCAGCTCGCGCAGCATCTTGGGCACCAGCTGCAGCTGGTAGTCCTGCACCCACACGGTCCCGCCCTCGGCGGCCGCGCGGGACGTGGCTTCGGCGAAGCGGCGGTTGACGTCGACATAGCGGTCCCACCATTCGCGGTGATAGATGGGTTTGACGATGACGTCGTGGTACAGGGGCCACAGCGTGGCGTTGGAGAATCCCTCGTAGTACTGGGCGACGTCGTCGGTGGTCAGCCGGACCGGGTGAAGGTGCAGGTCGTCCTGCAGGACGGGCTGGTAGTCGAGGTCGTCGTCGTCATCGGCGACCCCCGGCCAGCCGACCCAGGCCCCGCGCCGGCGGCGCAACAGCGGCTCCAGGGCGGTGACCAGCCCGCCGGGGCTGCGTTTCCAGGTCGTGGCGCCATCGGGAAGGCGCTCGAGGTCGACGGGCAGCCGATTGGCGACCACGACGAAGTCGGAGTTGCCGAAGCCTCCCTGGGAAGCCATTTAGGCGTCGTGCTTTGCCGGCCCAATACCGAGCATGGACAAAAAGACGCGGCACTCGTCGGCGTCGTTCGCATAGGCGGCGACGACTCGCCTCGCCTGGCGTGCGGTGCTGTCGGCCAGCGGCTCCACGTCGCCGAGTTCGCCAGGATCAGATTTGGTAGGCATGACATAACTGTAGGCCAAGCGCGTGACCCGGGAGGGAACCGCTTACAGACTGGCCGTAATGTGTAAACAACGCGGATCTGACAGAAGGTGGCGGAATGACACTCTCCGAACGAGCCGGCACCGGCGCCGAGGCGACCGGCGCCGAGGCGCTGGTGACCTACGAAACCCTCGACGAGGGCCGCGTTGCCCGGATCTGGCTCAACCGGCCCGAGGCGCACAACGCGCAAAGCCGTGGGTTGTTGGTCCAGCTCGACGAGGCGTTCCTGCGCGCCGAGGCCGACGACGCCGTTCGCGTGGTGATCCTGGCGGCGCGCGGCAAGAACTTTTCGGCCGGCCACGACCTGGGCTCGGAGCTGGCGCTCGCCGAGCGCGCCCCCGGGCCGGCGCAGCTGCCGAGCTTCAAGATCAACGGCGGCACCCGCGAGCCGATCGCGGAGAAGATCTACCTGCAGGAGTGGCACTACTTCTTTCAGAACACCTGCCGTTGGCGCGATCTGCGCAAGATCACCATCGCCCAGGTGCAGGGCAACGCGATCTCGGCGGGGCTGATGCTGATCTGGGCGTGCGACCTGATCGTCGCCGCCGACAACGCAAGGTTTTCCGACGTGGTCGGCGTGAGGATGGGCATGCCGGGCGTCGAATACTACGCCCACCCTTGGGAATTCGGGCCGCGCAAGGCCAAGGAGTTGCTGCTGACCGGTGATGCGCTGGACGCCGACGAGGCCTACCGGCTGGGGATGGTGTCGAAGGTCTTTCCGGCCGACGAGCTGGCCGACAAGACTCTGGAGTTCGCGCGGCGCATCGCCGAGCGTCCCACGATGGCGGCCATGCTGATCAAGGACTCGGTCAACGCCGCCTCCGACGCAATGGGCTTCACCGAGGCGCTGCGGCACGCGTTCCACATTCACGAGCTGGGCCACGCGCACTGGGCGGCCCACAACGAAAACCGGTACGCCGTCGGGCTGCCGCCCGACGTCGAGGACTGGCGCAACCCCAAGCCGACGAAGCTCGCCCGCCGCGACACCCCGTAGCGCGAGCGGGCGCGCCAGAGGCCCGTGTGGCTGGTGTGACGGCTCACCTACACTAGAACCCGTTTCAGTTTCGGCGTAAGGGGCGCGGCGTGCAGCTTTCTTTCGAAAACCGGACGTACCTGGTCACCGGTGGCGGCAGCGGGATCGGCAAGGGGGTCGCCGCCGGGCTGGTCGCGGCCGGCGCCTCGGTCATGATCGTCGGTCGCAATCCGGATCGGCTGGCCGCCGCCGTCAAAGACATCGAGGTGCTCAAGGCGGCCGGCTCGGTCCGCTACGAGGCCGCCGACATCACCAACGAGGAGGAGGCCGCCCGCGCGGTGGACGCGACGACGGCGTGGCACGGCCGGCTCCACGGCGCGGTGCATTGCGCCGGCGGGTCGGAGACGATCGGGCCGATCACCCAGATCGACTCGGAGGCCTGGCGGCGCACCGTCGACCTCAACGTCAACGGAACCATGTACGTGCTCAAGCACGCGGCGCGGGAAATGGTGCGCGGCGGCGGCGGTTCGTTCGTCGGGATCTCGTCGATCGCGGCCAGCAACACCCATCGCTGGTTCGGCGCCTACGGGGTCACCAAGTCGGCCGTCGACCACATGATGCAGCTGGCCGCCGACGAGCTCGGCCCGTCGTGGGTGCGCGTCAACAGCATCCGCCCGGGCCTGATCCGCACGGATCTCGTTGTGCCGATTACCGAATCGCCGGAGCTGAGCGCCGACTACCGCCAGTGCACGCCGCTGCCGCGGGCGGGCGAGGTCGAGGACGTCGCCAACCTGGCGATGTTTTTGCTCAGCGACGCGGCCGGCTGGATCACCGGGCAGTGCATCAACGTCGACGGCGGCCACATCCTGCGGCGCGGCCCGGACTTCTCGGCGATGCTCGAACCCGCCTTCGGCGCCGACGGCCTGCGCGGGGTGGTCTGAGTCTCTCAGGCCGTGTGTCTACACGTAGCGCGGGCGTTCGCGTGACGGCTCATTCCGCGGTGGGTTCGACGACGTCGAATCCCTTGTAACCGGCGGCCGCGACGTCGGCGATGATCTGACCGTAGACCCCGAAGCCGCCGACGAACGGCATGAACACCCGGGGTTTGCCGGGAATGTTGGCGCCCAGGTACCACGAGTTCGCGCGTGGCATAAGCGTTTCCGCCGCCCGGTCGGAACATTCCTTGACCCAGTCGGCCGCCGCGTCGGGACGAGCCTCGAGCGCGACGGCGCCGTGCTCGTCCAGATAGCCGATTGCGTCGGCGATCCAATCCACGTGCAGCTCGGCGTGCAACACCATGTTCGCCAGCACCGAAGGACTGCCGGCGCCGGCGATGTTGAACAGGTTCGGGAAGCCGGGGACGCCCAGACCGAGATAGGTCACCGGGCCCGCCGCCCAGGCCTCGTTCAGCCTCCGCCCGTCGCGGCCGACGATGTTCATGTTCCGCACAGATCCGGTCATCGCGTTGAACCCGGTGGCGAGCACCAGCGCGTCCAGCTCGAAGTACGCGTCGGAGGTGTGGATGCCCCCGGCGTCGATCCGCTGGATCGGGGTGGCCCTGATGTCGACCAGGTTCACGTGGGGGAGGTTGAAGGTCTGATAGTAGCTGTCGTCGGTGCATATCCGTTTCGTGCCGATCGGGTGGTCCTTGGGAATCAACAGGTCGGCGACGGCCGGGTCGTCGATCACCGCGCGAACCTTCTCCTCCCAGAACAGGCGCGCGGTGTCGTTGGCTTCGATGGTCGACATCTGGTCCGGAAACGTCTTGGAGAACAGCACACCGCCCAGCCGCCAACGTTTCTCGTAGGCCGCCCGCCGCTCGTCGTCGGCCACCTCGAGCGCCGACTTCGGGTGCGGGGTGTGTGGTGAGCCGCCGCCGCTGCGCATCGACAGCCGGCGCCGTTCGGCATAGGTCGCCTTCTGCTCACGCACGGTCTCGTCCTCGAGCGGGACATTGCCCGCGGGCACGCTGTAATTCGCCGTGCGCTGGAAAACATGCAATTGCGCGGCCTGCTGCGCGATGCAGGGAATCGCCTGAATCCCGGAGGATCCGGTGCCGATCACGCCGACCCGCTTGCCGGTGAGGTCGACGTCGTCGTGCGGCCAGCGACCGGTGTGGTAGATCGCGCCCCCGAACGAGTCCAGCCCCTCGATCGCCGGGATGTTGGCATTGGAAAGCGGGCCCACTCCGAGCACGACGAACCGCGCCGACACCCGGTCGCCCGCGTCGGTGCGGACCTTCCACCGCATGGTGTCCTCGTCCAGCACGACATCGGTCACCCGGGTGCCGAACGTGATGTCGCGGCGCAGGTCGAAACGATCCGCGACGTGACGCAGGTACCGCAGGATTTCGGGCTGGGTCGCGTACTTCTCGCTCCATTCCCATTCCTGCTGCAAAGCGTCGTCGAAAGAGTAGGAGTAGTCCACGCTTTCGACATCGCAACGTGCGCCCGGATAGCGATTCCAATACCAGACACCGCCCACGTCGTCAGCCGACTCGAACACCCGCACGCTCAGGCCGCCACTGCGGAACCGGTGCAGCGCGTAGAGCCCGGCAAAGCCGGCGCCGACGACGACAACGTCTACGGTCGACGGCGCGCTTGCCGCGGTCGATGATGCCGTGACGTTCAAGCCGGTTGCCTTTCTGGTCGACGCCCTTCCGCCGGTGACGCTACGGATCGACCGGCACCGGTGAAAGCCGTCCTCCCGCTCAGCGGATCACCGCGCGCGACGGACACTGGCGCTGCGTGAGCGCAGCGTCGTGCAAAGAGCTTCTGCGGCAATGCGTTTGGCTAACGGGGGCGGACAACGGCCAAGATGGCCCGGCTCGACCCGCACGCGAAACGCTTCCTCGAAAAATTCGGTCTCCCGAGGCACGTTAGAGCCGCACGCGGGCGTCGGCGACGCGACGTCTCATTGATCGGGACAGCGCCGCCTACCTGATCGGAATCCGCTCTACATTTGCGCGATCAGTGAAGTGGACGGGGTTATGGTTCGTGCGACTGTCGGTCATGGATGCGTTCTTTTCGTCGGAAGGCACGAGATGACCGAAAACCTGGTCGACCTTTCGCGCACGTGACCGGCGCCGACTTTCGACGGCGGCGCCAGCGCCGGGCGCGTCCTTGTCACGACACCGGCAACGCCGGCCGGTGGGATTCACCAGGAACAGCGGGGTCGTTGGCATCCCCACGGAAGGAAGGTCGTCGGCATGACGGCGAAGTCGGATCAGCTGGCGGGAAAGGTCGCCATCGTCACCGGCGGGTCCCGGGGGCTGGGGGCGGCGATGGCCCGCCTCGTCGTCGCCCGGGGCGGCAAGGTTGTCATCGCCGATCTGCTCGACGACGAAGGTACGCAGCTTGCGGCCAACTCGGCGATTGCGCGAGGTACAAACACCTCGACGTCACCGACGCCGGGCAATGGGCGTCGGCGGTGCAATTCAGTCTCGCCGAGTTCGGGACGCTGACCGGCCTGGTCAACAACGCCGGAATATCCGCGGGCGCAACGTTCGTCGAGCACGAACCCCTCGGGCAATTCCGGACTGTCCTCGAGGTGAATCTGGTCGGAGTCTTCAACGGCATGCAGGCCGTCATCCCGGCCATGCGCGCGGCGGGCGGCGGCTCGATCGTCAACATCTCGTCGGCGGCCGGTCTCATGGGGCTGGCGCTGACCGGCAGCTACGGGGCCTCCAAGTGGGGCGTGCGCGGTCTGTCGAAGGTGGCGGCGGTAGAGCTCGGAACCGATCGCATCCGCGTCAATTCGGTGCACCCGGGCATGGTCTACACGCCCATGACGGCGCAGGTGGGTATCCAGACCGGCGAGGGCAACTATCCCAACACGCCGCTGGGGCGCGTCGGCGTCCCCGAGGAGATCGCCGGCGCGGTCGGCTTCCTGCTGTCCGACGAGGCCGCCTATGTCACCGGCGCCGAGCTGGCCGTCGACGGCGGCTGGACCACCGGTCCCACCGTGAAATACGTGACGGGTCAATGACAATGGGGGCCACCGCTAGCCTCCGGCGTCCCGGTCGGCGAGTGCGGCGAGCGCCGACCAGTCCAGCTGCCCGCCGCCGGTGGCCACCAGCGTGAGCAGGCGGTCGCGTAGCACGCTGGCCACCGGCAGCGGCACCTCGAGCTGCTCGGCGGCGGCGAGCACCAGCCGGACGTCCTTGAGACCAAGGCTGGCGGCGAACCCGGCCGGCTCGAACTCCCGGCGCGCGATCAGCCCGCCGTAGGTGGCGTACGCGGGCGCGGTGAACAGGGTCGAGGTGAGGATGTCGACGTACTGTTGCCGGTCGACGCCGGCCTTCGCGACCAGCGCGACGGCCTCGCCGACGCTTTCGATGGCCGAGGCGAGCAGGAAGTTGCCGCTGAGCTTCACCAGGTTGGCGGTGTGCGGCTGCTCGGACACCACGAAGGTCCGTTGCCCGATCGCGTCGAACAGCGGCGACAGCGGCGCCAGGACCTGTGGGGCGCCCGCCGCGATGACGAAAAGCTTTGCGGCAGCGGCCGCTTCGGGCCTGCCGAACACCGGCGCGGCGGCATACCGCTGGCCGGCGTCGCCGTGCGCGGCCGCCAGGCGCTGCGAGAGCCCGACGCTGATGGTGCTCGACGACACGTGCGTGGCGCCCGCCGGTAGCGAGGCCAGCAAGCCGCCGTCCCCGAACGTCACGGCCTCGACCGCCGCGTCGTCGGCCAGCATGGTGAACACCACCTCGGCATCGCTTGCCTCGGCCACGGTGCGCGCCGCGGTCGCGCCCCGCTCGACGACGCCCCCGGCCTTGCCGGGGGAGCGGTTGTACACCGCGACCCGGTGACCCGCGTCGATCAGGTTCGCCGCCATGCCCCGGCCCATGTTTCCCAGGCCGATGAATCCGATGTCCATGCCATACACTCTGCCTCTTATGAACCCTGCAACGCAGCGACTCGAGGGCAAGCGGATCCTGGTGACGGGCGCCGCATCCGGGATCGGCCAGGCCACCGCGCTGCGGTTGCTCGACGAGGGCGCCGCCGTGGCGGCCTCCGACATCGCCGAAGACGGCCTGGCCGCCACCCGGGCGCGGGCCGAGGAGGCGGGGACGGCGGAGTGCCTCATCACCCTGCCGATGGACGTCGGCGACGAGGACTCCGTGATCGACGCCGTGGCCGCGGCCGTCGGGGCCCTCGACGGACTGGACTCGCTGGTCAACGCGGCCGGCATTTTGCGCGCCGCGCACACCCACGAGACCAGCCTCGAACTGTGGAACCGGATCGTGGCCGTCAACCTGACCGGAACGTTTCTGGTGGTGCGCGAGGCGCTTCCGGCGCTGCTGGCGAACGCGCGCAGCGCGATCGTGAACTTCAGCTCCACCTCGGCGTCGTTCGCCCACCCCTACATGGCGGCCTACGCGGCCAGCAAGGGCGGCATTCAGTCGTTCACGCACTCGTTGGCGCTCGAGTACGCCAAGGACGGCCTGCGTGCGGCGTGCGTGGCGCCCGGCAGCGTCAAGTCCGGAATCACCGATGCCACAGGCGGATACATCCCGAAAGACGCCGACTGGTCGTTGTTCCCCAGGCTGATGCCGATCCTGCCCACCTCCGTCGAATCCAGCGGAACCGGGATGGCCGAGCCCACTGCGATCGCCGGGGTCATCGCCATGCTGGTGTCCGACGACGGGGCCTGGATCACCGGCACCGAAATCCGCATCGACGGCGGCACCCACGCCTAGCCCCGGGATCAGTTGACGCAGGGCACCCCGCCGCCGTCGATCGGTTTGCCTTGATCGGGCGTCGGATACGCGGTTGTGGTGCCGTTGTAGTAGTACGTGTTCGACCTGCTGGCGGTCGTGGTGGTCGTCGTCGAATCGTCGGCCGTGGTTTCGTCCGCCGCCGGCATCGAGAAGTTGGTGTCCACGATCACCCGGATGTGCCCGGGCTGGATGCTGCTGTCCGGTTGCCTGGGCGCGTCGATCCCGAGCAGGGTGGCCACGTTGCGCGCGTCGGTGTCCGCCCCCGCGCCGTAGGAGATGGTGGTGGCGGTCGGCTCGCCCGAATTACGGTCGCGCACTTGGCCTGCCGTGTATCCGTGCTTCTTCAGGCTGCGCGACACCTCGGACGCCATGCCGCTCATGCTGCCCGCGTTGATGACGTCGACGACGGTGGACGGGCTGGGTTTGGCGGCGGTGGTGGCGGGCGTGGTCGTCGGCGGCGGCGCGCCGATCGCCGCGGCCACCTCGGCCTTGATCGCCGCCGGGTCGATGATGTTGACGTCCTGGCCGTCGATGTTGTCGTAGCGCACCACCGGCAGCGTCCGGAATTCGACGTTGCCGCTAGAGAAAAGCGCGCCCAAACGCTGGATCAGGTCTTCGTCCCAGCCCGACGACAGCACGACATCCTTGCGCGCCACCGCCATCAGGCTTTTGAGCTTGTCGATGTTGGTGAAGGTGCCCGAGGCCTGCAGTTCGTGCATGACCGAGGAGATGAACGCCTGCTGGCGGTGGGTGCGGTCCAGGTCCCCGTTTTCCAGCCCGTGACGCTGACGCACGAACGAAAGCGCTTGGGAGGCATCCAGTCTCTGTCGCCCGGCCGGGAAGTCGGCGCCGGAATACGAGTCGTAGACGGGATGGTTGAGGCACACCTCCACGCCGCCCAGGCTTTGGGCCAGATCGTAGAAACCGGCCAGATTCACCTCGGCGAAATAGTCGATGGGGACGCCGGTCAGGCTGCGCACCGCGCGCAAGGTCGCCGCCCGGCCCGCCTCGCGACCCTTGGTCTCGAGTTCCTTCTGGCTGCTGGCACCTTGATTCGCCAGCTTGTTCGCGACGTACTGCTTGGTGAGCCCGTACGCCTCCTTGATCTTGATGTGGTTGTAGCCGGGAACGCCGTTGAACGGCACCCAGTCGTCGCGGGGTATCGAAAATGCGACGACCTTGTTGTCGGCGCCGACGTGCACCAGGATCAGCGTGTTGGTGTTGTAGCCACCGTCGTCGGAATCGCCGGCGTGCAAATGCTTCAGGATCGACCAGGGCAGGTCGTTGCCGTCCTGGTCTTTGCGCGAGTCCAGCCCGATCAGCAAGATGTTCATGTTGTCGCCACTGGAGCGCGGATCCTCCGGCGACAGCGCCTCCGAAATGGTGATGCCGCCGAACGCGCCGTGGGCGACGTAATATCCCGCCGCGGTCATCAGCAGCGCCCCCACCGACACCAGCGCCATCGCGCCGCGCGTCAGCCCCTTGCGCAGCCGCGACGGTCGCCGAGGCGCGCGATGGCGGCGATGCGCACCGCCAGAGCGTGACATCAAAAACCTCGTCCACTTACCAGCGCACCACCGATCACCGCAATAGCGGGTTGCGGTGATGTCGCTTGCAGCATGCCGTCAAGTATGCGTGAGCTTGCTGTGATCGCTCTAACGGAGCAGCCTGATGTAACCAGGGTCACCAGGGGTGACTGCAGCGGTTTCCGGGCGGCGATCTGGGCGCGACCAGCGGTTTTGGGTACCGACGCCGGGCTCGATCGCCCGGGCGTCTCAAGACGGTCGCGGGAGGGGCACATGGCCGACGAGATCGACCCCAACTTGTCACCGGGCCGAGACCGCTCGTCGCCTCGCACCGGCGTCGCGCGGCGGCTCCGGCAGCGCTTCCAGCGCCTTCCAGCGGGTCCGCGGTTGGTGCTTCCGACCGCGCTGCTGCTGGCCGCGGTCGTCGCCGGGTTCTACGTCTGGATGCGGCCGGCGCACGACGACTGGTCACACCTGCCGGCGCGGCTGGTTTGCCAGGCGCAGCCCGGCCCGGCACCCCCACCCTCGTTGACGGTCGCGTCCGTCGGCGTCAGCCATCCCCGGGGCAGCATGCTGCAGTTGGTGATCCGATTCGCCCAGCCCTTCCCGCCCGCGCCAGGCTATGCCGTCAACTACGCCGTCGCCAACAACGGCACGACGTTTGCGATCCTGAACACACAGCAGGGCACCGACGAGCTCGCGATCCATCGAGCGGACAAGCCCGATTCCCCAGATATCCGGGCCGACAAGGCAACTCACGCCGCCAAGACCGCTCCCGACGCCGTCGAGATCAGCCTGGAGCTGACCAGGTTCGGCCTCGCCGAAGTGGCGGTAAAGCCGGCCCTCACGGTGTCGGCTCAGCTGAACACCCCGCCGGTGACGTACGCGACGCAGCTCTGCCGGACGTAACGAAAACTGCTCCGGCGATCAGCACCGCGGCAGTCAACCCAACCACCGAGGGGACCTTCCTCGATGCGTGCCTCGTTGGCACCGGATGCATCCCAGGACCGTTTTGATCCGCGCGCCCGGCGGGTACGCAACCCGGAGCCGATTGGAGGGCTGATCATGACGGACACAGTGGCGCCGGAGCCCGGCACCCCGGGCGAGACGCCCGAGCGGCTGACGCCGGCCGAACCACCCGAGCGGCTCACGCCGGACGACCCGCCGGAGCGGCTCGCGCCGGCCGACCCGCCCGAGCGCCAGCCACGGCAGTGACCCCGAAGCGGATGGAGGCAGAGCATGCGCGCTGAAGAAGGCGACGAAACGGTCGGCGATTACGCGGCCAAGGGGGAGCAGACCCTCGGCCGAATCAAGGACTCCCAACGCGCGGGCAACCCGCTCGGCAGGCTGGTCCGCCGGATCACCAAGCTCCTGGGAGGCGGCAAGCATTCCGCCGAGTGAGAAAAACGCGGGGAGATTCCGAGAGGGTCTTACTATCTCCTGGTGACCAGAGCGCCCGCGGCACCCGAAACGTTTTCGACCGAGGGGCCCGGCGGCGTGCGCATCGTCGCCGACCGCCTGGGCAATTCGCGGGCGCGCGCCGTGGTGTTCCTGCACGGTGGTGGGCAGACCCGCCGCTCGTGGGCTAAAGCGGCCCGCGCCGTCGCGAAGCGCGGCTGGCAGGCCGTCACCATCGACCTTCGCGGCCACGGAGAATCCGACTGGTCGGACGACGGCGACTACCGCGTCGTCAGCTTCGCCGCCGACGTCCAGGAGGTGTTGCGCACCCTGCCGCCGGAGCCGGTGCTGGTGGGCGCATCGCTGGGCGGCTTCACCTCGATGCTGCTGGAGGGAGAGCTCGCACCCGGCACGGCCAGCGCGGTCGTCCTGGTCGACATCGTCCCCAACATGGAGCAGTCCGGGGCGAACCGGATTCACGCGTTCATGTCCGAACGGGTGGAGTCCGGGTTCGGCTCGCTCGAGGAGGTCGCGGACGCGATCGCCGAATACAACCCCCACCGGCCCCGGCCCACCGATCTCGAGGGCCTGACCACCAACCTGCGCCGTCGCGGCGATCGGTGGTACTGGCACTGGGATCCCCAGTTCATCAGCGGCACGGCGGCGTTTCCCCCGTTCGAGGTCACCGACCCCGACCGCATGCACGCGGCCGTCGAGGCGATCCTGCGAAACGGCGTACCCATGCTGCTGATCCGCGGTCAGGTCAGCGACCTGGTCAGCCAGGAGCGCGCCGACGAATTTCTGGCGCGCTTCCCGCAGGTCGAGTTCGCCGACGTGCACGGGGCGGGGCACATGGTCGCCGGCGACCGCAACGACGTCTTCGCCGAGGCCGTCCTGAAATTCCTTGCCCGGCACGTGGACTCCGAATGACGCGCCGTTCCGCCGTCGCTGGGCGAAGGCCAACCGGAGAGGCGGCGTGACCATGCGGTGGTTGCGAGGGTGGGGGATCGGCGCAGTGGTGGCCGTGGCCGCGGCGGTGCTGGCGTCCCCCGTGCGGGCCGATCCCGGCGTGACGCCGGGTGTCAAGGTCGAGGCTGACAATAGCTCGTGCACATCGGGTTTCGCGGCCCAGGGCGACGACGGCAGCTACTACCTGATGACCAGTGGGCACTGCGACGCGCACGACGGTTCGGTATGGACCTACGGGGACGACATCCCGCTCGGCCGGATCGCCCAGAGCGAGCACGACGGCGACGCCAGGGACGCCGCGGTCATCCTTCTCGACCCGGGCGTCGGCGCACCGATCGGGCACATCGGCGGACGGTATCTGGTCCGGGATGTGTTGAGCGCGAATCAGATTCAGGCCGGCATGCCGTTCTGCAAGGTCGGCGCGGTCACCGGTGAGACCTGCGGCACCGTCAAGGACGTGACGGGCGACGTCGTCGAAGCCAGCGTGTTCAGCCTCAACGGCGACAGCGGCAGTCCCGGTTTCGTGAAGAACCCGGACGGCACCGTCAGCGCGGTCGGCCTGTTGATGTCGTCCCCGGACGGCGACGACTACACCACCTACTTCGCTCTGGTGAACCCGCTCCTCGGCCGGTGGGGCTTGCATGTCCTGTCCTGACGGACGGTTCGTCCGGCTCGGTCGCGACGGCGGCGTGGTCACCATCGAGTTGGTCAACTCCAAGTCGCTCAACATCGTCGGCACCGGCGCGATCGAGGAACTGACAGAAACGTTCGGCCGCGTCGGGAACGACGACGACGTGCGGGTCGTCGTGTTGCGCGGGGCCGGCGACAAGGCGTTCATCGGCGGGGCCGACATCAACGAGATGGTCGCGCTCGACCGCTCCAGCGCCGAAGTGTTCATCCGCCGGCTCGCGGGGCTGTGCGAGGCGATCCGCGACTGCCCCGTCCCGGTAATCGCGCGGCTGGCCGGCTATTGCCTCGGCGGCGGCCTCGAGGTCGCGGCGTCCTGCGATCTGCGGATCGCCGAGCCGGCGGCCAAATTCGGCATGCCGGAGGTGGCGGTCGGCATCCCGTCGGTGATCCATTCGGCGTTGCTGCCGGCGCTGATCGGGGCCTCGCATTCGGCGTGGCTGCTGCTGACCGGCGAGACGATCGACGCCGAGACCGCCGCCGCCTGGGGCCTGGTGCACGAGGTCGTCGCCGCCGACCAACTCGACACCCGCATCGCCGCGCTCGCAACCAAGCTCGGCGGATTCGGTCCGCACGCCGTCCGCCAACAAAAGTGCCTCCTCAACGCCTGGTTCGATATGTCAGTGCACGGTGCGATCGAGGACAGCATTGAAAAGTTCGCTCAGGCATTTCTGACCGGCGAGCCACAACAACACATGCGGGCCTTTCTTTCGCGCAAGAAAGGCTCGCAGTAGCCGTCGTTTAATTCGTCGGCGATAAACGAAATCCAATTTCGCGATTCTCCGGCCGAATTGACCGGTGCGCCCGGGCCAGTAGTCTGAGCACGAGTTCAGGAGGGGGGCGCTGCCGGGGGACCGCCGGCGCACGCGTTATGTCGTTCAAATACATAAACGTTCCCGCGCTGATCGCCGCGGCCGGCGGTGATCCGTGGGCGATCAATCAGAGCCTGCAGGTTGGCCGCCCGGCACAGATCTCCGCGTTAGCTACGGCCTTTCACGGAGCGTGCCGCTCCACCGCCGAAGCCGACGCGACCTTCGACCAGGCCCGCCGCCGCTTCGAGGTCGCCTGGACTCACGAAAACGGCGAGAATCCGATCAACGACGCCGCCGAGGTGCAGCGCGTTGCGCAGGTGCTGGGCGCCCAGTCCGAGCAGCTTCCGAAAATCGGCGCCCATCTCGAAGAGGTCGCCGCGGCCCTGGCCGAGGCGCAAAAGGACGGTAGGGCCACAATCGCGGGCCTGGACTCGTCGTTGCACGAGCTCGACGACATGATCGACCAGGCCGTCCGGATGAAAGCCGATGCCACGCTCACCGCCGCCGACCGCGAGGCGCTCGAGGCGTTCATCGATTTGTGCGAAGAGGACGCGGTGCTGGTCACCAAACGCGCGCTGGACCATTTGCATTCGGTCCGCAACGGCTACACCCAGACCCTGCGGAAGGGCCAGTCGAACCTGGCCACCGACGGGTACGACCCGGCCCGCGTCGGGGGCCTCGACGGCCACGAGGCCGAGACGCCGGACTCGGCCGAACGCGACGTCCGCGCTGCCCTCGGCGGCGACAAGGCCGCCGCGTCCAGGGTCAACGGGGTGCTGGGCTCGATCACCCCCGACCAGCTCGCCGGGAAGGTCCCCCTCACGCCCGAGCAGGCGTCGGTGGTGAGCCAGCTGCAGGCCCAAGAGCACGGCATGTCCATCGATGCGCTCAAGACCGCCGAGCAGCGCCTGGGCGACGACAAGCGCATGATGGGCGATTCGTGGCAGCTGATGAGCAACCCGAACCTGGTCTTCCCCAAGACGCCGTTGAAGGTGGGCGCCAAGCAGGGCTCCGAGACCGTGCGAGGAAGCGTCGCGCAACTGCCTGACAGCGTGCAGCAGGCGCTGGACGCCAAGCAGCCGGGCTGGATGTATGCCGACCAGACCAGGACGATCGCCGACATCGTCCGGGACGGCAACCCCGTGCTGCAGCGCAACACCGGGATCGACCAGAGCCTGCTGCACAAGGGGGCGATGATCATGACGCAGGACTGGTCGCGCAACACCTTCGACCCGACGGTCGAGTCGGTGTTCTGGGCGACCGGCCGCGACCACCAGGCCGTCAACTGGTTCGTCAACCAGCAGGGCGTGTGCGATGAGTCGAGCCAGGATTTCCTGAGAAACATCACCCACCACGCCTGGTCCGACGGTGGCGACGCAGCCGGGTCGTTGTTCAGCTGGACCAAGGACGCGGCCGGGCCGGAGGCCCGGATCGCCGGGCAGACCGCCCAGACGTACGGGGCCTATCTCGGCTCGCACTCCCACGAATTGCTGGACCTCCCGGGCCACCACACCCTCGGCCAGGTCGATCCGAAGCTGACCCAGGCGTTCGCCACCGGCCTGTCGCCCTACGTCTCCAACGTCGCCGGCGGCACCAACGAGTTGTCGCCGTATTTCCACACGCCGGACACCAACACCGACGTGGAATCCAAACTGCCCATCGCCAAGGGCATCTTCTCGGTGCTCAGCACGGACAAGGACGCCTCGAACATCTTCAACGGTGCGGCCATGCAGCAGATCATGGCGGACCAGAACCGCTATGCCGACGCCGTCGCGCACCACCTGCCCGGCGCCGTCGCCAACGACGCCGACCTGCAGCAGGCGGCGACGCTGAAGGGATTGGTCGACGTCGGGGTCAACAACGCCGTGCACGCCGAAGGGCTCAACGGCGCGCAACAGGCCGGCGAGGCCTACTCCCGGAAGGAGTCCGCGTACAACTCGGTCGTGAAGGGGGGCAGCACCGCGTTGGGGCTGGCCGGCAAGTCGCTGCCGCCGCCCTACAACATGATCGGCAAGATCGGCTCCCCGGCACTGACCATGGGCGCAAATGCCTTGGAGCAAGACATCATTGGCGCGCCGCCCTCATCGGCACCCCTGCACGACGTCGTCATCCCGCACATGCCGGACAGCACCGCATATTCACAAGTGCTCGACGGGCTGGTGGCCAACCGGGTCCCGACGGGATTGCCGCCCGAGTTCTTCGCGCCCGACGTCCCCGGCGATCCGCGCAGCCCGCTGCACGTCGCGACCTACGATGAATACGTCCGCAACTGCCGACAGTTGGCGGGGATGGCGCCCCTCAACGACTACAAGTTCAACGAGAGGCTGAAAAACACGGTGCAGGGAATTTTGGGCGATGGCACCGTGATTCCCCACATGCAACATCAGTACGACGCCGTGACGCAGATACCCGACCCCTAGGAATAGGTTCGACTGGCTCGTGAATGCATTGCGGCAAGGCTTGATTCGCCCCCTGGTGGCCGTGGCGTTGTGCGCGGCTTTCGCGGGCTGCGGTTCGCCGGCCGCCGAGCACCCCGCCCCGCCGCCGCCGCTCACGCTTCGGTGGACGGGAAACCTGGCCGAGGAGCGGCTGGTGTGGAGCGCCGAACCGGGAATCGATCTGCTCACCGGAGCGGCGGTGGTGGTTCGCGCCTACCTCGAGTCGGTCATTTTGGCCGAAACCGGCGGCGATATCGGCTACGCGTATCCCGGGTTCACCCGCGCGGTCCCGCCCGACGCGCCGGAGGGCCAACCGGACAGCACCCGCGATCGTCAACCCAACACCGGGCACCCGCTGCGTGATCGCGTCGTCGGCACCGGCCGCTTGCACATCCTGCGCGTCGACACGGTGGGTCGACAGGTGACCGCCGTCGTGTGCGGGTGGGGGTACGGCGATGCGCTCGACCTCGGCAACGCAACGTATGGCTCCAAAAGCGCTTTGCCCGCAACCGGTCCCGCGGCGGGGCTGGCGTTGCGGTGGATCCGGATGACGGCGCCCGAGCACGGCCCCTCGGTGCCGCTGCCGCCCCAGAAAGGCCCCGCCCCCGCTCCCGTCGACGACGTCTTCGGCAGCTGGCGGGTCGACGGTTACCTCACCGCCGATCCCACGATGGCCAACCTCGACCCGGCCGAGTGGCCGTCGCAACCGGCCGACGCCCGGTCATGCGTGGACACGGCACCCGACCCGGTGGAGCGCCGGCTGTTTCTGCTCAACGGCGTGCATCCCCGCTCCGACTTCCCCACGCTGCCGCCGTATCCGGGTTGGCCCGCGGCGGAAAACCAATAGCGCGCATTTCGTCATTTTCAATATTTCTGTATGCGTAAATTCGCCTCCTTTTCCGGCGCCGAGATCCATGATGTCCAGTACGTATACGCAATCTGGAGGGTGGGGCGATGGCGTTCATGCTCGTTGTGCCGGAGATGCTCGAATCCGCTGCGATGGATGCGGCGCAGATCGGTTCGGCGGTGAGCGCCGGCAATCTGGCCGCGGCCATTCCCACGACGGGACTGGCCGCCGCCGCCGCCGACGAGGTGTCGGCGGCCATCGCGGCGCTGTTCGGCTCGCATGCCCGGGAGTATCAGGCGGCGGCGGCGCAGGCTGCGGCGTACCACGAGCAGTTCGTGAGCGCCCTGACGGCCGCGGCGACGACGTACGCGGGTGCCGAGGCGAACATCGTCACCAGCCTCGGTTCAGCCGCTTCCAA
The DNA here is from genome assembly GCF_059812405.1 of Mycobacterium sp. NGS57. Lineage (NCBI taxonomy): Bacteria > Bacillati > Actinomycetota > Actinomycetes > Mycobacteriales > Mycobacteriaceae > Mycobacterium > Mycobacterium sp. NGS57. Next base: position 320,999 of record NZ_JCALCP010000004.1, on the reverse strand, counting down.
TGGTTTCCAGACGTTCGTCTACGGGCCGATCCACGGCACCGGCCAGGCATGGATCGCCAGCCCGCTCGGCCAGGCGCTCGACCCGATCGTCAACACGCCCACGGAGTTGCTGCTCGGGCGCGCCCTGATCGGCAACGGCGTCGCCGGAACGGCGGCATCCCCCACCGGTGGCCCGGGCGGCCTGTTCTTCGGCGACGGCGGGTCCGGCTATTCCCCGACCGGGGGCGTGAACGCGCTCGGCGGTGCCGGCGGGGCCGCGGGGTTCATCGGCAACGGCGGCGCGGGCGGCACCGGCTTCGCCGGCGGCATGGGCGGCGTGGGCGGCGTCGGCGGCTGGCTGATGGGCAACGGCGGGATGGGCGGCGGCGGCGGTGTCGGGGGACCGGGCGGCACCGGCGGTCACGCGTTCTTCCTCGGCAACGGTGGCCTCGGCGGGCCCGGCGGCGCCGACGGGGCGGCCGGTCGTGCCGGGCTGTTCATCGGCACCGGCGGCCCCGGTGGCCCCAGCGAGCCGATCATCCAGATCGACTTCGTGCGGCACGCCCAGTCATACGGCAACGCGGCAAACCTGATCGACACCGCGGTGCCCGGGCCGCATCTGACTCAACTGGGGCTGAGCCAGGCGAACGCCATCGGCGCGCTGCTGAACCAGCAGGGCCCGTTCGCCGGGATCTTCGAATCGCAGCTGATCCGGGCGCAGGAGACCGCCGCGCCATTGGTCGGTCTGCAGGTTCCCGCGATGACCCCGCAGGTTTTGCCCGGGCTGAACGAGATCAGCGCCGGGATTTTCGAGGGCATGCCCCAAATCCCCGCGGGGATCGCCTATCTCGTCGGCCCCCTGACGTGGACGCTTGGCTTCCCCCTGATGCCGAACCTGGGCCTGGGGTCCGTCGACTTCAACGGGGCGGTATTCGACCAGGGCTTCACCGGCGCGCTGCAAACGATGTACACCAACGCCATGGCCAACCCCGTCATCGGTGCGAGCGGCAAGATCACCGAGGCCGCGTTCTCCAGCGCGTTTGCCATCGAGACCGGGACACTGATGAACGTCGACAACCCCAACCCCTTGCTCGTCCTCACCCACTCGCTGCCCAACACCGCGATCGTCCAGGTCCAGGGCAACCCCATCGACGGCTGGACGATGACCAGTTGGGACGGGGTCCCCGTCGGGCCGCCGACACTGCCGACCAAGCTCTTCGTCGACATGCGCAACCTCATGACGGCGCCGCAGTTCGCGGCCTTCGACGTCGGGTCGTCGCTGTTCACCGGCGATCCGGCGACGATCGCCAACGCGGTCCGCGGCGGCATCAGCGACGTCGGCGCGGCGGCATTCACCTTCCCCTACAACGTCACTCGCGATCTGATGGACGCCGGCGCCGGCCTCATCGGGACGTAGCAGCGAACTCAGCCGGCCGGCGTCGCGCGTAAGATCAGCTGCTCGGTCTCCGTGGAGGCGGGTGCCTCGAGAAAGCCGGCAAGGCCGTCGACCGCGGCGCTGACGAACAACGCGAACGGGGTGACGGGATCGTTGCGCCGGATCGCGCGCTCGCGCTCGGCAGCCAGGTGCACGGCAAGGTCTTGGGCCTGCCGGATCCGCATGGATCGCGCCGGCTCCGGGATGTGCGGCAGCAGCCCCTGCATCCGAAAAGTGAACTCTTCCTGAGACTGCACGGCGTTCGACTGACGCAGGAAGACGTCGGCCGCACCGGCGCGCTGCAGTTGCTCGATGAACGAAACATAGGAGCTGTCAGGCGATTCCGCCAACTCGATCAGCGGCAGGATGTGCGCCTCGAGCTGAGCCCGCAGGTCATCGGGATTCGCCCGGGCCCGCAGCAGGGCGCGACGCTGCATCAAGTCGTCGAGGCGGTAGGCGAAGATCGCCCGCAGCAGATCGTCTTTCGAGCCGAAGTGGTACCGGATCGCGGAGTTGTTCGACGAGCCCGCCTCCGTCGCGATCTGGCGCAACGAGACGCCGGCGAACCCATGCTCGGCGAACAGGCGCTCGGCCGTCAGCAGCAGCTGCAACGCCGTGGCCGGCGCGGGCGCGGCCGGGATGTTCACGCTTGCTCCTCGATGCGCGCCCGCAGATACGCTTCGATGTCGTTGGCGCGCTGGACAAGTGCGTCGCGCACCTCGGGGGCGGTAACGACGAGGAACCGGCCCGCCTCGACCGCGTCCGCGGTCAGCCGACCGACGTCTTCGGCAGACACGATCTGGTGCGCCGGCGCCCGGGGCGTGGCGGCCGCGTCGCCGTAGACGGTGATCCCCTCGAGGATGTTGGTGATCACCCCGGACGGGCAAAGGCAGCTCACCCCAACGCCTTTCGGGCCGAGATAGGTCGCCAGCGCCTCGGACAGGCCGACGATAGCGTGTTTGGTTGCGACGTACGGAAGCCGATCGAACCCGTAGGCCAGCAGCCCCGAGGCCGACGCGGTGTTGATCACGTGGCCGCTGCCCTGGGCGATCAACCCGGGCAGGAACACCCGGTTGCTGCGCGCGACGCTCATCAGGTTGACGTCGATCGTGCGGGTCCATGCCTCGTCGGGCAGGGTTTCGGGGGCGCCGATCGCGATGACGCCGACGTTGTTCATCACCACGTCGATGCGGCCGAACCGCTCGAGCGCGGCGTCGCGCAGCCGCCGCAGGTCCGCCTCGACCGTCACGTCGGCGGACCGCCCGATCGCCGGGTGCCCGAGCGCGGTGATCTGCTCGACGACCTCGCTGGCCCGGTCTTCCGACAGGTCGCTCACGACGACGGACGCGCCGCGTTGGGCGAACTCCGCCGCGGTCGCGCGGCCGATGCCGCTGCCCGCGCCGGTCAGCACGGCGATCGCGCCATTGAGATTGAGGCCCTTGGTCATCCGATACCGACCGCCTTGGTCCGGAGGAACTCGAACAGGCCCTCCTCACCGCCTTCGCGCCCGAACCCGGAGATGCCGATGCCGCCGAACGCGAGCTCGCAGCCGACGACAGGGCTGGCCCCGTTGACGTACACCCCACCCGCTTTGAGCGCGGTCACCATCCTGGTCACCCGGCCGGCGTCCTTCGTGTACACGTAGGAGGCGAGCCCATAGGCGGTCGAGTTCGCGATTGCGATCGCCTGTTCTTCGGTCTCGAACCGCATCAGCGACAGCACCGGGCCGAAGACCTCGATCTGGCCCAGCTCGGACGCCGGGTTCACATCGCCGAGCACGGTCGGTTCCACGAAGAACCCGTTCGGCAGGTGAGCCGGGGCGTGGCCCCCGGCCAAAAGTTTCGCCCCGTCGTCTTGTGCCCGCGCGATCATGGCCAGGATGCGCTCCTGGGCCTCGCGCGTCACGACGGGGCTGATGACGGTGGTCGGGTCGAAGGGGTCGCCGCATCGCATCCCGGCGACCATCGCCAGAACGCGCGCGACGACGTCGTCGTAGATGTCGTCGTGCACGACCATGCGCGACGGGATGGCGCAGCCTTGCCCGGCGAGGGTGCCCAGGACGCTGAAGGTATTGACCGCGACGGCAGTGTCCAGGTCGGCGTCCGGGAACAGGACGTTGGCGGACTTGCCGCCGAGCTCGAGCACGGCGGGTTTGAGGGATTCCGCGCACGCGGCAAGGATTTTGCGTGCCGTCGCCGGTCCACCGGTGAAGCTGACCTTCTGCACCAGCGGATGGCGCACCAGCGCGTCGCCCGTCTCCGGCCCGCCCAGCACGAGGTTGACCACCCCGTCGGGAATGCCGGCCTCCTTGACCAGACCCATCAGATGCTCGGTCGCGTACGGCGTCAGCTCGGAGGGCTTCATGACGACCGTGTTGCCGGCCGCGAGCGCCGGGATCAGTTTCATGCCGACCGAGACGACGGGCCCGTTCCAGGTGAGGATGACCCCGACGACGCCGTACGGCTCGGGCAGCGAGTAGGCCAGCTCGCGTTGGTTGGCCGGGAACGACGTGACGCGGCCTTCGATTTTGTCGGCCCAACCGGCGTAGTACGACGTCCAACTCGCCATGATGCCGACCAGGGATTGGCTGATGCCGGCCGTCATCCCGTTGTCCAGTACCGACAATCGGGCGATTTCGGTGGTGTCGCGTTCCATCAGCTCCCCGAGCCGGCGCAGGACGCGCGCGCGCTCCGCCGGCCGCCAGGCGCGCCACTCCGCGTAGGCGGCGTCGGCCGCGTGCACGGCGGCGTCGACGTCGTCCGGGCCGGCCAGCGGAACCGGGCCCTGGGTCTCGCCGGTCACCGGATACACGTGCTGATAGACGCCGCCCGAACCGCTCGCGCGAGCCTCGCCGCCGATGTGCAGGTGCACCGCGGGAACGGTCAGGTCGACGCTCATCGGGGTCCTCCGGACTCTCGCGCTAAGAAAGGCTACTTATTTCTAAGGCACTTGACTTCAAAGGTCAAGTGTGTGCCTAATGCTCGAATGGACGTGACGGAGCTCTTCGACCTCACCGGCAAGGTCGCCGTGGTGACCGGCGGCGCCGGCGGCATCGGCGAGGTGTACGCCGACGCGCTGTGCGGCGTCGGCGCGTCGGTCGTGATCGCCGACATCAACCTGCAGGCGGCGCAACGCACTTCAGATGAGCTGAAGGCCAAGGGGTTTGACGCCATCGCGGTGCATCTCGACGTGACCTCCGCCGAATCGGCCGCCGCGATGGCGTCGGCGACCATCGCGGCGTTCGGCGGGATCGACATCCTGATCAACAACGCCGCGATCATGACCGACCTCCCGCCGTATGGGCTGTCGAACATGCCGATCCCGGACTGGGACCGGGTCCTCAACGTGAACCTGCGCGGCCCGCTGGTGTGCACCCAGGCGGTCGTCGAGTCGATGACGGGGCGCGGCGGCGGGCGCATCATCAACGGTTTATCCGCCGGTGCGTTCATGCCGGGCGGGATCTACGGCGTGTCGAAGTACGCGCTGCACGGCTTGACCTGCAACCTCGCCACCGAACTCGGGTCGCGGGGCATCAACGTCAACGGGATCGCCCCCGGCCTGGTCGACAACGAAAGCGCGTACGTGAGCCTGCCCAAGGACTCGCCGGTCCGCGACATGCTGGGCGCCCAGATTCCCGGCAAGACGTCGGGCCCGCCCGCCGACCTGATCGGCACGATGTTGCTGCTGTGCTCGCCGGCGGGGGATTGGATCAACGGCCAGACGATCTCGGTCGACGGCGGCTGGATCATGCGGTTCTGATGGCCGAGTGGACAACTCGCGAGCAACGGCTGGCGGTCGCGCGCGCGGAGTACGAGCGCATCATGCGCTCCGCGAGCCCGGACCCCAGCGGCGCCTACATCGAGTCCGGGGTGATCGGGTACGTCTTCGGCGAGATGTGGCGGCGGGGTGTCCTGACCCCGCGAGATCGGCGCTGGATCACGCTGACCTGTGTCGGCGAGGCCGGGGCGATCGTGCCCATCGAGACCCACGTTTACGCGGCCCTGAAGAGCGCGGACATCACCTACCCCGAGTTCGACGAGTTCGTCCTGCACTTCGCGACGCAGGCAGGCTGGCCCAAGGCCTCGGTCCTGCAGATGTACGGGATGACGGCCATGTTCAAGATCGCCGAGGAAACCGGTGAGCCGTTGGCGCCACACGACTTTGAGCTCTGGGCCGAACCCACCGAAGCCGGCGCGCGCCGGGAGCGCGGCGCCACCGCGTACCAGCACATCCATGGCGCCCCACCGCCGCCCGCCTCGACCGCGTTCCAGGGCCGCTCCCGTATGGATTACCTCTACGGGGAGGTCTGGAGCCGACAGCGGTACCTCACCCGCCGCGACCGCCGCGTCATCAGCCTCTGCAGCGCGGCGGCGACCACGATCGACGAGGAGGTATCCGAGCACCTGCGGGCCGCCCTCACCCTCGGGGACATGACCCGCGACGAGCTCGAGGAACTCGTCGTTCATTTCGCCGTCTACCTGGGCTGGAACGTGGCGCGACGCCTCGACGACCTGCTGATCCGCGTGGCCGGCAGCCTGGACTTGTGACAACGGCGCGCCACCATCAGACTGGCTGACATGCGCGATCGCGAGACGATCGACTCGGAATTGCGGCTCATCGCCCTTCGCCGCCAGGCGATCCGCGAACAAGGCGGCCAGCCGTCGTCCCAACAGGTCGACGAGTTGCTCGACGAGCGCCTGGGCGACCTCCCCCGAGTGACCGCACCTGAGCGGGCGACCGCGGAGGCGACCTCCCGCATCACGCCCCGGCGACGCAAAAGTAGGCTGCTCCGCTTTGGCCCGCTCGCGGTGTTGCCGCTATCGCTGCTCGCCGTCGCCGCGGCCGCCGTGGTGGCGGTGATGTTTGGGGGCGACAAAGCACGGCCCGCCGACTCGGCCGCCGCGCCACCGCAGCCGACGAGCGCGCGGCCCATCCCCGCCACGCCGCAGGCCCACACGCCGCCGGTGGACATCGTCGACCGGGCGTTGGTCGACACGCTGAGACACGACGGCATTCCGGTTCCCAGCCAGGACTACGTGACGACGCATGGCCATGCGGTCTGCGAATTTTTGACCCACCAACCGAACTTTGCCGAGGCGGTCCGCTTCGTGCAGCGCTCGACGGTGTGGGACGCCGACCAAAGCGCCAGTTTCACGGCGGGCGCCGTCGTCTCGTATTGCCCCCAATACATGCCCACCAGCCCGGCCGAGACGCAGCCGGGGTTCCAGAACACCCTTTCCGATCTGCAGGCCGCCCAAGGCGATCTGCAACGCATCCAAGGCGACCTGGAAAGAATCCGAGACGGCCTGCCGGCCATTCCGGGCCACCAGTGATGTGGTGTCACGGGTCCGGCGGGGGAGGCGGCGGAGTCCACCGCGTGCCGTCCGTCGTCCATCCGCACGGCAGGTAGTTCAGGTGCGGCGGCTGGCCGTCGAACGTCAGGCATTTCGGTGCACCCGGCGGTGGCGCCGGCGTCGTCTGCTGCGTGTCGGCGTGAGTGACACCCCCGCTGAGTATCAACGCCCCAACGGCAACTGAAATCGCTGCAAACTTCCGCATTTCGGGCTCGGCAAGTGCTTGGACCAACCACTGTCAATGCTAGGCGTCTGCGTGGTCGCCGGACCTTGGGGTTTCCTGCCAAATCGGGCGCCCCTGCGCTTGTTTGGAGCGCGCCTGAGCGGGTTTAGCCCCCGGGCGGTAGTGCGCTCTCAGGTCAGGACGGCCAGGCGTGCCGGTGCTTGAACACGGCCGCGCTGCCGGTGGCGCCGCAGCATCCGCATGCGGGCGGGCAGGGCTTCGATCGCCGCAATTAGCCAGCGGCCGTGGGCATCTGGTGCAGCCGGCCCGACGGCCCCGATAGCGATCCCGATCAACGACCCAGGTATTGATTGACGCCATGGCGTGTTTCACAGTCCACAGGACGGATTGGTTTTTAGGCAAGAATTCGCATTGAGCTCAATCTCCGCGACGCCTGGTGCTATTTTTCGGGGGATCCCGTTCGGGATGTAGCGGAAGGCTCTGACGGATGAACCATCGGCTAGCCTGGCTGGGTCCCGTGGCCCTGGCCCTCGGCCTGACATTCGCCGGCCCCGTGAACGCCGACACGACCGCAAAGGAGGACCGCGCGGTCGAGTGGGCCACTAGCAAGGTCGGCTCGAACGACTACGTTTTCGCGTGCGGCAGGTTCGTGGCCAACGCCTACGGTGAGCCCGGCCTCGGTTATCCCTCGGCGCTGGCATTCCACGATCACCTCGTGACCACCAGACAAATCCACCTGGACATGAACTTCCCCAAGGGCGCGCTGGTGTTCTCGCAAAGCCAATGGGACGTGGACAGCGGAGGGCACGAGGGGCATGTCGTGATCGCCAGGGGCGACGGCACTTTCGTCTCCGGTGGGGTGGACCAGAGCTCACAACGGGGCGCATCGGGACTGGGTGGCGGTAGCACCGTGCAGATCCTTAAGTCCTGGAACCCGGCCCCCGGTGCCGAATATCTCGGTTGGGCCGACCCGCCCGCGAGCTGGCCGGGAGTGTGACCCGCGCGGATCAGTGACGAGTCTCGCCACAGGATGGCAGTTGTATTACAGCCGTAATACCATTTCTGTGTGGTGGCCGATTGGAGCAGGCGCGGCGAACACGTCTCGGCCAAGCATCAGCTCAGCCCCGCCGAGGCCAACGAAGCCCTCTCCGATCCCGACGCCGTGGTGTTCGAACCCGACTACAACACAAAGAGCGGCGTATCGGTTCGCACCGTCGGTTATTCACTGACCGCGCAAGCGATCCTGACCGTCATCACCTACGAAGAGAACGGAATCGTCTATGGCGCGAGTGCATGGTAGTCGAACAGCCGGGACCGCCGTTACTCCCAACAAGGAGGGCCAGATGAGCAATCTTGACGAGCGCCTGGCGCAATTGGGCGACGAAGCCGAGGCTGGCGAAGCCGATCAGGCGATGCGGCCGTTGCCGCCTCAGGTCAAGGTCAGCCGGCCCGGGCGTGCCCGCAGCAAAGTGCTGCAGGTGCGACTCAACCCGGATGAGTTGGCCGCACTGGAAGCGATCGCCGATCACCGCGAACTGCCAGTGTCGACCGTGGCCCGCGAACAGATCCTGCGGTTACTGGCCGACAACGGCGAAGACGGCCCAAACCCGTTGGGACAGCTCCTAGATGCAGCCGAACGGGTGAACGAGATTGCCCACGAAGTGCGCCGGCACTTGGGACCAAAAGCCACCTACCGCCGTTGAGGCGGTCGGCCCATACAGTTGACGGACTAACGCGCTAGTCGACGTCGGGCCATCGCGTGTGAATTCTCGGCTTCGAGTGTGAAGCCTGGGCAGAGATCTTGCCTGGACGCCGCCCTACGCTCACCACCAAAGCCACAGATTCACACTCGAAGCCGTCAGCTCACACTGGACGCCACGGAATTGAGCACCGTTTGGCGGCTTCACCCCAAAGACGAGACCGCCCGCGTTCGCACGGCGTCAAGCCGTAGAATCGCCATCGGCCCGGCCGCGTTAGCTCAGTTGGTAGAGCGTCGCTCTTGTAAAGCGGATGTCGAGAGTTCGAGTCTCTCACGCGGCTCCACCCAAAGATGTTCTGCACCAACGTATGCCAACAGGCCTAAGCGGCCTAACGGCTCACTCGTCGGTCTCGATGATGCGCGTCGAGCGCACCGACCGCGACGACGGGCGCCGCGAGGGTCGCCGGCCGGGCAGCGGGATGCGGTCGGCGATGCTGCTCAACGGGTTGACCACCATGGTCAGCGAGATGACCGCGTCCTGCAGCGTTGAGATGGCCGGCTCCAGCGCCTCCATCCCGGGCGTCAGCCGGGCCAGGGTGTCGGCGACGTCGGCGAGCTGGTCCAGCGGGCCGTGCTTGGCGGTGAGCTTGTCGATCAGCCCGCCCTCGGCGAGCAGCCGCTCGGCCAGCCCGTCCTCGGCCAGCACCCGGTCGATCAGCCCCTCTTCGGCCAGCAGCTGATCGGCCAGCCCGCCGGGCTGCAGCGCCCGCTGCAACCCACCGCCCTCGGCGGTCAGCCGGTCGAGCAGGCCGCCCTCCGAGGTCAGCATGTCGACCACCCCGCCCGGGCGCAGCAGCCGGTCCAACGGCCCGTCCTGCGCCACGGCGCGGCCCAGCGGTGCGTCGTCGTCGAGCAGCCGGGCCAGCCGGTTGGCGCGGCTGATCGCGTCGTCGATGCCGAACATGGCCGCCATCGCGTTGGTCCGCGACTCGCCGGCGGCGTCGCCCAGCGCGCGCTTGGCCACCCCGACCGCCGTGGCCGCGACGTTCAGGCTCGCGTCGGCGGCGGCCAGCCCGGCGCGCGCGGGAGCCGTCGCGAGCGACACGATGCCTTTGGCGAGGTTCATGCCTTCAGAGTCTAGGCACGAGGCCGGCGGTGAAACCGGATCGTTCCAAGCTGACGCGATGTTTTTTGGCAGACTGTTAGCAGACGACTGGCACCGAGCTTTCAGCAACTCCACAATCAAGGGCACACGCCAACCAAAGGACAGAAGTGACCTCCAGCGAATCCAAACCCGAGGCCCGCGTTCTCGTGGTCGACGACGAGGCCAACATCGTCGAGCTTCTTTCGGTCAGCCTCAAGTTCCAGGGCTTCGAGGTCTTCACCGCCACCAACGGCGCCCAGGCCCTCGATCGCGCCCGCGACGCCCGCCCCGACGCCGTGATCCTCGACGTGATGATGCCGGGCATGGACGGCTTCGGGGTGCTACGCCGGCTGCGCGCCGACGGCATCGACGCCCCGGCGTTGTTCCTGACCGCCCGCGACTCGCTGCAGGACAAGATCGCCGGCCTGACACTGGGCGGCGACGACTACGTGACCAAGCCGTTCAGCCTGGAGGAGGTCGTTGCCCGGCTGCGCGTCATCCTGCGGCGCGCCGGCAAGGGCGGCGCCGAAGCGCGCAATGCCCGCCTGAGCTTCGCCGACATCGAGCTCGACGAGGAGACCCACGAGGTGTGGAAGGCGGGCGAACCGGTGTCGCTGTCGCCGACCGAGTTCACGCTGCTGCGCTACTTCGTGATCAACGCGGGCACCGTGCTGAGCAAGCCGAAGATCCTCGACCATGTATGGCGCTACGACTTCGGCGGCGACGTCAACGTCGTCGAGTCCTACGTGTCCTACCTGCGCCGCAAGATCGACACCGGGGAGAAGCGGCTGCTGCACACCCTGCGTGGCGTGGGCTATGTCCTGCGCGAACCGCGCTGAGCAGAATAGAAACATGGCCAACAAGGTTCGCCGCGGATTGCCGCTACGGGTGGCCCTGGTGGGCGCCACCCTGATCCTGGTGGCGTGCGGTCTGGCGTTCTCGGGCTTCGCGGTCACCTCGATCCTGCGGCACAGCCTGATCAGCCGCATCGACCAGACGCTGCTCGACGCCTCCCGCAGTTGGGCGCAGGCCCCGCGCAGTCAGTCGCCGCGCCCGTACGAAGGCCCCGACCCGGGCCGCCCGCCGTCGAAGTTCTACGTGCGGGGCATCAGCACCGACGGCACCCCGTTCACGGCCATCAACGACCGCAACGCCGAGCCGGCGCTGCCGCCCAACAACGACGTGGGCCCCAACCCCACGACCCTCCCGTCGGTCAACGGCTCCGACATCCAGTGGCGCGCGGTATCGGTGCGCGGCCCGCACGGGCTGACGACGGTCGCGGTCGACCTGTCCGACGTGCAGCACACCCTGGGCTCCCTGGTTTGGTTGCAGATCGGCATCGGGGTGGCGGTGCTGGTGATCCTCGGGGTGGCCAGCTTCGCGGTGGTGCACCGCAGCCTGCGGCCGCTGACCGAGGTCGAACACACCGCCGCCGACATCGCCGCCGGCCAGCTGGATCGCCGTGTCCCGGAGCGCGACCCGAGAACCGAGGTGGGCCGACTTTCGTTGGCGCTCAACGGAATGCTCGCCCAGATCCAGCAGGCGCTGGCGTCCTCGGAGTCCTCGGCCGAGAAGGCGCGTGGCTCCGAGGAACGGATGCGACGGTTCATCACCGACGCCAGCCACGAACTGCGCACGCCGCTGACCACCATCCGCGGCTTCGCGGAGCTGTACCGGCAGGGCGCCGCCCGCGACGTGTCCATGCTGCTGTCGCGGATCGAGAGCGAAGCCAGCCGGATGGGCCTACTGGTCGACGACCTGCTGCTGCTGGCGCGCCTGGACGTGCAACGGCCGCTGGAGCAGCACCGGGTGGACCTGCTCGCGCTGGCCAGCGACGCCGTGCACGATGCGCAGGCGATCGACCCGGAGCGGGCCATCACCCTGGAGGTCTTCGACGGTCCGGGCACCCCGGAGGTGCTCGGTGACGAGCCGCGCATCCGGCAGGTGCTCAGCAACCTCATCGCCAACGCCCTGCAGCACACCCCCGCCAGCGCCGACATCGACGTGCGCGTCGGCACCGAGGGCGACGACGCGGTGGTCGAAGTAGCCGACAAGGGGCCGGGGATGAGTGCACACGACGCGTCGCGGGTGTTCGAGCGGTTCTACCGCACCGACTCCTCGCGGGCCCGGGCCAGCGGCGGCACGGGCCTGGGGCTGTCCATCGTCGAATCGCTAGTGCGCGCCCACGGCGGCAGCGTCAGCGTGGCGACCGCGCCCGGCGAGGGGTGCTGCTTCCGCGTCACGCTGCCGCGCGTCAGCGACGTGCCCGCGCACGTCTGACGCGCTGAGTGCGTTAGCCCAACTGCTCCAGCGCCGCCTTGATCTTCGCCTGCGCCTGGTCGAGGGATTCCGGTGACGGGTTGCGGTCGACGTTGGCGAAGCCGAAGTCGCTCAGGCTGCGGGTGGGAAAGACGTGGACGTGCAAATGGGGCACCTCGAGCCCGGCGATGATCATCCCGGCCCGTTCGGTGCGAAACGCCTTGCACACGGCTTTGCCGATCAGCTGGCTGACCGCCATGACGCGGGCGAACACCGCCCCGTCGACGTCTTGCCACTGGTCGATTTCGGCGCGGGGCACCACCAGCGTGTGGCCCGGGGTCATCGGCTCGATCGTCAGGAACGCGACGATCTCGTCGTCCTCGTAGACGAAACGGCCGGGTAGCTCACGGTTGATGATCTTGGTGAAGATCGACGCCATGGCCCCCAGCATGCCACGCCGCTCGAAGCGGAATCGTTAGCGCACCGTTGCGACTTCGTTCTGCGGCCTCGGGATGATCACTCCTGACCCGTTCATGGGAGGAGACCTCCGTGCGGTTTCCGGTGGCGTTGCTGGCCGCGTGCGCCGTGAGCTTCGCACCGACGCTCGTCTCGGCGTCGGTCCCGTCGCCCGCGCGGGGGGCCGCGGCCTGGGGCCCGTTTGCGACGCCCAACCCGTTCATGGCGCCGCTGGGCCTCGCGTCGCTGCACAACGACGCCGAATCCTCCGACGCGGGACCGCTTCCCGGGCCCGGGGCCCGCCTGAACGAGATCTTCGGGTATCCGCTGCTGTCGGCGTGCCCGACGATCATGCAGGGCACCGATGGGCTGGTGCTGGCGCTGTGCACGACCATCGTCGGCCAGATTCCGACCATTTTCCTGATCGATCCGGGCGGCATTGTGCCGCGCATCGTCCCGTTGGCGAGCCTGCAGGTGGCCAAGGGCACCCTGCTCGGCGGTGTCTATGCCTACCTGGACAACAACAACCAGGTGGTGATGATCGACGGAAGCAACCACCTGCTGCGCATCTCCCACGTCAAGACGGGACCGCTGGGCTGCTGGAAGCTGGTCATCACGGAGTCCACCGACCTGTCAAGCGTGATACCGGGCGGTGACGGCTCGGTCGGCCTCGTGCCGGACTACGCGGGCAATGTCTGGTTTGCCACCGGCAACGGCGTTGTGGGCGTGGCCAAGTCGGGCGGGGGCGTGGCCGCCGTGCAGCTGCCCGTCGGCGAGCAGGTCGCCAACAGCATCTCCGCGGCGCCCAGCAATCGCGTCGCGGTGGCCACCACGTTCGCCCTCTACGAACTGAACCTCGACATCGCCGGCAACCCGCAAATCCTTTGGCGCGCAGCCTATGACCGCGGAACCGCCCGCAAGCCCGGGCAGTTGAGCTGGGGGACCGGCTCCACGCCGGTGTACTTCGGTCCGATGTCCGGCGCCGACTACGTGACGATCGTCGACAACGCCAGCCCCCAGGTGCACGCGCTGATCTACCAGTCCGGAACCGGCCAATTGATCTGTCAGCAAACGGTTTTGACGCAGGGCGGCCCCGGCAGCGAGAACGCGCCGATCGGGCTCGGGAACTCGATGTTCGTATCCAGCAGCTACGGCTATCCCTACCCTGCGGTTCCGGCGGGCGCGGGACCCGCGGTGCCGGCGACCGCGCCGTTCGTCGGCGGCATGACCAGGGTCGACGTCGACAATCCCGGGTGTCATACGGTGTGGGAGAACAAGGTTCGCAGCGCGGCGCTGCCCCACCTGTCCGCCGCCGACGGCCTGCTCTACACCATCACCCGGATCGGGCTGGATCAGACCACGCCGCTGGACATCTTCGCCTACGCCGTGGTCGACGCCAGCACCGGAGCGCTGTTATGGGAGCAGCCGAAATCGGCCACCATCCTCAGCGATCCGATCCAGACCCCGTTCATGGTGTTGATGGATCACAAGGCCATGCAGGGCCACATCACCGGGCTCGGCCGTATCGGCTGAGCGGACTACTGCTCGTTGCCGAACTGCATGACGTCGAGGTTCCAGTAGCCGCGCATGTTGGTGATCAGGCCCGCGCCGTTGACCTTGTAGGTGAACACCCCGCGTACCGTGCTGGTGAAGCCGCCCTCGAATTTGCTGTGCAGCACCAGGATATGCGCGACCTCGTCGGGTGAGCTCGACGGGAACGTCTCCTCGCAGGTGACGGTCAGCTGGTTGGCCGCGATGTTGGTGTCGAAGAAGCCGCCGACGGCTTCCTTGCCCCGGACCCCGGTGCCGTCCGGGTTCGTGACGGACTTGCCGATGGGGTCCTCGATGACGACGTCGTCGGCCATCAGGGCCAGCCAGCCCTCCCGGTCGTGGGCCTGCACGCACCGCCACGACGCCTGCGACGCGGCCAGCGCGGGCGAGACCTGCTCGGTTTCGGTCATTTTTCTTCTCCTGTCTCTAGATTGCGCACGCGGCGCGCGCGCCCTCCTCGGTGGCCTTGCGGATGAGCCCGAGGCCGCCGCAGTCGCCGGCGGCGTGCACCTCGGCACCGGGCAACGCGGTGACCAGCCCGTCGAACAGGCTCGTGTCGGGCTCGACGGTCCCGGCGATGACGACGCTGTCGGCGGACAGCTGCCGTGCGGCGCCACCGTCGGGCGCGTACACCACGGCCTGCGGCGTGATGCGCTCGACGGCCGCCCGGACGTGCACGGTGACGCCGAGCCGGTCGAGGCGATCCATGTGCTCGGTCTTGCGTTTGTCGCCCACTTCCGGGGCAATGTCCTTGCCCGCCTCGAGGATCGATACCCGCCTGCCCCGGGCCGCCAGGAACTCGGCGAGCTCCAGCGCGACCAGATCGCCGCCGACGATGGCGACCCGCCGGCCCATCGGCATCCAGGCCCGGGTGGCGAGCCGCACCGCGGCGGGGCGCACCATCCGCTGGCGCCACCCGGCGAACACCCGGCCGTCGACCAACTCACGCAACCCCGGCCCGGTGTGCACGTGTGGAAGCTCCGCGCCGGCAATGGCCGGCACCGCGACATGGCCGCCGGTGGCCACTACCACCGCGTCGGGTTCGGCCCTCACCACATCATCGACCGAAACGAATTGATTCAGACGGACTTTCACCGCGCTCAGCTTGATCTCGTCGCGCAGGTAGCGCAGGAAAGGCTGGTTTTCGGGGTGCAGGACCGACGCCCAGCGCAGCGCCCCGCCGAGTTGGCCTCCACGCTCGTAGAGCGTGACGCGGTGGCCGCGCCCGGCCGCCACGCGGGCGGCCTCCATCCCGGCCGGCCCGCCGCCGATCACCGCCACGCGCTTGACGCGGACGGCGCGCGGCGCCGCCAGTGCGCGCTCCCTGCCGGTGCGGGGGTTGACGGCGCAGTCGACGGAAAAGCGTTGTTCCATTGCGTCGATGCAGTTTTCGCAGGAGATGCACCGGCGGATTCGGTCCGCCCGGCCGGAGGCCAGCTTGCGCGGCAACTCGGGATCGGCGAGCAGCGGGCGGCCCATCGCGATGAAATCCGCGCGCCCCTCGGCCAGGATCCGCTCGGCCCGCACCGGGTCGTGAATGCGGCCCACGGCGATCACCGGCACGTCGACCGCCTCCTTGACCGCGGACGCGGCGCCGACGTTGACCCCGTCGCCGTCGTCGGCCCCGTTGACCATCCCGGTGACCAACCGATCGATCACCCCGCCGCTCACGTGGAACGCGCTCACCCCGGCGGCGACGAGATCGGGTGCCAGCCGGGCGGTTTCGTAGATCGGCCGGCCCCCGGCGACCCGCTCGTAGCCGGAGATGCGCAGCGTGATCGGCAGGGCGTCGCCGACCTCGGAGCGGATCGCGGCCAGCGCCTCCAGCACCACCCGCAGCCGGCCGCGCGGCGCGTCGCCGCGGTAGTCGTCGGTGCGCCGGTTGCGTTGCGGGGCAAGGAAAGATCCCAGCAGCATGTAGCCGTGCGCGGCGTGCAGCTCGATGCCGTCGTATCCGGCCTCGGCGGCGCGGCGCACCGCCGCCCGAAACAGGTCGAACACCTCGGTCAGCTGCTGACGCGTGATCTCGGCCGACGGGCGCCCGGTGAGGTAGGACGGAATCACCGACGGGCCCAGCGAGGCGACGCCGAAGAGCTCCGGCCCGAGGCCGTCGGGCCCGGCGTGCACGATCTGGGGCTGGATCTTGGCTCCGTGTTCGTGGACCGCCTCGACCAGCGCCCGGTGCGCGCCGACCGCGTCGTCGGTGCCCAGGTGCAGGCCGCCGGGGGTCTCGGGGTGCCGGGGGTCGACCCCGGTGGCGCCCAACGTGATCAGCCCGACGCCGCCCTCGGCGCGGGCGACGAAGTAGTCGCGGGTGCGCTGCGACGGCAGCCCGTCGCGGGTGCCGTACATCGTCTCCATCGGAGACATGACCACGCGGTTGCGCAGCGTCATGGCGCCGATTCGTCCCGGCGCCAGCAGATGCGGGAAGCCGGCGCTCACCGGCGGGCCGACGGTGGGCTTACCGGTCGGCGTCCGTGTAGCGGATGACGCCGCGAATGTTCTTGCCGTCCAGCATGTCCTGGTAGCCGTCGTTGATCTGCTCGAGGCGGTACTGCGTGGTGACCATGTCGTCGAGATTCAGCTTGCCGGCCTTGTACATCGACAGCAGCTGCGGGATGTCGTATTGCGGGTTGCCGCCGCCGAAGATGGTGCCCTGCAGGTTCTTCTGCATCAGCGTCAGCATCGCGAGGTTCAGCGTCACGTTGGTGTCGAGCAGGCTGCCGATGGCCGTGGCCACGCAGGTGCCGCCCTTGGCGGTGATGTTCAGGTAGTTGTCGATGTCGGAGCCGTGCAGCTCACCGACCGTCACGATCACCTTGTGGGCCATCAAACCGTAGGTGACCTCCGCCATGCCCATCAGCGCGGCCTCGATGTCGGGGTAGACGTGGGTGGCGCCGAACTTCAGGGCCTGGTCGCGCTTCCACTCCACCGGGTCGATCGCGAAGATGTAGCGGGCGCCGGCGTTGGCGGCACCCTGCAGCGCGGCCATGCCGACGCCGCCGACGCCGACGATGGCGACGTCCTGGCCCGGGCGGATGTCGGCCGTGCGCACCGCTGAGCCGTAGCCGGTGGTGACGCCGCAGCCGACCAGCGCGGCGACCTCGAAGGGGACCGACGGGTCGATCTTCACCACCGAGGCGCGGTGCACGACCATGTACGGCGAGAAGGTGCCCAGCAGCGTCATGGGGTAGACGTTCTGACCGCGGGCCTGGATCCGGAAGGTGCCGTCGGAAACGGCCTGGCCGCCGAGTAGCCCCGCGCCCAGGTCGCACAGGTTGCGCATGCCGGCCTGGCACGTCGGACAGGTCCCGCAGGACGGGATGAACGACAGCACCACGTGGTCGCCCGGGGCGAGGTCCTCGACGCCGGGGCCGACCTCGGTGACGATGCCGGCGCCTTCGTGCCCGCCGAGCACCGGGAAGCCCGCCATCGGGATCCCGCCGGTGACCAGGTGGTGGTCGGAGTGGCACATGCCCGCCGCTTCCATCTGGATCTTGACCTCATGAGCCTGCGGGTCGCCGATCTCGATGTCCTCGATGGTCCACGGCTGGTTGAATTCCCAGATCAGTGCGCCTTTTGTCTTCACGTTGGACCTGACCCCATTTCGCCTTTGAAGTGAGACTGCCGGAGCCGTCTTGGCTGGCAGCGTTGGTGACGGATGCCACAGGGCACCCCTGTGGCGTCAGCATAGCGTGTGCGACAAATCAAATGCTTGGTTGGTCGCTCACCAGATGGGGACGGGCGCCTGGCCGAGCGGGTAGTAGCCCGGCAGCTTCTCGCCCGCGATGCTGCGTTCGATCCGCTTCTGCATTCCGGCACTGAGGTCGCCGGACTCGATCAGGTTCGCGAACATCTTCGCGACGTGACCGAAGTCGAAGAAGTCACGCTGCCACTCGATGAGCCGCTCGTCGTTGAGGCGGAACCAGCTGCCGCCGATGCCGTAGATCTCGTCCTGGCTGCCGTCGGTCTTGTTGACGATCTGCTTCCAGAAGCCGACGATCTCGCCCTGCTTCTCGTCGATGAGCACCTTCTGGTACTCGTAGACCCAGTTCTCCAGGCCCTGCATCTCCAGGCCGAGTGCGATGTCGCGGATCTCGTCGACGCCCACGCACATCACGTCTTCCTTGGGACCGATGTTCCAGCCGTAGGTGGCGTCGCGGGTGTAGAAGTCCGCCAGTGGCCGCCAGTCGCCCGCCTTCTCGCAGTCCCTGTTGGCCTGCAGCCAACGGTCGACCCATGCCTCGAGTTGTTCGCGGGAGTGTGACGCCATGCTCAGTCTTCTTTCTCTTTGATCAGCAGTGCTTGCGTTGGGCACATCTCGACCGCGCGCTCGACGTCGTCGCGGGCGTCTTCGGGCGGTTCGGGGTCGAGGATCTCGACCTTGCCCCGCTTGGGCACCCGAAACACGTCCGGCGCCTCCAGTTCGCACATGGCGTGCCCCTGGCACAGGTCCAGGTCGGCCTCGACTCGGTAGCCCACCGCTATCCCCCGGTATTGCGCTTGCGGTAGCGCACCTTCGCCGGCCGGGCCAGCTGCACCACCATCTTGGAGTGGTCGTTGTGATAGCTGTCCGCCGGCTGCGCCATCTCGAACTCGTACTCGCGCAACAGGACCGAGAAGATCGCCTTGATCTGCATCTGGGCGAACGCGGCGCCGACGCAGCGGTGCCGGCCGGCGCCGAACGGAATCCAGGTCCACCGGTTGACGATGTCGGCCTGCTCGGGCTTGTTGTAGCGATCGGGCCTGAACGCGTCGGGGTCGGGAAAGTCCTCCGGGATGCGGTTCGAGATCGCCGGGGACGCCGCGACGAAGTCGCCGGCGTGGATCGGGAAGCCCTCGACCTCGAACTCGCCCTTGGCCACCCGCATCAGGATGATCAGCGGCGGGTGCAGCCGCAGGGTCTCCTTGACCACGTTGTCGAGCTTCGGAATCGAGCGCAGCGCATGGAAACTCACCTCCTGGCCGTCGGCGTAGAGCTCCTCGAGCTCGGCCAGCACCTCGGCGTACACCTCGGGATGGCGGATCAGCTCGATCAACGTCCATGCCGAGGTCCCGGAACTGGTGTGGTGCCCGGCGAACATCAGCGAGATGAACATCCCGGTGACCTCGTCGGCGGAAAACCGCGGGCTGCCGTCCTCGTCTTTGATCGACACCAGCACGTCGAGCATGTCGCGGTCGGCCTTGTCGGCGGGCGGATTGGCCAGCCGGTGATTCATGATCTCCTGAACCAGCGCAACGAGTTTCACGCGCGCCTCGTCGCGGCGCCGGAAACTCTCGATCGGCAGGTACGGGTCGACGTAGCACAGCGGGTCGGTGCCGCGTTCCAGCTCGTGGTAGTACTCGGCGAACCGGTGGTCGAGCTGCTCGCGGAATTTCACACCGATCAGACACGCCGTCGAGGTGTAGATGGTCAGTTCGGCGAAGAAGTCCAGGAGCTCGATCTCGCCCTCGTCGCCCCAGTCGGCGATCATCTTCTTGACTTCGCCCTCGATGGTGGCGGCGTGGCCCTTCATCTGCTCGCCCCGCAGCGCCGAGTTGTGCAGCATCTCCTTGCGCCGCTCGGGGCTGGCGTCGAACACGACGCCCTTGCCGAAGATCGGCGTCATGAACGGGTACGCCTCGGCCTGGTCCAGGTCTTCGTCGGCGGAACGGAAGAAGAATTCGTTGGCGCCGGCCCCGGACAGCAGGATGACGTGCTTGTCGACCAGCTGGAACCAACCGACGTCACCGCACTCGTCGCGGACGCGCTTCATCAAACCGATTGGGTCGGTGCGGAATTCCTCGAGGTGGCCGTGCTCCTCTTCGCCGCCGGAAACCCGCGGCACAGTAGCAGTGCTGGTCATGACGGCATCCCCTCTTCGCCCAGCGCGAGTTTCTGGCGATCCTTGTTGTCGGCCAACGGGGCCTCGGGCTGCAGCTCCATGTTCGCGATGAAGCCGCCGCGCGGCGTCTCGGCGACGAACGTGATGGCCCGCGCCAGGTCGGCCGCGCGCAGGAAGTAGTCGTGGCGGGCCTGACCCCACTTGGCCCAATCCTCCAGCGCGGGCCCGATCTTGTCGGCCGGCAGGCTCCAGCCCATCGACGTCTTCGTCGGGCCGGGGTGCACGATCGAGGCCCGCACGCCGGTGCCCTCGAGCTCCATCTGGAAGTTAGTGACCATCGCGACGAGCGCGGCCTTGGCGGCGCCGTATGCGCCCATGTGCGGCCGCTGGCGCAGCGCCACGTCGGAGCCGACGAAGATCAGGTCGCCGCGCCGGCGCTCGAGCATGCCCGGCAGCACCGCGGCGGCCAGCCGGTTCGCGCCGACAAGGTGGATCTGCAGCTGCGACTCGAACTCGTCGGTGGTGATCTCGGCGAGCTTGCCGAAGTAGGTGTCGCCGGCGCCGGTCACCAGCACCTCGATCTCGCCGAGCGCGTCGACCGACTGCGCAACAAAGGATTTCACCGAGTTCGGGTCGGTGACGTCCAGGTGGAATCCCACCGCCTCGCCGCCGTCGGCGTTGATCTTGCCGACGATGTCGTTGAGCTTCTCGACCCGGCGGGCACCCAGGGCCACCGGGAAGCCGTGCGCCGCGAGCTCGATCGCGGTGGCCTCCCCGATGCCGGAGGAGGCGCCGGCCACGATCGCCGGCCGGCGCTCGGGCAACGGGTCAAAGCGGGGCATTCAGCGGACCTCCACGCTCATCGGCAGGTGAGCGAACCCGCGGACATTGCTGGAGTGGACGCGGACGGCGTTGGCCTCGTCCACCTCATATCCGCGGATTCGCTTGAACAACTCGGTCAGCGCGACCCTGGCTTCCATCCGGGCCAGGTGCGCGCCCAGGCAGAAGTGTGCGCCACTACCGAAACTCAAAAGCTTGGGCCCGATTTCGCGCCCGATCACGTAGTCGTCGGGGTTTTCGAACACCCGCTCGTCGCGTTGCGCCGACCCGGGCAGCAGAAGCACAACGTCGCCCTCGGGAATGGTGGTGTCGTAGAGCGTGAGCTGCCCGGAGACGGTGCGGGCCAGGATCTGGCTGGAGGTGTCGTAGCGCAGCGTCTCCTCGACCCACAGCGGCACCCGCGACAAATCCGCGTAGACCGGGGCCAGCTGGCCGGGGTTCTTGTGGCCCCAAAAGGCCGCATTGGCAAGGAGTTTGGTGGTGGTCTCGTTGCCGGCGATCACCATCAGGAACATGAACCCGAGGACTTCCTCGTCGGTGAGCCGGTCGCCGTCGATCTCGGCGTCCAGCAGCGCCGACGTCAGATCCTCGGTGGGCTGCTTGCGGCGCTCGGCAATCATCTCCTGGTAGTAGACGATCAGGTTGATCGACGCCTCGATGGCCGAGGCCGGCACGTCGTTGACACCGTCCTCGCGGTGCATCACGCCGTCGGCCATGGCGCGGATGCGGTCGCGGTCGGCCACCGGCACGCCCATCAGCTCGGAGATCACGTCCATCGGCAGCTTGCCCGCGAACTCCGCGACATAGTCGACGGTTTCGCCGGCGGTGGCGCGCTCCAGCATGGTGTCGAGGTGCCCCACGGCGAGCTCGGTGACGCTCGGCTCGAGCTCCCGGATCCGGCGCGGGGTAAAGCCTTTCGACACCAGCGTGCGCAGCCGCAGGTGGGCCGGGTCGTCCATCGCCAAAAACGACATCGTCTTCGACGCGTGGGGCCCCCGCGAGACCGGGTCCAGCGACACCCCGTCGCGGTTGGACAGCGTGGTGCTGTTGCGGAAGCCCTGCCAGACGTCGCCGTGCCGCGACAGCGCCCAGAAGTTCAGCTCGTCGTTGCGATACAGCGGGGCCTCGTCGCGCAGCCGCTTGTAGTACGGATACGGGTCTTCGTGGAAGTCGTAGTCGTAGGGGTCCAGGACCAGCTCGTGGTCGCCGACATGCACGGTCATCGCTCGTCCCCGCTTGTCTCCCCGCTGGTTTCGAGGCTCGTCTCGCCCGCGCCGGCCAGGATGAGGCCCACCACGTAGCCCAGCCGGTCGGCGATTCCGCGATAGGTGACCTCGCCGCTGCCGGCCTGCACCAGCGCGCCGAAGAAGGCCATCTCGAGCGCGGACACGGTGGCGGGGTTGGCGCCCGGCCCGATGGCCGACGCGATGCGGCGGTGGATCTCCGCGCCGATCCGGTCGCGCGCGGCGCTCACCGCGGAATCGGCGCCGCCGCCCAGCAGCGCGGTCGTGCAGGCCGCCCCCACTTCGGGCTCGTCGGCGACCACCAGCGCCAGTGCGCGCAACGTCCGGTCCACCCGCAGGGGCATGGGGTCGTTCACGTCGGTGAAGTAGGGGACCCGCCGCACCAGGTCGAGGTAGACCTCGGCGATCAGGTGGTTCTTCGACGAGAAATAGGTGTAGGCGGTCGCCGGGGCCACCTTGGCGCGGGCCGCGACCGCGCGCACGGTCAGGTCGGCGTAGGACTTTTCGCGCAGGGTCTCGATGCCGGCGGCGAGCACCTTGCGAAAGGTCTCCTCCTGGCGACGGTTGCGCAAAGTTGCTCCGGTCTGGCGGTCGGCGTGAGATGCGATCATAGCCAGTGCATCGCTGGACACTTGTCCAAGCTATCGGACGGCGGGCGCCGTAAGCAAGCCCACGGGTCGAATATGCAGGTTATTGCGCTATGTCGAGACGGGCTCTTGCACCTGCGACGGCCTGACGGCTATGGTTCGATGCGAAAATATCGGACAACTGTCCACCCATTTTGATCGGGGCTGATCAGCCTTTATCGGCCCGGTGATGTGCGCTGACGAGGCGGGAGCGGGAGATATGGCCCAAAGAACACTGTTGGCCGACGGCGCGAGCGCACTGTTCATCGACGGCAAGTTGTCGCCGGGCAGCGCCGGCACCTTCCCGACGATCAACCCGGCGACCGAGGAGGCGCTGGGGGTCGCCGCCGACGCCGGCGCCGACGACATGGGCCGCGCCATCGACGCCGCGCGGCGGGCCTTCGACAACACGGACTGGTCGCGCAACACCGAGTTGCGGGTGCGGTGTGTGCGGCAGCTGCGCGACGCGATGAAAGAGCATCTCGAGGAGCTGCGCGAGATCACCATCGCCGAGGTCGGCGCGCCGCGGATGCTGACCGCGATCGCGCAGCTGGAGGTGCCGGTCAACGACCTGTCGTTCGCGGCCGACACCGCCGAGTCCTACGAGTGGAACACCGATCTGGGCCAGGCGTCGCCGATGGGCATCCCCACCCGGCGCACCATCGCGCGCGAGGCCGTCGGGGTCGTCGGCGCCATCACGCCATGGAACTTTCCGCACCAAATCAACCTCGCCAAGCTGGGTCCCGCGCTGGCCGCGGGCAACACCGTGGTGCTCAAGCCCGCGCCGGACACGCCGTGGTGCGCGGCGGTGTTGGGCGAACTCATCGCCGAGCACACCGACTTTCCGCCCGGCGTGGTCAACATCGTCACCTCCAGCGACCACGGCGTCGGCGCCCAGTTGGCCAAAGACCCTCGGGTGGACATGGTTTCGTTCACCGGGTCGACTGCCACCGGCCGCAGCGTGATGGCCGACGGCGCCGCCACCATCAAGAAAGTGTTTTTGGAGCTGGGCGGCAAGTCGGCCTTCGTCGTGCTCGACGACGCCGACCTGGGCGGCGCCGTCTCGATGGCGGGGTTCTCGGTCTGCATGCATGCCGGGCAGGGATGCGCGATCACCACCCGGTTGCTGGTGCCGCGCGCCCGCTACGACGAGGCCGTCGCCATCGCGGCCGCCACCATGGGCGGAATCAAGCCCGGAGACCCCAACGACGCGGGAACCATTTGCGGGCCGCTGATTTCGGCGCGGCAACGGGACCGGGTGCAGGGCTACCTCGACTCGGCGGTCGCCGAGGGCGGGACGGTCGCGTGCGGCGGCGGACGCCCGGCCGACCGCGAGGTCGGGTTCTTCATCGAGCCCACCGTGATCGCGGGCCTGGGCAACGACGCCCGCGTCGCCCGGGAGGAGATCTTCGGGCCGGTGCTCACGGTGATCCCCCACGACGGCGACGACGACGCCGTGCGCGTCGCCAACGACTCGCCATACGGCTTGTCCGGCACCGTCTTCGGCGCCGACCCGGACCGGGCCGCCGCGGTCGCCGCGCGGATCCGGGCGGGCACCATCAACGTCAACGGCGGCGTCTGGTACTCCGCGGACGCGCCGTTCGGCGGCTACAAGCAGTCCGGCAACGGCCGGGAGATGGGGCTGGCCGGTTTCGAGGAGTACCTCGAAACCAAAACCATTGCTACGGCGAGTTAGAGGAGCGGCATGCGGTTCGAGAACAAAGTCGCGATCGTCACCGGATCCGGTGGCGGTATTGGCCAGGCGTACGCCGAGGCGCTGGCGCGCGAGGGCGCTGCGGTGGTCGTGGCCGACATCAACGCCGAGGCGGCCGAGGGTGTGGCCAAGCAGATCGTGCTCGACGGCGGCACGGCGCTGAGCGTTCCGGTGGACGTGTCCGACCCGGCGTCGGCCAAGGCGATGGCCGACCGCACGCTGGCCGAGTTCGGCGGCATCGACTACCTGGTGAACAACGCCGCGATTTTTGGGGGCATGAAGCTGGACTTCCTGCTCACGATCGACCCCGAGTACTACAAGAAGTTCATGAGCGTGAACCTCGACGGCGCGCTGTGGTGCACCCGCGCGGTGTACAAGAAGATGGCCAAGCGCGGCGGCGGGGCGATCGTCAACCAGTCGTCCACCGCGGCGTGGCTGTACGCGAACTACTACGGCCTGGCCAAGGTCGGCATCAACGGCCTGACCCAACAGCTTTCGCGCGAGCTCGGCGGCCAGAACATCCGGATCAACGCGATCGCACCCGGTCCCATCGACACCGAGGCCAACCGGACCACCACCCCGCAGGAGATGGTCGCCGACATCGTCAAGGGCCTGCCGTTGTCCCGCATGGGAACCCCCGCGGACCTGGTCGGGATGTGTCTGTTCCTGCTGTCCGACGAGGCCGCGTGGATCACCGGGCAGATTTTCAACGTCGACGGCGGACAGGTAATCCGATCATAGCCGCCGGGCGACGATGCAGAGCGAAGCGATGAGGAGGAGCGGCGAATCATGTCAGAGCACCTGCGGATCGGGTTCATCGGGCTGGGTAACCAGGGCGCGCCGATCGCCAAGCGGCTCGTCGAATGGCCGGGTGGGCTAACGGTTTACGACATTCGTACCGAAGCGATGACTCCGTTGGCCGAGGCCGGCGCCAGCCTGGCGGACAACGTTGCCGATGTCGCCAAAGCCGATCTCATTCAGATCGTCGTGCTCAACGACGCCCAGGTGCGGGAGGTCGTCGGGGAGTTGGCGTCGCACGCCAAGCCGGGCACCACCATCGCGATCCATTCCACGATCAGCGACACCACCGCGGTCGAATTGGCGGACGAGCTGAAGCAGAAGGACATCCATATCGTGGACGCGCCCGTCAGCGGGGGCGCCGGGGCGGCCGCAAAAGGCGAACTGGCCACCATGGTCGGCGCCCAGCGCGAGGTCTACGAGCGGATCAAGCCGGCGTTCAAGCAGTGGGCATCGATGGTGATTCATGCCGGCGAGCCGGGTGCCGGCACCCGAATGAAGCTGGCGCGCAACATGTTGACGTTCACCTCCTACGTCGCGGCGTGCGAGGCCATGAAGCTGGCCGAGGCGGCCGGCCTGGACCTGCAGGCGCTGGGCCGGGTGGTCCGCCACACCGACGCCCTCACCGGCGGCCCGGGTGCGATCATGGTCCGTGAGAACATGTACGACCTTGACCCGGAAAACTTCCTGTATCAGCCTTTCCTGCACACCAGGGGTCTGGGGGAGAAGGATCTGAGCCTGGCGCTGGCGCTGGGCGAGGCGGTTTCGGTCGACCTGCCGCTGGCCCGGTTGGCCTACGCGGGGCTGGCCGCCGGGCTCGGAGTACCGCACACACAGAAAGAGACGTGATGGAGGAGCTGCGCCGCAAGGGCCTCGAGAAGATGAACGAGGTCTACGGCTGGGAGATGCCCAACGTGGAGGGCGACGCGTACTTCGACCTGACCGTCGATCACCTGTTCGGCAGCATCTGGACGCGACCGGGATTGTCGATGCGCGACAAGCGCATCATGACGCTGACGGCGGTGACCGCGATCGGCAACCGCGACCTGGCCGAGATCCAGATCAACGCCGCGCTGCTCAACGGCGAACTCAGCGAGACCGAACTCAAGGAGATGGCGGTCTTTCTGACCCACTACCTCGGCTTCCCCCTCGGCTCCGCGCTCAACGGCGCCGTTGACACCGTTATCGCCAAGCGCAGGAAGGCCGCCGCCAAGGGCGCCGGGGAGGACAAGAAGGCCAACGTGGAGGGCGCCGTCAACATGCACCGGGGCGCCAAGCGCGACTAAGTTTGCCGAGCAGACGCAAAAGCCCCCAATTCGTCGGTGTGTCGGGTGCTTTTGCGTCTGCTCGCCGTGAGGGTCAGTGCCGCGAAGCCTCTTGGGCGAGTTGCACTCTCGAGCTCACCCCGAGTTTGGCGTAGACGTGACTCAGGTGCGCTTGCACCGTGCGCGCGGAGACGAACAGGCGCGCGGCGATGTCCTTGTTCGAAAGCCCCTCGCAGACCAGCTTCACCACTTTGAGCTCGGCAGGCGTCAGGGACTCCCAGCCGGTTGCCGGGCGTTTGCGCTCGCCGCGGCCGCGTGCCGCATAGTCGATCACCGCGTCCAGCGAAAGGGCCGCGCCCTCGGCCCACGCTTCCTCGAACTCCTCGCCCCCCATGGCTTCCCGCAGCGATGCAACGAGCTCGTCATGGGCGGCGTCGTAGATCGTGAAGCGGACGTAGCCGGTTCGGTCGCGCAGCGCCGCCGCCGCTCCCAGGAGGCGCGCCGCTTCTCGGTCCGCGCCGCCGCCCCCGGCGAGGGTGGCGAGGCACTCCAGGACTTCGGGAATCACGAAGTAGCCCTCGACGTCACCTGCTCCCGTGAGCGCATCGTGGGCGTCGCGTTCGGCCTGCTCGCGATCGTTCTGGGCGATCGCGACGCGGGCTCGCTTTGCCAGCGCGAACAGCCGATGCATGCCAGGCGCGACCGCGACGGCATCGTCAGCCCAGCGACGCGCCACCGTCAGATCACCCTGCATGAGGGCGACGTCCGCGAGTGGGATGACGTTGACCACGGCCAATTCGGGTTGAACCTTCATGCGCTCCCATGCCGCCTCACCGGCCTCGGCGGCGGCGTCCACGTCACCCGCGGCCAGATTCGCAACAGCCAGCGCGGCGTACGCAAAGCCCTGATTGAACGCACCGAGGTCCGCGGCGGCCTCGGTCGCCGCGGCGGCGGCGGCGCGCGCTCCTTCCGGGTCACCGGCGTAGGCGAGCAGGTGGCCCAGGCTGACCAGGCTGGACATCCGCCACGTTTCGTCGTGCGCCGCCTCCGATTCGGCAACCAGCGAGCGAAACTGCGTGACCGCGCCGACGAGATCGCCCCCCCACTGCTGCGCCAAGCCGATACACCACCGACACCCGCGGGAGGCGTAGCCGTCGCCGATCGCGTCGGCGATGTCGCGGCCTTCTTCGCCGGCCGCGCGCGCCGCGGTCGGGTCGCCTTTGCCGGCCACCGCGGCGAAGGCCTGAAACGCCAGGATCTGGCTCAGACTCCGGTCGTCGCCCACCGCTCGGGCGAGGCCGAGCGCTTCCTCGAAGTACGGGCTGCTGGCGGCCGCGTCGAAGGCGGCGATGATGCCGCAACCAGCGAGCGCGCGAACCAGCAACAGCGGGTCGTCGATCTCGCGGGCGAGCGCCAGAGCCTCCAGCGCCTTGTCCATGTTGTCGTGAATGGTCTGCGCGCCCTCGAGGGTGGCATTGTCCGCGAGCGCCCGGGCGCGAACGGGGAGCGGGACCCCTGCATCGTGCGCCGCGGCGTCGGCGAGCGCCGCTGCGAACCAGGCCGTCCCTTCTTGCGCACGGCCGCGAGTGGTCCAAAGCGGTTGCAACGCCGACGCGAGCCGCAATGCCGCGGCGATCTCGCCGTTCTCACGGCACCAGGCGAACGCCGCCCGCAGATTGTCCATCTCGATCGCGGCCCGCTCGACCCTGCTCTGGTAACCGGTTCGCCCGGGCGCGTCGAGCAGCGCCGCCATCGCGGTGTAGTGGTCGCGGTGACGCCCGCGTACCGCGTCGGCCTCGCCGGACTCGCCGAGTTTCTCCAGCGCGTACTGACGCACCGTCTCCAGCATCCGGTAACGCGTCCCGAAGTCGGTGTCATCGGCCGCGATGAGCGATTTGTCGATGAGCAAGGTGAGCTGGTCGAGGGTCTGATAGCTCTCGACGTCGCTGCCGCCGCAAACCGCTTGCGCCGCTTCGAGGTCGAACCCGCCCATGAACGTGGCGGCGCGGCGGAACAGGACGCGCTCCGGCTCGGTCAACAGGTCGTGCGACCAGTCCACCGAGGCTCGCAGTGTCTGCTGGCGGCGCACGGCCGTTCGCGCGCCGCCGGTCAGCAGCCGGAACCGGTTGTGCAGGCTGTCGCGGATCTGGGTCAGCGACAGCGCGCGCACCCGCGCGGCTGCCAGCTCGATGGCCAGCGGTATGCCATCGAGGCGCCCGCAGATCTCGCGCACCGCGACCGAGTTCTCCCCGGTCACAACGAAATCGGGCCGAACCTGGCGCGCGCGGTCGGTGAACAGGGCGATCGCCTCGTCGGCCAGCGACAGGGACGGCACCGCCCAGGCGACCTCGCCCGCCACCCGGATCGGCTCCCGGCTCGTGGCAAGAACAGTGACCCACGGACACGCCCCCAGCAGCGCGACGGTCAGCGAGGCGCACGCTTCGATCAGGTGCTCGCAGTTGTCCAACACGACGAGCAGCTGCCCGCCCCCGATGGCACGCGTGAGCGTGTCCATCGCCGAACGGCCCGCCTGGTCGGGCAGCCCCAGCGCGCGTGTCGCCGCGACCGGTACGACGTCGGGGTCGGTGACGGGCGCCAGGTCGACGTACCACACCCCGTCCGCGAAATCGCCGTCCATCTGCTCTGCGACATGCACCGCCAACCGCGTCTTGCCGACGCCGCCCGCTCCGGTCAGTGTCACCAGTCGGTTGTCGGTCACCAGCCGTCGCACCGCCCCGATCTCGGCGCCGCGGCCGACGAAGCTGGTGAAGTGCGGCGGAAGGTGTTGCTTTCCATTGGTTTTCGCTGCCCGAAGCGGTGGGAAGTCGTTGCGCAGGTCGGCGTGACACAGTTGGGTCACCCGTTCGGGCCGGGGCAGGTCGCGCAGTGGGTGGGTGCCCAGGTCGAGCAGCCACGCGTCGGCGGGAAGAGCGTCGGCGAGCAGGTCACTCGTCGTGGCCGACAACACCGTCTGGCCCCCGTGCGCCAGGTCGCGCAGCCGCGCGGTGCGGTTGATGGCGGGCCCGACATAGTTTGCTTCGTCGCGCAGCTGCACCTCGCCGGTGTGCAGGCCGATCCGCAGGCTGATCGGTGCGAGCGGCGTAAGCTGCAGCGCCAGCGCAAACGCGGCGGCGTCGCTGGCGCGGGCGAAGGCCACCACGAAGCTGTCGCCCTCGCCCTGCTCGACCGGGCGCACCCCGCCGTGCTGGGTGACGAGGTCCGATACCGCGCGGTCCAGGCGCGCGATGGCCGCGCTCATCTCGTCGGGCCGGGTCTGCCACAGTCGCGTTGAGCCCTCGACGTCGGCGAGCAGCAACGTCACCGTTCCAGTCGGGAGTTCGCTGACGCCCAAGTCGCTCCAATTCAGTGGCCGGATGTCCACGCGTCGATCGGTCTCAGTCATGTTAGCCAGGATGCGACCACCGCACCCGGCAAACATCGGCCAAAAGGCCTAGAAGGCCGTCTCGGCCGTCCGCGTGAAATCTAGGTCTTTTGGCGAATGTTCCCCGCCGCGATCCGTCGGATAGTGGGCTCACCGACTCAAGGAGGTCACATGAACAGCCAGACCCTGATCGATGCCCACTTCACGACGGGCGTCCTGCACGGGCACTACGACAGCCGCTTCGAAGACCTCGTCGCGGCGCTCGCCGACGAAGTCACCACCGGGGGCGAACTCGGCGCCGCGATCGCCGTCGACATCGACGGCGAACTCGTCGTCGATATCTGGGGCGGGCACGCCGACAGAGCGAAAACCACCGAATGGTCGGAAGACACCATCGTCAACGTCTTCTCCAGCACCAAGAGCGTGACCGCGCTGGCGGCGCTGGTGCTCGTCGAGCGCGGGCTGCTCGATCCGTTCGCGCCGGTCGCCAAGTACTGGCCCGAGTTCGCCGCCAACGGCAAGGAGCGGATCGAGGTGCGCCACATCCTGAGCCACACCTCGGGGGTGTCCGGCTGGGAGATGCCGTTCACCCTCGAGGACATCTACGACTGGGAGAAATCCACCGCGCAGCTGGCCGCCCAGGCGCCGTGGTGGCAGCCCGGCACCGCGTCGGGTTATCACGCCGTCACCAGTGGCCACCTGATCGGTGAGGTCGTGCGCCGCATCACCGGCAAGTCGCTGAAACAGTTTGTGCGCGAGGAGATTGCCGAACCGCTGGGCGCCGACTTCCAGATCGGCGCCGCACCCCAAGACGACGCCCGCATCGCCGAACTGGTGGCGCCCCCGCCGCTGGACGTGCCGCTGGACGCGGTGCCCCACGACCATCCGATGTACAAGACGTTCGCCGTCACGCCGCCCACCCCGGAATCCGCGCTGGCGGCCGAGACGACCGCGTGGCGCCGGGCGGACATCGGCTCGGCCAACGGCCACGGCAACGCGCGCTCACTGGTTCGCATCCTCGCCCCGATTTCATTGGGCGGCAGCGCCAATGGAGTGCGGCTGCTGAGTCCCGAGACCATCGACCTGATCTTCGAGGTCCAGGCCGACGGCACCGACCTGGTGCTGGCCATGCCGGCCCGGTGGGGCATGGGATTCGCGCTGCCCCACCCCGAGGCGGTGCCGGACATTCCCGACGGGAGAACCTGCTACTGGGGCGGCTGGGGCGGCTCGATGGCGGTGATGAATCCCGACCGCCGCACCACCTTCGCCTACGTCATGAACAGGATGGGGCAGGTCACCTCGGCGGGAACCGAGCGCACCCGCAAGTACACGCGGCTGACCTACCAGGCCCTGTAGGAGGCGCGCGCGGGCGCGGCTAGTCTGACGTCTCGTGCGCGTCCTGGTGATCGGCTCCGGTGCCCGTGAGCATGCGCTGTTGCTGGCGCTGCGCCGCGACCCACAGGTCACGGGCCTGGCCGTCGCCCCGGGCAACGCCGGCACCGCGCGGCTGGCCGAACAGCACGACGTCGACATCACCTCCGGCGCGGACGTCGTCGCCCTGGCCCGCGCGGTGCACGCCGACCTGGTGGTCATCGGGCCCGAGGTGCCGCTGGTGCTCGGGGTCGCCGACGACGTGCGCGCCGCCGGCATCGTCTGCTTCGGCCCCGGCCGGGACGCCGCCCGCATCGAAGGCTCCAAGGCGTTCGCCAAGGAGGTCATGGCCGCCGCCGGGGTGCGCACCGCGACGAGCGAAACCGTCGACAGCCCGGCGCGTTTGGACGCCGCCCTGGACCGGTTCGGGCCCCCGGCCGGTGACCCGGCCTGGGTGGTGAAGGACGACCGCCTGGCCGCCGGCAAGGGCGTGGTCGTGACCCCCGATCGCGAGGTCGCCCGCGCCCACGCCGCCGGCCTGCTCGAGGCCGGACACCCGGTGCTGCTGGAATCGTTCCTCGACGGGCCCGAGGTGTCCCTGTTCTGCGTCGTCGACGGGGACACCGTCGTGCCGCTGCTACCCGCGCAGGACTTCAAGCGGGTCGGCGACGGGGACACGGGTCCCAACACCGGCGGCATGGGCGCCTACGCGCCGCTGCCGTGGCTGCCCGACGCCGTGTACCGGGACGTGGTGAGCGGGATCGTCGAACCCGTTGCGGCCGAACTGGTTCGGCGGGGCAGTCCGTTCAGCGGATTGCTTTATGTCGGGCTGGCGATGACCGCGAAGGGACCCGCCGTCGTCGAATTCAACTGCCGCTTCGGCGATCCCGAAACACAGGCGGTGCTGGCGCTGCTGGACTCGCCGCTGGGGCAGCTGCTCCACGCCGCGGGATCCGGCACGCTTGCCGAGTTCGGCGAGCTGCGCTGGCGCGACGGCGCCGCGGTGACGGTGGTACTGGCGGCCGAGAGCTACCCCGGACGCCCCCGGGTCGGGGACGTCGTCGTCGGCTCCGAGGCCGAGGGGGTGTTGCACGCGGGAACGGCGCGGCGCGACGACGGCGCGGTCGTCTCGTCGGGCGGCCGGGTGCTGTCCGTGGTCGGCACCGGTGCGGACCTGTCCGCCGCGCGCGTGGCGGCGTACGACATCTTGAGCTCGATCAAGCTGCCCGGCAGTCACTTTCGCAGCGATATCGCCCTCGCCGCGGCCGAGGGCAAGGTGCGTGTCTAGCGTCCTGAGTCGTTATTCACCGACACCAGATGACGGCGTACTCGGTCTCCTAGCACGTCGAGCGGGGGGGGTATGTACGGATTTGAACGGACGGGTTTTCATCCATATCCCCCACAGTCGGCGGATGAATTCACGGCAACTGAATCAATGGCTCGGGACGACTCTAGAAGCCGACCGCCTGACCGTCGCGGCGCGGATCGCTGACCGCCAGATACCCGTCGTCGAGACGCCAGATCGCCTGGCAGCTGCCGAATTCGTTGTAGTCGTCGATGGTGATCAGTTCGTGACCGCGTCGCCGGAGTTCGTCCAACGTCGTTGGCGGGAAACCCGTTTCGCAGCTGACCTGCAGGCCGTGCACCCACCGGAACCGCGGACCGTCGCACGCGGCCTGCGGGTTTTGCCCGTGATCGGCGATGCGCACCATGACCTGCACGTGGCCCTGGGGCTGCATCATGCCGCCCATCACCCCGAAGCTCATCACCGGCGCACCGTCCTTCGTCACGAACCCGGGGATGATCGTGTGGTACGGACGCTTGTTCGGCCCAACGCAATTGGGGTGCGCCGCGTCGCAGACGAAGTGGGTGCCTCTGTTCTGCAGGGCGATCCCGGTGCCGGGCACCACCACCCCGGAGCCGAACCCCATGTAGTTCGACTGGATCATCGACACCATCATCCCGTCGGCGTCGGCTGCGGTCAGGTACACGGTGCCGCCGCTCGGCGCGCCCACGGACGCCGGCTTGGCCCGCTCGCGATCGATGAGCGCCGCCCGCCGCTTCAGGTAATCCTTGTCCAGCAGTCGTTCCGAAGGCAGCGCCATGTGGTCGATGTCGGCGACATAGGCCAGGGCGTCGGCGAAGGCCAGCTTCACCGCTTCGATCTGCAGGTGCACGCTGTCGGCGGAATCGGCGGCCAGCGCGGACATGTCGAAGTGCTCCAGGATGCCCAGGGCGATGAGCGCGACGATGCCCTGGCCGTTGGGCGGAATCTCGTGCACCGTGTAGCCGCGGTAGGCGGCGTCGATCGTGCCGACCCAGTCGGCGCGGTGTGCGGCCAGGTCGTCGGCGCGCATGGCCCCGCCGTTGGCCAGGGCGTGCGCCTCGAGGCGCTCGGCCAGCTCGCCGCGGTAGAACGCCTCGCCGCGGGTCGCGGCGATCTTCTCCAGCGTGGCCGCGTGGTCGGGAAACGTGAACAGCTCACCGGGTTTCGGCGCCCGCCCGCCCGGCATGAAAGCCTGGGCGAAGCCGGGCTGGTCCTTGAACAGCGGCACCTGGGCCGCCCATTGCTCCGCGACGGTCGGCGAGACCAGAAAGCCGTTGCGGCCGTAGGAGATCGCGGGCGCGAAAAGCCGCTCGAACGGCAGCTTGCCGAACTTGGCGTGCAGCTCCGCCCACGCCGACACCGCCCCGGGCACCGTCACCGAATTCCAGCCGAGCGCGGGAACGTCTTTGCCGCCGAAGTACTCTGGCGTCCACGCCGCCGGGGAGCGCCCGGACGCGTTGAGCCCGTGCAGTTCCCGGCCGTCCCAGACGATCGCGAATGCGTCCGAGCCGATGCCGTTGGACACCGGCTCGACCACCGTGAGCGCGATGGCGGTGGCGACCGCCGCGTCCACCGCGCTGCCGCCCGCGGCCAGCATGCGCAGGCCCGCCTGCGCCGCGAGCGGTTGCGAAGTGCATACGACGTTGGCCGCCAGCACGGGCTTTCGCGGCCAGGCGTAGGGGAAACTCCAGCCGAAGGGTGCGCTCACCTTCGCGAGCGTAACGCCCGCGATCAGGCCGTCAGCAGCGGCGCCAGCCACGTCAGCTCGGCCGGCAGTTGCGAGCTCCAGAACCCGCCGTTATGCCCGCCGGGCGAGAACCCGCCCGCGGGCGGATTGGGCAGTTGGGCGATGAACTGCTTCGTCGCCCCGTAGAACGGGTCGCTGTCCCCGCAATCCACCCGGATCGGGATCGACGCCAGCGCCGGCATGCCGAACACCGAGTTCGCGGCGAAGTCGTCGGGCCCGTCGAACGCGCCGGGCGCGGCCGCCCCCGACGACAACCACAACGCCGGGCTCACCGCGCAGATCGCCGCGGTGCGCGCGGGTCCCAGCCGGCCCCCGAGCAGCAGCGCGCCGTAGCCGCCCATCGACCAACCCAGGAACGCCACCCGCGACGTGTCCAGGTCGTGGCCGCCCAGCATGGGGATGAGCTCGTCGAGCACCATGGCCCCGGCGTCCTCGCCCGATGCCCGCTTGTGCCAATAGCTACCGCCGCCGTCGACGGCGACCACCGCAAACGGCGGCAGCCCGGCATCGACGGCCTGCGCCAGTCCCTGCTCGACGCCGCCGGCCATCACGGTGGACGCGTCGCTGCCCTTGCCGTGCAGTGCGATCACCGGCCGCAGCGCCTTGGTCTGTCCCGGTGGACGGGCGATCGCCCAGTTGGTGCTGATGCCACCGCGCGCCGCCGAAACGAAGGAGCCCGTCACCATGGTCGGCGCGGGCTGAGCCGGGGCCGCGGGCGCGGGGGGTGCGCTCGGCGGGGGCGCCGGCGCCGGCGCGGCTTGAGATGCGCGAGGTTGTACCAGGCTGTCGAGGGCGTACGCGCCGGCGGCGCCGACGGCCGCGCCGGCGCCCAGGCGGAGCAGAGCGCGGCGACTCAGGTCGGGCATGCGGGCCATCATGCCATGGGCGTTTGGCCAAAATGGCAATGCAGTACCACTTTTGCTGGCACCATGGCTACTCGTGACGGCAGCAGTTACTCCGAAAGGAGAACGTCGGCGGTACGCGCTCGTGAGCGCCGCCGCGGAGCTGCTTGCCGAGGGCGGGTTCGAAGCGGTGCGGCACCGGGCGGTCGCCCGGCGGGCCGGCCTGCCGTTGGCGTCCACCACTTATTACTTCTCGTCCCTGGACGATTTGATCGCGCGCGCCGTCGAGCACATCGGGATGATCGAGATCGCCCAGCTGCGGTCGCGGGTCACCGCGTTGTCGCGGCGCCGCCGCGGGCCCGAGACCACCGCCGAGATGCTGGCCGACCTGCTGGTGGGGGACCTGTCCGATCCGGCGCTCACCGAGCAGCTGATCTCTCGCTACGAGCGGCACATCGCCTGCACCCGGCTGCCCGCGCTGCGCGAGACGATGCGCCGCAGCCTGCGCCAGCGCGCCGAGGCGGTGGGCGAGGCCCTGGAGCGGTCCGGTCGATCCGTGCGGATCGAGCTGGTGTGCACGTTGATCTGCGCGGTCGACGGTTCGGTTGTGTCCGCGCTGGTCGAGGGCCGGGATCCCGCCGCGGCCGCGCTAAGCACGGTGGTCGAGCTCGTCGACGTGCTTGCTCCCATCGACCCGCGGCCGGTGCAGATCTGAGCCGTCCCGCAGCGACGGCGTAACGATGTACCCGGTGGCGTAGTCGCCGTAAATCGTGATGTCGGCCGGGAGGCGCTGTGCGTACAACGCAACGTAGGCGCAGACGACGGCGTCGACGGGATCTTCGGCGCGGCGCAGCTCGCATTTGCGTTGTGCGGTGGCCACCTGCCGTCGCAGCTCCGCCCAGCCGTCGTGGCTCGCGACGCGCATCGGCACCTCGGCGTGCGCGAGCTTTTCGACGCCGTCCATCAACAACAGCAGCTCAGATTTGAGCCGGGCGAGATCGCGGCCGGGTTTTGCCTTGTATTTGAGGGTCCGCGCCAGCCGGAACAGCACCACGGTCGCCGCATGCGGGTACACCTCGATGGCGCGCCGCGGGGCCGGCGACCGGGGGTCCATGACGAGCCCCAGCGCCCGCGCCAGCCGGGCCGCGCGCGGGGTGTCGGCGAACTCCGGTTTGCCGGTGTTGACCGGGTGCGCCCCGGCTTCGAACCGGCGGAAGTCGCGGTTGAGCGCGGTCTCGGCGGGCCGCTCGCCGGTCGGGTTCGTCACCACCAGCGGCGCGTCGAAGCCGACCACGCAATCGCCGCCGACGTAGGGCGACAACGTGGCCAGCAGCGCCGCGTCGTCGCGCACGGCGTCGAGGTGGACCAGGTGGCCACCGGCGTCGACGGCCGCGACGCCGGTGGGGTTGCGGCAGGCCCACGCCAGGTCAACGCCGACGAAGTACATCGCGCACAATTGTGCCGCGAGAGTGCGGTTACCGACGCCACTACTCGGCGAATGCGTCGCCGGTCGCACTTTCGCGGTGCCGGCCGAACCGTAAGCTGTGTCTTTGTGAGCATTCCGAACGTCCTGGCCACCCGGTATGCCAGCGGGGAGATGGTCGCGATCTGGTCGCCGGAGGCCAAGGTCGTCGCGGAGCGGCGACTGTGGCTGGCGGTGCTGCGGGCTCAGGCCGCGTTGGGGATCAACGTCCCGGCCGAGGCGATCGCCGACTACGAGCGGGTGCTCGACGACGTCGACCTGGCCTCGATCGCCGACCGCGAACGCGCGCTGCGCCACGACGTCAAGGCCCGCATCGAGGAATTCAACGCGCTGGCCGGTCACGAGCATGTGCACAAGGGAATGACCAGCCGCGACCTCACCGAGAACGTCGAGCAGCTGCAGATCCGCCGATCGCTGGAAGTGGTGTTCTCCCACGGGGTCGCGGTGGTGGCGCGCCTCGCCGAGCGCGCCGTCACCTATCGGGACCTGGTGCTGGCCGGGCGCAGCCACAACGTCGCCGCGCAGGCCACCACGCTCGGCAAGCGGTTCGCTTCGGCGGCGCAAGAGACGCTGATCGCGCTGACCCGGCTGCGGGAGCTGATCGATCGCTATCCGCTGCGCGGGATCAAGGGCCCGATGGGCACCG
The DNA here is from genome assembly GCF_059812405.1 of Mycobacterium sp. NGS57. Classification (NCBI taxonomy): domain Bacteria; kingdom Bacillati; phylum Actinomycetota; class Actinomycetes; order Mycobacteriales; family Mycobacteriaceae; genus Mycobacterium; species Mycobacterium sp. NGS57. The sequence continues at coordinate 283,828 of NZ_JCALCP010000004.1, read as the reverse complement.
CGCAGGACATGCTCGACCTGCTCGACGGTGACGCCGCCAAGCTCGCCGAACTCGAAGGCCGCGTCACCGACTTTCTCGGCTTCGCAACGGTTTTGAGCAGCGTGGGCCAGGTGTATCCGCGCTCGCTGGATCACGACGTGCTCTCCGCGCTGGTGCAGCTGGGCGCCGGGCCGTCGTCACTGGCCCACACCATCCGGCTGATGGCCGGGCACGAGCTCGTCACCGAGGGCTTCGCGCCGGGACAGGTCGGCTCGTCGGCGATGCCGCACAAGATGAACACCCGCAGCTGCGAACGGGTCAACGGGCTGCAGGTGGTATTGCGCGGCTACGCCTCCATGGCCGCCGAACTGGCGGGCGCGCAGTGGAACGAGGGCGACGTGTTCTGCTCGGTGGTGCGCCGAGTCGCGTTGCCGGACAGCTTCTTTGCCATCGACGGCCAACTCGAGACGTTCCTGACGGTGCTCGACGAGTTCGGCGCCTATCCGGCGGTGATCGGCCGCGAGCTGGATCGTTACCTGCCGTTCCTGGGCACCACCAAGGTGCTCATCGCCGCGGTGCGCGCCGGCATGGGGCGCGAGGCCGCCCACCACGTGATCCGCGAACACGCGGTGGCGACGGCGCTGGCCATGCGGGAGCGCGGCGCCGAGCCCGACCTGCTGGAGCGCCTGGCCGCCGACGAGCGGCTGCCGCTGGACCGGGCGGCCCTGGACGCCGCGCTGGCCGACAGGAAGGCGTTCACCGGCGCCGCCGGTGACCAGGTGGACGAGGTCGTCGCGCAGGTGGACGCCTTGGTGAGCCGCTACCCGGACGCGGCCAAATACACCCCGGGCGCGATCCTGTGACGCTCGCCGGTGCCCTCGCGGGGATCGACTTCACCGACCTCGACAACTTCGCCAACGGATTCCCGCACGAGTTGTTCGCCGTGCATCGGCGGGAAGCGCCGGTGTACTGGCACGAGCCGACCGACAACACGCCCGACGGCGAGGGCTTCTGGTCCGTCGCCACCTACTCCGAAACCCTTGCGGTGCTGAAGGATCCGGTGACTTTCTCGTCGGTCACCGGCGGCGAGCGGCCATTCGGCGGTACGCTGCTGCAGGACCTGGCGATCGCGGGCCAGGTGCTCAACATGATGGACGACCCGCGGCACTCGCAAATCCGGCGGCTGGTCAACTCCGGGCTGACGCCGCGGATGATCGGCCTCGTGGAGGACGACCTGCGGGTGCGGGCCCGCCGCCTGCTGGACGCGGTCGCGCCGGGCGAACCGCTCGACTTCCTGGTGCAGATCGCCGCCGAACTGCCGATGCAGATGATCTGCATTCTGCTGGGAGTGCCGGAGTCCGAGCGACATTGGCTGTTCGAGGCCATCGAGCCGCAGTTCGACTTCGGCGGGTCGCGCAAGGCCACCTTGTCGCAACTCTCGGTCGAGGAGGCCGGGTCGCGGATGTACGACTACGGTCAGCAGCTGATCGCGTCGAAGCGGGCCGAGCCGACCGACGACATGCTGTCGGTCGTCGCCAATGCGATGCTCGATGACGCGCGGGCGCCGGCCATGTCCGATCTCGAGCTGTACCTGTTCTTCAGCCTGCTGTTCAGCGCCGGCGCGGAGACCACGCGCAACGCGGTCGCCGGCGGGCTGCTGGCGCTGGCCGAGCATCCCGACCAATTGCGCGCGCTGCGTGCCGATTTCGGCATGCTGCCGACGGCCGTGGAAGAGATGGTGCGGTGGACGTCGCCGTCGCCGTCGAAGCGGCGCACCGCCACCCGCGACGTCACGCTCGGCGGGCAGTCGATCCGCGTCGGGCAGAAGGTGCAGATCTGGGAGGGTTCGGCCAACCGGGACGCCGACGTGTTCGACCGCGCCGACGAGTTCGACATCGCCCGAAAGCCCAACCCGCATTTGGGCTTCGGACAGGGGGTGCACTATTGCCTGGGCGCCAATCTGGCCCGGCTGGAACTGCGGGTGCTGTTCGAGGAACTGCTGGCGCGCTTTTCGGCGGTGCGGCTCGCCGGGCCCATCGAATGGACCCGCAGCAATCGGCACACCGGCATCCGGCACCTGGTCGTGGAGCTGATCGAGGAACCGTGACGATCCGGCTCGCCGCTGCCGAGCCGTCACCCGATGTGTTCGCCGCGGTGATGGCGACCGGAATCTTGTCGGTCGGCGCGCGCGATCACGGGTACCGCTGGATCAGCGACACCCTCGGTGTCGTGGCCACGTGCGCACTGCTGGTCCTGGTCGCGCTGGTGCTCGTCAGCGCGGTGGTCAGGCGCGGCATCCCGTTGTGGGACTTGCGCGATCCCGACGTGACCCTGCGGCTGTTCACCTTCGTCGCCGCGTGCGCGGTGCTCGACAGCCGGCTGGCCGCGAACCGGACGGTGCTGCGGATCCTCGGCGCGGTGGCGCTGTCGTCCTGGGCGGTTCTGATCGCGCTCACCGCGCGGAACATGTCGCGCCACCCGTGGGCCGCGCTGCGGGACCGCGCGCACGGCGCGTGGGAGCTTGGCAGCGTCGGTACCGCCGGGCTGTCGATCGTGGCCGCGACGCTCGCGCGCCACGAGCCCTGGGCGCTGTGGGTGGCCGTGCCGGTCTGGGTGCTGGCGCTGTGTATCTATCTCCTCATGACGTCGCTGATCCTGTGGCGCACCGTCACCGAACGGCAGGACCTCGACGGCCTGGAGCCCGATACCTGGATATTGATGGGCGGCTTGGCGATTGGGACGCTGGCGGGCGACGTCATCCACGGCCTGGCCCCGGCGGGACTGGCGGGCCCGGTGCGGGCAATCACCGTGGTCACCTGGGTCGCGGCGACGGTCTGGATACCGCCGCTGATCTACTTCGGCCTGCACCGCATCAGTCAGCGGCCCGGGATGTTGCACTTCGCCGGCGTGTGGTGGGCGTTCGTGTTCCCGCTGGGCATGTATTCCGCCGCCTGTTACGCGATGGCCGCCGAGCTCGGGCAGCCGTCACTGCTCACCGTTTCGCTGGTCTTCTTCTGGGACGCGTTGGCGGCGTGGCTGATTGTGGTCGTCGCCGGGCTGTTGCGGCTGCGGCAGGCCGCGCATGAAGTCGGGTCAGCCCGCGCGCGTCGCGATGCCCGCCGACCGTAGTTCCAGCGCGGCCAGCGCCCGGATCGTCACCGGATCCTCGCGCCGCCACCCGCCGACCGGATCGGCGCTCACCGCGACCAGCTTGCGCGGCTGCCGGTTGGTCAAGGCCCGCAGCGCCAGCAGCTGTTCGCCGGCTGGGGTCGCGGCCAGGCCGGTGACGGTCCACTTGCGGCGGAAGAACCGCAGCCGCAGCAACAGCCACGGGATCACGACGATCAGCAGCGGCACCGCGACGACGGCCAGCGCCAGCAGGACCGCGAGCCAGCTCGCCGTGGCGTCGAGGCTGCGGCCCGCCGCCGCGATGTCGAGCGCGGCCTCGCTGGCCGAGGTCAGCGGCTTGCTGACCGCATCGCCCAGCACCGGGATGTGCTGGGCGCCATGGCCCGCCGAGGCCAGGTTGCCGGCGATTCCGTTCGCGCCGGTCTCGACCTGCGCGCCGGCCTCGGCGATGGTCGAGATGGCGTCGTACACGGCGGTGCCGACGAGCAGCCACAGCGCCGTCCACAGGAAGATGGCGAAATCGCTGAAGAGCTGGGCCGCCAGCCGGCCGGGTGTCGTGGCGTAGGGCAGGATTCGCGATGGCGATCTCATAGCCCCATACCAGCACAGCTCCCGGCGCCGCGTCGCGCTCGAGTCGACCGATAGGCTGGCCCGATGCGCCCGGCACTGTCCGACTACGAACATCTGGCCAGCGGCAAGGTCCGCGAGATCTACCATGTCGACGACGAGCACCTGCTGCTGGTGGCGACCGACCGCATCTCCGCGTTTGACTACGTCCTGGACAGCACGATCCCGGACAAGGGCCGCATCCTGACCGCGATGAGCGTGTTCTTCTTCGGTCTCGTCGACACCCCCAACCATCTGGCCGGGCCGCCGGACGACCCGCGCATCCCCGACGAGGTGCTCGGCCGCGCGCTGGTGGTCCGCCGCCTGGAGATGCTTCCGGTGGAATGTGTGGCCCGTGGGTACCTGACCGGTTCGGGGCTGCTGGACTACGAGGCGACCGGCGCGGTCTGCGGCATTGCCCTGCCGCCGGGTCTGGTGGAGGCCAGCAAGTTCGCCACGCCGCTGTTCACCCCGGCGACGAAGGCGGCGCTGGGCGACCACGACGAGAACATCTCCTTCGCCCGGGTGATCGAGATGGTGGGCGGCGTGCGCGCCAACCAGCTGCGCGACCGCACGCTGCAAATCTATGTTCAGGCCGCCGATCACGCCCTGACCCGCGGAATCATCGTGGCCGACACCAAGTTTGAATTCGGCACCGACCGTGACGGCAACCTGGTGCTGGCCGACGAAATCTTCACCCCCGACTCGTCGCGCTACTGGCCCGCCGCGGAGTACCGGCCCGGTGTGGTGCAGACCAGTTTCGACAAGCAGTTCGTCCGCAACTGGCTGATCGGCCCCGAGTCCGGCTGGGACCGGCACGGGTCGGCGCCTCCGCCACCGCTTCCCGACGACATCGTCGACGCCACCCGCAGCCGCTACGTCGAGGCGTACGAACGCATCTCGGGACTGCGGTTCGACGACTGGATCGGCCCGGGCGCATGACGGACGCGTCGCTGAACGTACCCCCCACGGCGAAACGGGTGGACACCCGGCGCGAGCACCACGGCGACGTGTTCACCGACCCCTACGAATGGTTGCGCGACAAGGCCGACCCCGAGGTCATCGGCTACCTGGAGGCCGAGAACGACTACGTCGATGCGATGACGGCCCACCTGGAACCGTTGCGCCGGCAGATCTTCGACGAGATCAAGTCGCGGACCAAGGAGACCGACCTGTCGGTGCCCACCCGGCAGGGCGACTGGTGGTATTACGCCCGTACCTTCGAAGGCAAGCAGTACCGAGTCCAGTGTCGTTGCCCCGTAGGCGATCCCGACGACTGGGACCCGCCCGTCCTCGACGAGGACACCGAAATCCCGGGCGAACAGGTCCTGCTCGACTCGAACGCGGAGGCCGAAGGCCACGAATTCTTCGCGCTGGGCACCGCGATGGTCAGCCTGGACGGCAACCTGCTGGCATACTCCGTCGACACCCTCGGCGATGAGCGCTACACCCTGCGGTTCCGGGACTTACGCACCGGCGAGCAGCACGCCGACGAGATCGCCGACATCGCGGCCGGGGCGACGTGGGCGGCCGACAACCGCACGGTGTACTACCTGACCCTGGATGCGGCCCATCGCCCCGACAAGGTCTGGCGGTACCGGCTCGGTTCCGGCAAGGCGTCGGAGCTGGTGTACCACGAGGCCGACGAACGGTTTTGGCTGGGCGTCGGGCTGACCCGCAGCGAGAAGTACGTGTTCATCGCTGCGGGTTCGTCGGTCACCTCCGAGATCCGCTTCGCGGACTCCGCCGACCCGCGGGCACCGTTCACCGTCGTGTTGCCGCGGCGCGAGGGCGTGGAGTACTCGGTCGAACACGCCGTGGTCGGCGGGCAGGACCGGTTCCTGATCCTGCACAACGACGGCGCGGTGAACTTCACCCTCACCGAGGCGCCCGTCGGTGACCCGACCCGACAACGCACCCTGGTCGCGCACCGTGACGATGTCCGGCTCGACGGGATGGACGCGTTCGCCAACCATGTGGTGGTGAGCTACCGGCGTGCGGCGTTGCCACGAATCCAGTTGTGGCCCATCGATTCCGACGGCGGCTACGGCGAGCCCGCGGAGATCTCGTTCGACTCCGAGCTGATGTCGTCCGGACTGGGCGGCAATCCGAACTGGGATTCGCCCAAGCTTCGGATCAGGGCGGGTTCGCTGATCACCCCGGCGCGCGTCTACGACGTCGACTTCGCCACCGGCGAGCGCACCCTGCTCCGCGAGCAGCCCGTCCTCGGCGGCTACCGGCCCGACGACTACGTCGAGCGGCGCGACTGGGCGCTGGCCCAGGACGGCACCCGCGTCCCGGTGTCGATCGTGCACCGCGCCGATATCTCGTTGCCGGCACCGACGCTGCTCTACGGTTACGGCGCCTACGAAATCTGCACCGACCCAAGCTTTTCCATCGCCCGGCTGTCGCTGCTGGACCGCGGCATGGTGTTCGCCATCGCCCATGTCCGCGGCGGCGGGGAGATGGGCCGGCTGTGGTACGAGCACGGCAAACTGCTGGAGAAGAAGAACACCTTCACCGACTTCGTCGCCGCCGCACGGTATTTGGTGAGCTCCGGCGTCACCCGACCGGAACGGCTGGTCGCCCTGGGCGGCAGTGCGGGCGGGCTGTTGGTGGGCGCGGCGGTGAACCTGGCGCCGGAGCTTTTCGCGGGGGTCCTCGCGCAGGTCCCGTTCGTCGACCCGCTGACCACCATCCTCGACCCCTCCCTGCCGCTGACCGTCACCGAGTGGGACGAATGGGGAAACCCGTTGAGCGACAGCGATGTCTACGCGTACATGAAGTCGTATTCGCCGTATGAGAACGTCGAGGCCAAACGGTACCCGGCCATCCTGGCGATGACGTCGCTGAACGACACCCGGGTCTACTACGTGGAACCCGCCAAGTGGGTCGCGGCGCTGCGGCACGCCAACGCCGACGGCAACACGATCCTGCTGAAGACCCAGATGAACGCGGGGCACGGCGGCGTCAGCGGCCGCTACAAGGCTTGGGAGGAAACCGCTTTCCAATACGCGTGGCTGCTAGCCGCCGCCGACCGCGACCGCTACGGCGGCGGTCAGGAAGAGGACCTCCATGGCCGTCCGCAGGGGTAGGCGCGTCGTCATCGACTTGGGCGGGTCGGGCATCCGGGCGGCGTAGACGTTGGCCGGGAACATGGCCAGCATCAGCAGCAGCAGGCAGACTGCGGCCGCGACGCGGGTCGCGGGCACCAACAGGCCCACGGCGCCGAGCACCTCCAGCAGGCCGGTGATCGTCACCAGGTAACCGGGGGCGGGCAACCGGGGCGGCACGATGGCGATCAGGTCGCGGCGCAGGGCCGGCGCGAAGTGGGCCAACCCGGTCACCAGGAACATCGCCGCCAGCCCGATGGCGATCGCCGCGGTCCAGCCGTTGGCGTAGCCGACACCGAGCCAGCCGATGCACCGGGCGGCGATGGTTCCCACCAGCAGCGTGATCAACGGAGCCATTCACCCATCCCATCTAGACACTGACAAGTTACCCTGCCGTTCGAGGGCTGATCGGTTATTCGTGGGCCGTTTGACTGGCCGGCTGCTTCGGAAGAAACGCCGCCGGAACAATCGTGAGCGCCACCAGCGCGACCCCGATCACGAATACCGTTGTGTACGCGTGGGATAGGTCGTGCAGCAGGCTGCCCGAGAAGCCGGGGGCAAGGGTCCGCGGGGGCACCGCGGAGGGATCGACCGGGACCCCGGTGGCGGCAGCCCTCTGCTGCAGCGCCGCGAGTTTGTTTGCCGCGGCGATGTTTTCGCTCCGATTGAACTGGTTTGTGAGGACCATCGACATCAGCGCGGTCCCCATGGAGCCGCCCACCTGGTTACTGACGCTCATCAGCGTCGTCCCGCGGGCGATCTGGTTGGGCGCCAGCGCCTGCACCGACGCGACAGAGAGCGGCATCATGGTGCAGCCCATCCCGAGCCCCATGATCGCCAGCCCGATCAGCAGCGTCGGCTGATAGTGGGCCTGCCTGGCGACGCCGAACGCAAACGCGCCCAGGCCCGCGATGATCAGCGCGATGCCGACCAACACGAACTTGCCCGGACCCTGCCGGTCCACCAGCGGGCCGGTCAGCCGCATGGTCAGCATCGCGCCCAGGCCCTGGGGGATCATGTGCAGGCCGGCCTGCATCGGCGTCTGGTGCAGCACCTGCTGGAAGTAGCTCGGCAGCAGCAGGCCGGCGCCGAAAAAGGCGGTGGCGAACAGCAGCATCGTCACATTGGCCTGGGTGATCACCTTGTTCTGGAACAGCCGCAGGTCGATCAGGGGGTGATCGGCACCTCGCCGCGCGTGCACGACGAACGCGGCGACCAACGCCAGGCCGATCGCCGCCGGGATCAGGACGCGGCGATCGGTCACGGTCCCGTAGCGCGGCACGGACGACACCGCGAACAGGAACGTCGCCAGCCCGGGCGACAGCAGCAACCCGCCGACGACGTCGAAGGTTTCCGACCGCGCGGGGTGATCCCGCGGGAACACGGCCGCCGCCAGCAGCAGCGTGACGAGCGCGATCGGCAGGTTGATCAAAAAGATCCATCTCCAGCTGGAGGTGTCGATCAGCCAGCCGCCCAGGATCGGCCCGCCGATCGGGGCGAGCAGCATCGGGATGCTCAGGATCGACATCAGCCGGCCGAGCCGCCCGGGGCCCGCCTCGCGGGTCATGATCATGAATCCCAGCGGCATCAGCATGCCGCCCCCGATGCCCTGCACGAATCGAAACACGATGAGCTGCAGGATGGTTGAGGCCACCGCGCACAACAACGAGCCCAGCGCGAAGGCCACCACCGATCCCATGAACAGCCGCTTGGTGCCGAATCGGTCGGCGGCCCAGCCCGTCAGCGGGATCACGGCCGCCAGTGCGAGCGTGTAGCCGGTCATCGTCCAACCGACGACGGCCTGGGTCGACCCGAATTGTCCGATGAACGTGCGTTGGGCGACGGCGACGACAGTGACGTCCAGGATCGCCATCACGGTGGCCAGCAGGCACACGCCGGAGATCCGCAGCAGCCGGGCGTCGAGCCTGTCGGGGTAGATCTGGGCGCCCGGTTGCCCGGCGGGGGCGATGGTCGGCGGGGGGTCGCCCGCGGTGGATCGGGCCTTGTCCATGAGGTTGCTTAGCATATCGAATCGATCGTCCCGCCGGGCCGGGTCGATATACGCCTGTTGTCCGCGTGTCCTTCACCATCCCGACACCTGGAATCGTCACACTGCGGGTGTGTCCGGAAAATTGATCGTCTCGGTCTCGGGGATCGGCGCCCGCACCCGCGACGACGTGGAGGCGTTCTGCGCGCAGCTGGACGCCCGCGACATCCCGGTCTCGTTTCTGGTCGCTCCCCGGCTCGGGGGCGACTATCGGCTCGACCGCGATCCGCACACGGTGGACTGGCTGACCGCGCGGCGGGCGGGCGGGGACGCCATCGTGTTGCACGGCTACGACGACCCGGCCACGAAGACGCGCCGCGGCGAGTTCGCGGTCCTGCGCGCCCACGAGGCCAACCTGCGGCTGATGGGGGCCGACCGCGTGCTCGAACACCTCGGGCTGCGGACCCGGTTGTTCGCGGCACCGGGCTGGGTGGTCTCCCCGGGCGTCGTCAAGGCCTTGCCGCAGAACGGTTTTCGGCTGCTCGCCGATTTACATGGGGTGACCGATCTGGTCCGGCACACCACCGTGCGCTCCCGGGTGCTCGGCATCGGCGAGGGCCTCCTGACCGAGCCCTGGTGGTGCCGGATGGTCGTGCTGGCCGCCGAGCGGATCGCGCGGCGCGGCGGCGTGGTGCGAATCGCGGTGGCCGCACACCAATTGCGCAAGCCGGGGCCGCTGCAGGCGATACTCGACGCCGTCGACCTGGCCGCCATGCACGGCTGCACGCCGACGGTGTACCGGTGGCGGCCCGAGAGGGTGATGCCCGGCGCGGCCTGAGCGCCGGCCGGCCCGCTCATTACCCTGGTCGGACATGAGCGATTCATCGGTCGCGGGGTTCGCCGCGGACGCGATCATCGTCGGCGCCGGGCTGTCGGGCCTGGTGGCGGCCTGTGAGCTGGTGGAACGCGGCCTGCGGGTGCTGATCCTCGACCAGGAGAACAGCGCCAACCTGGGCGGTCAGGCGTTCTGGTCGTTCGGCGGCCTGTTCTTCGTCGACAGTCCCGAGCAGCGTCGCCTGGGCATCCGCGACAGCCACGAATTGGCCTTGCAGGACTGGCTCGGCACGGCGGCCTTCGACCGGCCCGAGGACTACTGGCCCCGCCAATGGGCGCATGCCTACGTCGATTTCGCCGCGGCGGAGAAGCGCAGCTGGCTGCGCGAGTGCGGGCTGAAGATCTTTCCGGTGGTGGGTTGGGCCGAGCGCGGCGGCTACGGCGCGCAGGGGCACGGCAACTCGGTGCCGCGGTTCCACATCACCTGGGGCACCGGGCCGGCGCTGGTCGAGCTCTTCGCGCGCCGGCTGCGGGACCGCTCGACGGTGCGCTTCGCGCACCGCCACCAGGTCGACGAGTTGATCCTGGAGGGCAGCGCGGGGGATGCGGTGACCGGCGTCCGGGGCACCGTGCTGGAGCCCTCGTCCGCGCCCCGCGGGGTGGCGTCGTCGCGAAAGGCGTTGAGGCAATTCGAATTCCGCGCCTCCGCGGTGCTGGTGACCAGCGGCGGCATCGGCGCCAACCACGACCTGGTGCGCAAGAACTGGCCGAAGCGGATGGGCCGCGTCCCCGAGCAGTTGCTCAGCGGCGTGCCCGCGCACGTCGACGGCCGGATGATCGCCATCTCCCAGCGGGCCGGCGCGCGGGTGATCAACCCCGACCGGATGTGGCACTACACCGAGGGCATCACCAACTACGACCCGGTCTGGCCGTTGCACGGCATCCGCATCATTCCGGGCCCGTCATCGCTGTGGCTGGACGCGTCCGGCAAGCGGTTGCCGGTGCCGCTGTACCCGGGGTTCGACACCCTTGGCACGTTGGAGTACATCACCAAGTCCGGGTTCGACTACACCTGGTTCGTGTTGAACGCCAAGATCATCGAGAAGGAGTTCGCTCTCTCGGGTCAGGAGCAGAACCCCGACCTGACCGGTCAGAGCGTCCGCGAGCTGCTGCGCAACCGCGCCAGCTCGGGGCCGCCGGCACCGGTGCAGGCCTTCGTCGACCGGGGAGTGGACTTCGTCAGCGCGGACTCGCTGCGCGAGTTGGTGAGCGCGATGAACAAGCTGCCCGACGTCCAGCCGCTGGACTATGCGACGGTCGAGGCCGAGGTCACGGCCCGGGATCGCGAGGTGGCCAACAAGTTCACCAAGGACGGACAGATCACCGCGATCCGCGCCGCCCGGACCTATCTCGGCGACCGCCTGGGCCGGGTGGTGGCCCCGCACCGGCTGACCGATCCGAAGGCCGGGCCGATGATCGCGGTCAAGCTGCACATTTTGACCCGAAAGACGTTGGGCGGCATCGAGACTGACCTGTCCGGGCGGGTCCTCACGGCCGACGGGACGCCGCTCACCGGGCTGTACGCCGCCGGCGAGGCCGCCGGCTTCGGCGGGGGCGGGGTGCACGGCTACCGGGCGCTGGAGGGCACGTTCCTGGGCGGCTGCATTTTCTCCGGGCGCGCCGCGGGCCGCGGCGCCGCCGACGACATCATCTAGGCCACGAGTCTCGAGCGCGAGCGGCTAGAAGGTGACCGCGCTTTCCTCCGGGAGCACCTGGAAGTCGGTGCTGGTCATCTCGGAGAGCCGGCCGTAGTAGATGCCCCGCGCGTCCGGGGCGATGATGCCCTGGTGAATGGGCACCGCTCGGGCGGGCGCCACCGCGCGCAAATAATCGACCGCCTCGGCGACACTCATCCACGGGGCCGCCGCCGGCGTGGCCAACACGTCCACCGGCTCGTCGGGCACGAAGAGCGCGTCGCCGGGATGCATCAATCGAGCCGGGTGGCCGCCATCGCCGACCACATACGAAATGTTCTCTATCACAGGGATTTCCGGGTGGATCACGGCGTGCCGGCCCCCGACGGCCCGCACCGTCAGCGCGCCGATCTGCAACTCGTCGCCGACGTGCACCGCGCGGCAGGGGTCGCCCAGCTGGGCCGTGGTCTGCGGATCGGCGTACAGCGCCGCGTCCGGGTTGCCCTCGAGCAGCGACGGCAGCCGCCCGACGTCGACGTGGTCGGGATGCTGGTGGGTGACGAGGATGGCCGAGAGCCCGGTGATCCCCTCGAAACCGTGGGCGAAGGAACCGGGATCAAAAAGCACCCGGGTGTTGTCGAACTCGGCGAGTAGGCAGGAGTGGCCGAAGTGCGTCAATTGCATGTCTACGATTGTGCCCTGAAGGAGTGGTGCCGATGCGCGTGATCCTGGCGACGATGCTGGTTGTCGGCGGCTTCGCCGTGTCATTCGCCGTCATGGTGCCCGCGTACGCCGAGCCCGAGACCTGCCCGGCCGTGTGCGACCAGATCCCCAACACCGCATGGATCCGGCCGCGCGCGGTGCCGCTGGACTCCGCCTACGCCTGGCCCGCGCTCGCGGGTTCGGCCGTCCCGCTGACGGGCACCGGAACGCCGAGGTTTCGGTTCGAGGACCTGTGCGCCACACCGGCGGCGCCGCAGGACCCCCGCGACTCGGCGGTGGCGGCGCGGGTGACGATCACCCACCCGGACGGCCAGTGGCAGTTGCAGGCCCAGATCCTGCATTGGCGCGGCGACACGGCCCGCGGCGGCGCGACCGCGGCCTCGGTGTTCCGGGCCGCCGTCGCCGCGCTGCGCGCCTGCCAGCAGCAGGTACCGGCGCAGTCGCCCTCGCTCACCACCGACGAGCCCAGCCGGATGGCCGCGGTGATCAGCGGTCCCGTCGTCGCGCACACCTACCTGGTGGCCCACACCGCGAGCAGCACGATCAGCGCGCTCACCCTGTGGTCGTCCGCCCCGCCGCAGGTGCCCTGGCCGTCGATGCCCGACGACCCGGTGCTCAACGCAATGACGGCCCCCCTGTGTGACGCCTACATCGCCTCGTGCCCGTGATCCACGCGCGCCGGTACAGTTAGCCCCGAAACACAGCTGAGGAGGAGCGCCGGTGAGCCGGGTCGTCGTTCATGTGATGCCCAAAGCGGAGATTCTCGACCCGCAGGGCCAGGCCATTGTCGGCGCGCTGGGTCGGCTCGGCCACCCGGGGATCTCAGATGTCCGGCAGGGCAAAAGGTTTGAGCTGGAGGTCGACGACACGATCGACGACTCCACGCTCGCCGAGATAGCGGAATCGCTGCTGGCCAACACCGTGATCGAAAACTGGACGATCACCCGGGAGGCACAGTGACGGCGCGGATCGGCGTCATCACCTTTCCCGGCACGCTGGACGACGTGGATGCTGCCCGCGCGGCGCGGTTCGTCGGCGCCGAGGCGGTCGCCCTGTGGCATGCCGACGCCGACCTCAAGGGGGTCGACGCCGTGGTGGTGCCCGGCGGCTTTTCCTACGGTGACTACCTGCGCGCGGGGGCGATCGCCAGGTTCGCCCCGGTGATGGCCGAGGTGGTCGACGCCGCGCGGCGCGGCATGCCGGTGTTGGGAATTTGCAACGGCTTTCAGGTCATCTGCGAAGCCGGGCTGCTGCCTGGGGCGCTGACCCGCAACTCGGGTCTGCACTTCATCTGCCGCGACGTGTGGCTGCGCGTGGCGTCCACGTCGACGGCATGGACGTCGCGCTTCGACCCCGACGCCGATCTGCTGGTGCCGCTGAAATCCGGCGAGGGCCGCTACGTCGCGCCCGACAGCGTGCTCGACGAACTCGAGGGCGAGGGCCGGGTGGTTTTCCGCTACCACGACAACCCCAACGGGTCGCAGCGCGACATCGCCGGCATCAGCTCGGCCAACGGCCGCGTTGTCGGGCTGATGCCGCATCCCGAGCACGCCATCGAGGCGCTGACCGGTCCCTCCGACGACGGCCTGGGGCTGTTCTATTCGGCGCTGGACGCCGTGCTGGCCGCGTGAGCGGGAATCCCTGCCGCACTGCGTAACTCGTCGAACGCCGCGGTGAGTGCGTCGGTCGCGTCGTGCGGGTCGTGGAACGTCCGGTCGTCGGTGAGCACCGCGATGCCCAGCTGGTCGACGTAGCTCCACACGGTGATGTTGACGGGCGCGCCCGGCGAAAGCACGCCGGTAGAGTAGATCTCGCTGACCGCCGCGCCCCCGAAGTGGCCGCGCTCGCGCGGGCCGGCCACGCTGGACACCGCGACGTTCATCATCTTGTTCGGCCCCTCGCGGCAGGCCAGCCACCGAAACGCCGCCGGGGCGACCGCGGTCGGCAGGTAGGCCATCATCCGCTCGTAGAGCCGCGGGCCGAGAATCTCGTGGTCCTCCTTGGCGATTCGGGTGGCCAGCGAGACCAGGCGTACCCGTTCGGCCGGGTCGGCGACGTGGACGGGCAGCGAAATGGACAGCCCGCTGATGTTGTTGCCGGTGATCCGGTCCGACTTGTCGGTGGCGGTCGGCACGGACGCGATGATCGGCCGGTCGGCCACGCCGTCGTAGGCCAGCAACAGCGCGCGCAACCCGCCGGCAGCCGTCGCCAGCACCAGGTCGTTCATCGTGACGCCCAACGCCTTGGCGGTCGCCTTGACGTCGGCCAGCGGCAGTGAGGCGCTGGCGAACCGCCGCCGGGGCGACACGACGTGGTTGAGAAACGTCGGCGGAGCATCGAAGGCGTCGGCCAGGTCGGGGTGATCCCCGCGTTCGCGGGAGCGGCGGCGCACCCGCGTCAGGCCGACGGCCGCGTCCCTGGCCAGGCCCGGCAGCGCGGCGATTTGGCGCACATGGTCGCGCGCGGCGGCGCGCAGCAGGTGGGCCGTCGAGGGTGTGATGCCGTACTCGTCGTTGTCGCGCTCGTCGGTCGCCCCGTCCTTGAGATCCATCGCGCGCGCCAGCAGGTTCACCGACGCGACACCGTCGGCGAGCGCGTGGTGAACCTTGCCGATCAGCGCGAACCGGCCCCCGGCCAGCCCCTCGGCGAAGTGGAATTCCCACAGCGGGCGCCGCCGGTCCAGCGGCGTGGAGGCCACCTCGCCGATGAGGCCGTCGAGCTCGCGGCGGCCGCCCGGCGCGGGCACCCGCACCCGGTGCAGGTGGTAGTCGAGGTCGATCTCGCAGTCCTCCTGCCACATCGGGTGGTGCAGCTTCCAGGGGATGTCGACGAGCCGGTAGCGCAACGGTTCCAGCAGATGCAGCCGGCGCCGCACGTGGTGGCAGAACGTGTCGAAGCCGAACTCGCCGTCGAAACCGGACGGGTCGATCACGGCGACCTTCAACGTGTGGGTGTGCAGGTTGGGCGTCTCGCTGTAGAGCAGCATCGCGTCCATACCGTTGAGCCGCTTCACAATTCAGCCTCGCCGCGCTCGAGTCAGCCCAGGATCGGCAGGCGGCGCTGGCTTGCCAAGCGCTTGAGCGCGGCCGTCATCACCGCGCGCACGTGAGCGTCGACCTCGTCGACGTCGGGGTCGTCGCCGAAGCGGGCGGTGACGTCTATCGGTTCGAGCACCTCGGTGACGATCTTGGCCGGCAGCGGCAGGTTGGGCGGGAAGATCACGCTCAGCCCGAACGGGAAGCCGAAGCTGACCGGCAGGATGTCCATCCGGGCCTTGGTCAGCCCCAGCTTGCGGGCCAGCCAGTTGCCGCGGGTCAAGAACAACTGGGTCTCCTGAGCGCCGATGGACACGGTGGGCACGATCGGCACCCCCGCCTCGATCGCGGTCCTGACGTAGCCGGTGCGGCCGTTGAAGTCGATGGCGTTCGCCTCGAAGGTGGGCCGGTAGGAGTCGTAGTCGCCGCCCGGAAACACCAGCACCACCGCGCCGGAATGCAAGGCGGCCGCGGCGTTCTCCCGGCTGGCCTCGATGACCCCGAGGCGGCGCAGCCACCCGTCCAGCGGACCCATGAACAGGCCGTAGTGGCCCAGGGTGTACACGGGCCGGTCGTAGCCGAACCGCCGGTAGAAGGCCGGCGAGAAGATCAACACGTCCGGCGTCAACATGCCACCGGAGTGGTTGGAAACCACGAGCGCCCCACCCGCCGCCGGAACGTTCTCGATGTTGCGCACCTCGGCGCGATACCACCGCTTGATGACGGGCCCGACGGCGTTGGCGACCTGTTCGGTGAAGGCCGGATCCCATTTGGCGGTCTCGTGATTGTCGGCCGCCTCGACTGTGCTGCCCTGCATGGTTCCCCGCTGTCGTGTTCCTGGCATTCGCTATTGGTTGCCGATATGACGCCTGCCTCAAACCTCAGCACCCTTTGACATATGATACTCTCCATTTTGGAGAATGTCATATCCGTTTGCTGGGGGGCCATGCCGCGGGGGAGGAAATGTCCGAACGAGTTCTTGTCACAGGGGGTTTCGGGCTGGTCGGCTCGCAGACCGTGCGCCGGCTGGTCGCCGACGGGCACGACGTGGTCGCCACCGACCTGGGCACCCGCGGCCAGCGCAAGGCGGCGAGGTCGCTGCCGGCCGGGGCGCGGGCGCGCTGGGCGGACCTGACCGACCCCGGCGAGGTCGACCGTCTCGTCGCAGACGCGTCGCCGACGGTGATCATCCACCTCGCGGCGGTCATCCCGCCGGCCATCTATCGCCATCCGGACCTGGCCCGTCGCGTCAACGTCGACGCGACGGTGGCGCTGCTGCGCGCCGCGGCGGCGTGCCCGCACCCGGTGCGGTTCGTCCAGGCGTCGAGCAACGCCGTGCACGGCTCCCGCAACCCGCACCGCCACCCCGAGCTGTTGCGCGCCGACACCCCGCTGCGACCGGTGGACCTCTACGGCGCGCACAAGGCCGAGGTCGAGGAGCGCGTCCGGGCCTCCGGTCTGGAATGGGTGATCCTCCGGCTGGCGGGCGTCATGAGCGTCGATCTCAGCGCGATGCCGCTGAGCATGGACGCGCCGTTGCTGGAAAGCGCGCTCCCGACCGACGGGCGGATCCACACGATCGACGTCCGCGACGCCGCGCTCGCGTTCGCCGCGGCGGTGACCGCCGATGTCGCCGGGGAGATCCTGTTGATCGGCGGTGACGAATCCCATCTGCTGCGGCAGGGGGAGGTCGGGAAAGCGCTGGCCGCGGCGCGGGGCCTGGTCGACGTCTTGCCGGCGGGGCGCCCGGGCGACCCGGACAGCGACGACGACTGGTTCGTCACCGACTGGATGGACACCGGCCGCGCCCAGCAGGCTCTACGCTTCCAGCACCATCGCTGGCCCGACATGCTCGCCGAGATGCGCGCGGCCGCCGGGTGGCAGCGACATCCGATGCGAGTGATCTCCCCGATCGCTCGGCAATTTTTCAAACGCCGTGCGGCTTACCGGAATCGGCCCGGACGCTACGCCGACCCGTGGGGTGTGCTCAGGGCCGAGCTCGGCGAGCCCCACCCCGTCCACTAGTCGTCCGGGGCCCTCAGCCGGCGTCGCACACCAGCGGCTGCGGCGCCGACGGTAACTCGACGGCGGGATCCAGCTGACCGAACAGCTCGATCGCGTCGGCGATGACGGCGTCGACGAAGGACGCGAAGCCCTCGAAGTTCTTCAGGTTGCCGCGGATCCACTGCGATCGCCGCGCCACTACGCCGATGCGCTGGGGGTCGGAGGAGCCGTGCACGATCGCGATCACCTCGCGGTCCTGCCGGTTCCACGCGTCGGCGAAGTGCATCAGCCAGGGGCGGGTGGTGGCGGGAAAGAAACACGCGGGGGCCACCCGGACCATCAACACGTCGCCGTGCGTCGGGCAGACCTCGAGGTGGACGTGCAGGCGCCGCGGGCGGGTGTTGGCGACGTAGAAGAATTCGCCATCGTGCTGGCCCCGGAAATATCGGCTGCCGCGGGTGCGCAGATAGCGTTCGACCAGGTTCGCGCAGAGCGCCTGACTCGTCATGCCATCGATGCTGGCCCCGACGGCTTTGCGGATGCTTGGAGCCAAGCTAGCCGCGAGCAAAGAAGTTGGTGAGAATTGGCTGAGCGACCTACGGGGCGCCCAGCGGATACAGCCCCGGCAGATTGACCACGATGGCCTCCTGGGTGCTGCGGGCGATCACGACCTCCGCGGTGCAGCTCGGGTCGGGGTTTTCTTCGCGGTGCGGCAGGTACGGCGGGATGAAGACGTAGTCGCCGGGGGCGGCCGCGATGCGCACCTCGCCGGCGCCGTCATGGAAGACGAACTCCGGATGGCCGCTGCGCACATAGATCGCGGTCTCCGATTCGCCGTGATGATGGTTCGACGAGACGGTGGCCGGGGACGCGTGCGTCTCACCCATCCACAGCTTCTCGGCGCCAACCGAGGTGCCGGTGAGCGCGGCGAAGCGCCGCAGGCCCTCGGATTGCGCGGTGTCGGAACTGATGTCCGACGCCCTGACGTGATGCACGCGGCTGCGCGCGACTCCCGTTGCGCTGTCGCCGAAGTCGGGATGGAATCCGTCCGAGGTCGCCATGATGCTCCCGTCAGTCGTCTCTGCTGCTAGCGACGAGGCGCTCGGCCAGCTCGCGCAGGTCGCGCACGATGATCTGCGGTTGCGGCAGCCCGTCAACCGGCAGCGGTGGGTTGCCCGGCCGGGTGATGAGGGCCGAGCTGAAGCCGACATGCTGCGCGCCGAGGGTGTCCCAGGCGTGCGCGGCCACCATCATGCATTCGGCGGGCGCCACCTCGAGGGTTTCGCACACGTACCGGTACACCGCCGGGGCCGGCTTGAAGGCGCGACGGGCATCGACGCTCAACTGTTGTTCGAAGAAGCGGGCCAGCCCCGAATTCTGCAGCGCCGTAGGCCCGTTCGGGTTGGGCGGCGAGTTCGTCAGGGTGACGAGGCGGAAGCCGTCGTCGCGCAGGGCGGTCAGCCCGTCGGCAACATCCGGATGCGCCGGCATCGTGAGCAGGCCGGTTGTCAGGCGCTGCACGTCGTCGTCGGTCACGCCGACGTGGTAGACGTCGCCGAGCATGCGCAGCGTGCCCCGGGCGAGTGTGGGGAAGTCCACGTAGCTTCCCGCCAGGGTGATGGTCATCGAGTACAGGATCAGTTGCGCGAACCATTCCCGCAGCACCCGCTCGTCACCGAACAACATGCCGAAAAGCGGCGCCAGCGACTCGAGATCGAGCAGCGTCTCGTTCACGTCGAAGACGAGCACCGACGGCGCAGCCATGGCTACGGCGCCGCGTTCGTGGCCGCGGGGATGCCCGGCCGCAGGTACCAGACCAGGCAGAGGCAGATCAGCACCATCGCCGCCACGGGCCACCACAGCGCGACGACGGCCGCCGACACGAACGCGGCGATGGTGATGAACGACCTCATCCGCATCAATCTACGCACCCGTTGCGACCAGCCCCATCGTCGTGTCCTCTCGTCCGAAACCCGTTCGCGACCAGCCCTATTCCAGTACGACGACCATCTTGCCTCCGGCGTCTCCGGCCTCCATCACCCGGTGCGCCTCGTGGATCTGGTCGAACGTGAACACGCGGGACGGTTTTGCCTCGAGCTTGCCCTCGGCGACCTGGCGCGCGATGTCTTGCAGGGGCACGTCGGACAGTGGGAACCCCTCGGCGCCAAACACGAAGCTGCCGAAGAAGTTCCAGTTCACGCCGGAGGCCATGCGCAGCAGCGGGTTGAAATCGCCGATGGGGTCGAGCCCACCCAGCCAGCCCGCCAGGCAGGCCGTGCCGCCGCGGCGCAGCATGTCCAGGGAGTCCAGGATGGTGCTGTTGCCGACGAGGTCCAGGACCGCGTCGACGCGTTTGGATTCGGGCAGGTGGCCGGCCAGGTCGCGCCGCTCGACCTCGACGCGTGCCGCGCCGAGCCCCTCGAGCATGGCGAACCGGCCCCGGCTACGCGCGGTGGCGATGACGTGCGCGCCCGCGGCGACGGCCATCTTGAGCGCGGCCTGCCCGAACGACGATGTGGCGCCACGCAGCACCAGGGTCTGGCCGGCTTTCAGGCCGAGGTTGCGGAACAGGCATGTCCACGCGACCGCGTAGGTTTCGGGCAGCGCCGCCAACTGCGACCATGGCAGGTCGGACTCGATGAGCGCGACGTTCGCCGCGCGTACGCGCGTGTATTCGGCGTAGCTGCCGTTGATGGTGCGCCCCAGGCCGCCCATGAGCGCCGCCACCTTGGCGCCGACCGGGAATTCGCCTCCCGGGCACGAGTCGACGATGCCGACGCATTCGATGCCGCTGACTTCGGCGGCTTCGGCCCACTCGCCGCGCCGCATGTGCAGCTCGGCGTGATTGAGTCCGAATCCCTTGACCTCGATCACCACTTCGCCGTCGCGGGGCAGCGGCTTCGGGATGTCGGTGTAGACGAGGCTGTCCAGGCCGCCGAAGCCCGTCAGGACGATCGCGCGCATGGTTTCGCCCCCGGGTTGTTCCCGTACCACCGCCGGCGCGCTGGGCAGCTGAAGTGAATCAGTCATGGACAATTACCGCCTCTTCCCCGCTTGTGTCGCCCTGCGATTACGCGCGCCGCCCGCGGCCAGGTGAATGGGCCAACTAGCCCACTATTATGGGCTACTCAACCCAGTCTGTCCAGGGCTCGTCAGGACTCGTCGCGGCGGCGACGGGCGGATCGGCCTGCCCGGGGCGCGGGGGCCGCCGCAAAGGCGCGGACGTAGTCGACGGCCGCGTTGACGGCCGCCCGCAGCGGTTCGGGGTCCCCGGTGGCGAACGTAATCAGCGCACCGCCCTGATGGGCGGCGACCAGGGACGCGGCCAGGTGGCGTGGGTCGGCGTCGGGCCGCAGCTCGCCGCGGCGCCGCATGGCGGCGAGTCCGGCCTGGAAAAGTCCGATCCAGAGGTCGTAGCCGGCGGAGAGGTCGTCGTGAATCTCGTCGTCGGCGTCGATCAGCTCGCCGGCCAGCGAGCCGTACACGCAACCACCCACGCGGTAGACGGCGTCCGTGTCGGCCACGCAGGCATCGGCCCACGCCTGCAGGTCGGCGATGCTGTCGAGGGCGCCGAACGCCGGCCGGGTGTGGAAGGCCTGCACGTCGCCGCGGCGGGCGGCCACGACGTGACGGGTCAGGTCGCGTTTGTCGCGGAAGTAGTGGGAGATCTGCGAACCGCCCACGCCGGCCGCCCGACGCACTTGGTCGAGGCTGGTGCTGGCGACGCCCCGCTCGAACATGAGGCGCGCGGCGACCTCGACGATCCGCGCCCGCGTCGCCAGACCCTTACGGGTGAACCGCGTGGCACCGTCGTCTGTCACGGTGCGCGCTGCGCTGTCCCGCCCCGGCCGCGGGCGCGACGGGCCGGCCGCGGCGCCCGCTCGGCGGGATCGGCGGCGAACGTGCGCAGATAGTTGACCGCGAAACGCACGGCGTCGGCGTGCGGCCACTGCGTCCGATAGGTGAAGGCCAAGGTGCCGCCCCCCTGGTGCGCGCTCACGATGACCATCGCCAATCGCCGCGGGTCGGCATCCGCGACCACGACGCCGTCGTCTTTCATGCGCTGAATCGCCTGCTGCAGCAGGGAAATCCACTCCCAATAGCCCGCCGCCAGCGTCTCGCGCGTCGCGTCGTCGGACTTCGCCAGCTGCGCGGCGAGGGCGTGGTAGGTGGGCGTGCCGACGTACCCGATGCGCCTGAGGTAGCGCATGTTGAGCTCGATCCAGCGCTCGAAGTCGTCGAACGAACTCAGGCCCCCGAGCCTGGGCTGGCGGTGAAAGTCGAGCACCACGCCGATCTGACGGCGGATCACCGCGCGGATCAGCGCGCTCTTGTCGGCGAAATAATGGGCCAGCTGGGATCCGCTGGCCGACGCCGCCTTGCGCACCCGCTCCAGGTTCGACGCGGACAGGCCCTCCGTGACGATCAGCTGGGCGGCCGCGGCCACGATCCGGTCGCGGGTGGCGCGCCCCTTGGCGGTCAACCGTTGTTCGTCCAGAACATCGGGATGGGCCATTGCGTCAGGCTAACCCGCGCGCCGCCGAACTCTGGGATATTCAACCCAATGCCCGTGCCGCGCGGCCCGGTCAGGCGGGCACGAGCACCTTGTCGAGGAAGTCGCGGACCAACCCGGTGACGTCGTCCAGTGCCGACTCGAGCAGGAAGTGGCCGCCGTCGAGCAGATGGATCTCGGCGTCGGGCAGGTCGTCGGCGAACGCCTCGGCGCCGGCCGGACCGAATATCTCGTCGCCGCGGCCCCACGCCGCCAGCAGCGGCACGCGGCGGGCGCGAAAGTATTCGTGCAGGCGGGGATACAGCGGCGCGTTGGTGGCGTAGTCGCGCAGGAGCTTTAGCTGCACCTTGTCGTTGCCCGGGCGGGAGATCAGCGCGTAGTCGTGCTGCCAGGCTTCCGGGTCGACAAGGGTCTCGTCGGCGACGCCGGTGACGTATTGCCATCGGGTGGCGTCCAGCGTGAGGAATTGGCGCACCGCGGCCTCGGTGTCGGCGGTCTGCTCGCGCTGGTAGGCCCACACCACCTTCCAGAAGCTCTCGACGAATCCCGCGTCGTAGCCGTTGCCGTTCTGGGTGACGATCGCGGTGATGGCGTCGGGGTCGTGCAGGGCCAGCCGCCAGCCGATCGGGGCGCCGTAGTCCTGGACGTAAACGGCGTACCGGTCGAGCCCCAGCGTGCCCAGCAGGCCCGCGGTCAGGTCGGTGAGCGCGTCGAAGGTGTAGTCGAACTCCTCGACGGGTGGCGCGTCGGACAGCCCGAAGCCCAGATGGTCGGGCGCGATCACGTGGTAACGGTCGGCCAGTGCCGGTATCAGGTTGCGAAACATGTAAGAGCTGGTGGGAAACCCGTGCAGCAGCACCAGTGATGAGGCTTCGGGATCGCCGGCCTCCCGGAAGAACAGCCGATGGCCGTCGACGGTGGCGTATCGATGGTGGACTGCCGGCATGACGTACCTCCTGGGCCCTTGCGCACATCGGCGATCCGCGCGGTTCTGGGTTGTCTGACCCAGTATGCACCCGAACGGGCCGCGCGCAACAGCAGATCTGTTGCCGGCCAAGTCGGGTTGACATATTCTGGGTCAGATATCCCAATTTGTGCCGAGCGAGGTGACGCGGGTGGGCAGGCTGGTTTCGGTCAATGTGGGCCTGCCCAAGGACGTGCGTTGGCGGGAAAAAACCATCCGCACCGGGATATGGAAGACGCCGGTCGCGGGGCCGGTTATGGTGCGCCGCAACAACTTCGACGGGGACGGGCAGGGTGACTTGGCCGGCCACGGCGGCGAACAGCGCGCCGTCATGGTCTACCAGCGGGAGTCGTACGAGTACTGGAAGACCTACCTGGGGCGCGACGACCTGGAACCCGGCCACTTCGGCGAAAACTTCACCGTCACCGGACTGGGCGATGACGACGTCTGCATCGGTGATCGCTACCGGATCGGGAAGGCCGAATTCGAAGTCACCCAACCACGTGTCACCTGCTTTCGGGTCGGCTGGCGCCTCGACGAGCCCGAGATGCCCAACCTGCTTGTCGCCCACCGTCGCCCGGGGTTCTACTTCCGGGTCATCACCGAGGGCCACGTCCGCGCCGGCGACGACATCGTGCGGACCCGTCGCGGCCGGCACGAACTCAGCGTTGCCGACGTCGACGCGCTGTTGTATCTGTCAGGCCGTGACGCGGGGCAACTCCGCAAGGCCGTCGACGTCCCGGCGCTCAGCCCCGGTTGGCAGCAGTCCTTCCGTGACCTGCTGGCCGAGGGCGTCGCACCGCCAATTACCGCCGCTTGGAATGGATTTTGCCGGTTGCGCGTCACCCAGACCCGCCGGGAAAGTGCGTCGGTGCTCTCGATCACCCTCGAGTCCGCGGATCACACCGCCCTGCCCCCGCCCCTTCCCGGCCAGTACCTCCCGGTGCGGGTTCCCCGGGCCGGCGAACCGGCACCCTTGCGCAGCTACTCCCTTTCGGGTGACCCCGGCGCGGGCGTCTACCGAATCAGCGTCAAGCGCGAGGACCGCGGCGTGGTGAGCCGCTGGCTGCACGCCCACGTCCGGGTGGGGTCGGTGCTCGAGGCCGCCGCGCCGCGCGGCGACTTCTGCCTCAGCGGGGACGGCAATCCGGTGGTGCTGTTATCGGCGGGGATCGGGGTCACCCCCGTGCTGGCGATGCTGCACGCGCTGTCCGATTCCGGCAGCGGTCGCGACATCTGGTGGTTGCACACCACGCGCAATCGCGAAACCGAGACCTTCGCAAGCGAAGTCGACTCCCTCGTCGCGTCACTGCCGCACGCGCGGCGTCGGGTGTTCTACACCGAGACCGAGGGCCGCCTCAACCGGGAGTCGATCGCGTCGCTGGGCCTGCCCATCGATGCCACCGTCTACCTCTGCGGCCCAACGCAATTCATGGTCGACGCCCGCGACTTCCTCACCGCCGGCGGCCTCGACCCCGCGCGCATACACAGTGAATTGTTCGGTGCCCTGCCGGCGATCAACCCGGGCGTGGTCGACATGGGTCCGCGCAGGCCGCCGCACCCGCCCGGGCCGACGCCGGGTACCGGGCCGCCGATCACGTTCGCGCGCAGCGGGCTGACGGTCAACTGGTCGCCGGACTACCGCAGCATCCTCGACCTCGCCGAAGCGTGCGACGTGCCAACCCGTTTCGCGTGCCGCAGCGGGGTCTGTCACGTGTGCGTCACGGGCGTCGTCGCCGGGGCGGCGACCTACGTGCAATCGCCGCTGGAAAAGCCCGGCGAGGGCGAAGTGCTGATCTGCTCGGCCGTGCCGCGCAGCGACCTCGTGCTGGACCTCTGACCGGCCGACCCTTCTTACGGGGCCAGGCAGACCGACGCCTCGGCGGTGTAGCACAAAAACGTCAGCGTCTCCTGCATGTACAGCTGTACGGTCTCGGCGTCGTGGCTGAGGTAGCCGATCGCGACGTCGGTGCCCAGCTGCAAATCGAAGTCTCCGCCGCGGGTGGTCAGCACGAAGGCGCCGTCGATGGCCGGCGCCCAGATGATGTCGCCGTCGACCAAGCGGTTCAGGTGCTCGCGGATGGGATATCCGTGTGCGGTGGTCTCGCTGACCTTGGTGTAGGTCTCCGCGGACAGCAGCACCGAGTAAGGACCGTCGACGCCGGCCAGCCGCAGGCCGGTCAGCGCGTGCGAGATGGCGTCGGGCATGTCGCGCGGATCCTCGGGCAGGGTCAGCGGCGGGTTGGAGCTGCAGCTGCGGATGCCCTCGATCGACGCGGCGGCATAGCCCTCGAAGATCGTGCGGTCCTCGACGAACGCCAGCTTCTTGGCCGCGACCTTGACCGGGTCCCAGTCGGAGTCGTTCGAACCACGCTCGACGTCGTCGATCTCGGTGCGGGACAACGTGAACGGCACGCGCAGCCGGACCAGGGGTTTGCTAGCCCGCAGGTGGGCCACCACACCGTCGGTGGGCGCTTCGACGTCGACGAGCCGGCCGGTGCTGACCGACGCGGCGACCGGGCCCCCGGGCTCGCTGACGTCGACGACGCGCCGCCCGGCGATATGGCGCTTGAAGGTCCGGGTGGCCTCCAATTCGATTTCCGCCCAGGCGACTTCGGTGATCGGTGCCAGGTCGCGGTAGAGGTTGTTCATCGGAGGGTTCCTTTCAGGCTGCCGATCGCGAGTGAGCCATCGTCGGGTGCGGGGGCGTCTTGCTGCGCCGTCACGGGTGGCGCGGGCAGGGGCGGTGGGTCGTCGAGGAAGTCGACGGTGGGGGAGAAGAACAGCCCGCCGGTGACCGCGGTGGAGAAGTCCAGGATCCGGTCGGTGTTGCCGGGCGGGTCGCCGAGGAACATGTTCTGCAGCATCCGTTCGGTGACCCGCGGCGTCCGCGAGTACCCGATGAAGTAGGTGCCGTACTCGGCCTTGCCCAGCTCGCCGAAGGGCATGTTGTGCCGCACGATCTTGAGCTCGGTGCCGTCGTCGTCGGTGATGACGTTGAGCGCGATGTGGGCGTTGGCCGGCTTGACGTCGTCGTCGAATTCGATGTCGTCGAGCTTGGTTCGGCCGAACGCCCGTTCCTGTTCGGTGACCGGCAGCGCATTCCACGCCGACATGTCGTGCACGTACTTCTGCACGTGCACATAGCACGAGCCCGCGAAGTCGGGGTCCTCGTCGCCGACGGCGGTGGAGCTGACCGCCAGTGGGCCGTCGGGGTTTTCGGTCCCGTCGACGAAGCCCAGCAGGTCGCGATTGTCGAAGTAACGAAAGCCGTGCACCTCGTCGACCACGGTGACCGCGCCCGCCATCGCGCGCAGGATGCGGTCGGCCAATTCGAAACAGACGTCAAGGGTCTCGGCGCGGATGTGGAACAACAGGTCCCCGGGTGTGGCCGGCGCGGTGTGCCGCGGGCCGTGCAGCGGGATGAACGGATGCAGCTCGGCGGGCCGCGGTCCGGAAAACAGGCGATCCCACGCGTCGGAACCGATGGAGGCGATCACCGACAACCGCTTGGGCGGTTCGCGGAATCCGATCGCGCGCGCCAGCCCGGACACGTCCTGAAGCGCGTCGCGCACGGTCTCCTCGCCGCCGTCGTCGATGGTCAGCACCAGGAAGATCGCGGCCGGGGTCAACGGCGCGAGGATGGGTTGGGGCTGCACTGGCGGCACTCTGCCGACCCTATCGTTAACCCCGCCGTCCGGAACAGCGATGATGTTCAGCATGCCGGCCAGCGCCGCAGGCCTCTGCGATTTCATCGACGCGTCTCCGTCGCCGTTTCACGTCTGCGCCACGGTGGGCGCCCGGCTTGTCGAGGCCGGCTACGCCGAACTCGCGGAAGCCGACCGCTGGCCGGGGCGGGCGGGCCGCTACTTCACCGTGCGGGCCGGCTCGCTGGTCGCGTGGAACTCCGCCGGAGCCGACGGCCCGTTCCGCATCGTCGGCGCGCACACCGACAGCCCCAACCTGCGGGTCAAGCAGCATCCGGACCGGCTGGTCGCCGGGTGGCGCGTGGTGGCGCTGGAGCCGTACGGGGGAGCGTGGCTCAACTCCTGGCTGGACCGGGACCTGGGGATCAGCGGGCGGCTGTCGGTCCGGGACGGCGCCGGGGTCGGCCACCGGCTGGTCCGCATCGACGAGCCCATCCTGCGGGTGCCCCAGCTCGCAATCCACCTGGCCGAGGACCGCAAGTCGGTGACCCTGGACCCGCAGCGACACGTCAACGCGGTCTGGGGCGTTGCCGACCAACCGCTTTCGTTCGTGGACTACGTCGCCGCGCGGGCCGGGGTGGCCGCGGCCGACGTGCTGGCCGCCGACCTGATGACGCACGACCTGACCCCGTCCACGGTGCTGGGCGCCGACACCGATTTGTTGAGCGCCCCCCGGCTGGACAACCAGGCCAGCTGCTACGCCGGGATGGAGGCACTGCTGGATGCCGAACCCCGGGGCTTTCAACCGGTGCTGGTGCTCTTCGATCACGAGGAAGTCGGCTCGTCGTCCGACCACGGCGCGCAGTCCGACCTGCTGGGCACCGTCCTGGAGCGCGTCGTGCTCGCCGCCGGCGGCAACCGGGAAGACTTCCTGCGCCGGCTGCCCGCGTCCATGCTGGCCTCGGCCGACATGGCGCATGCCACCCACCCCAATTACCCGGAGCGGCACGAGCCCGGCCATCTGATCGCGGCCAACGCCGGGCCGGTGCTCAAGGTGCACCCGAACCTGCGGTACGCCACCGACGGACGCACCGCGGCGGCCTTCGAGCTGGCCTGTCGCCAGGCCGGCGTCGGACTGCAGCGCTACGAGCACCGCGCCGACCTGCCGTGCGGTTCGACCATCGGGCCGCTGGCGTCGGCGCGCACCGGCATCCCGACCGTCGACGTCGGTGCCGCCCAGCTCGCGATGCACTCCGCGCGCGAGCTGATGGGCGCACACGATGTGGCCGCCTATTCCGCTGCGCTGCAAGCGTTTCTTTCGCCGCACTGACCTACGATCCGGTCATGGCGCTCAAGGTGGAGATGATCACGTTCGACAGCACCGACCCGGCAACGCTCGCCGGGTGGTGGGCGGAGCAATTCGAGGGCACCACGCACGAGCTGCTGGCCGGCGAATTCTTCGCCGTGGCACCGGCCGAAGGCCCCCGCCTCGGATTCCAGAAGGTGCCCGATCCGACGCCCGGAAAGAATCGCGTGCACCTCGATTTCAGCGCCGCGGATGTGGACGCCGAAGTGTCTCGCCTGACGGCCGCCGGAGCCACCGAGGTCGAACGGCACCGGGTCGGCGACAACTTCCGCTGGGTCGTGCTGACCGACCCCGAGGGCAACGCATTCTGCGTGGTCGGTCAATAGCCGGCGGGGCGACCCTAGACTGTGGGCGTGACTGACACCGTCGAGCACGCCGCCACCACGCCCGACCAGCCGCAACCGTTTTCCGAACTGGGCCTCAAAGACGACGAATACCAGCGCATCCGCGAGATTCTGGGCCGGAGGCCCACCGACACCGAGCTGGCCATGTACTCGGTGATGTGGAGCGAGCACTGTTCCTACAAATCGTCGAAGGTGCACCTGCGCTACTTCGGTGAGACCACCTCCGACGAGATGCGCGCCGGCATGCTGGCCGGCATCGGCGAGAACGCCGGCGTGGTCGACATCGGCGACGGCTGGGCCGTCACGTTCAAGGTGGAGTCGCACAACCATCCGTCCTACGTCGAGCCCTACCAGGGCGCGGCCACCGGCGTCGGTGGCATCGTCCGCGACATCATGGCGATGGGCGCGCGGCCGGTCGCGGTGATGGACCAGCTCCGCTTCGGCGCCGCCGACGCGCCCGACACCCGCCGGGTGGTCGACGGCGTGGTGCGCGGCATCGGCGGCTACGGGAACTCGCTGGGCCTGCCCAACATCGGCGGCGAGACCGTCTTCGACGCCTGCTACGCAGGCAACCCATTGGTCAACGCGATGTGCGTGGGCGTATTGCGCCAGGAGGACCTGCATCTGGCGTTCGCCTCGGGCGTGGGCAACAAGATCATCCTGTTCGGCGCGCGCACCGGCCTTGACGGCATCGGCGGGGTGTCGGTGCTGGCGTCGGACACGTTCGACGAGGAGAACTCGCGCAAGAAGCTGCCCTCGGTGCAGGTGGGCGACCCCTTCATGGAGAAGGTGCTCATCGAATGCTGCCTGGACCTGTACGCGGGCGGGCTGGTGATCGGCATTCAGGATCTCGGCGGGGCCGGATTGGCCTGTGCAACTTCCGAATTGGCGTCGGCCGGCGACGGGGGGATGGCGATCCAGCTCGACGCCGTTCCGCTGCGGACCACCGAGATGACGCCCGCCGAGGTGCTGTGCAGCGAGTCGCAGGAGCGCATGTGCGCGGTGGTCGCGCCGGAGAACGTCGACGCCTTCATGGCGGTGTGCCGCAAGTGGGAGGTGCTGGCCACCGTGATCGGCGAGGTCACCGACGGCGACCGGCTGCGGATCGCCTGGCGCGGCGAGACGGTCGTCGACGTGCCGCCGCGCACCGTGGCCCACGAGGGACCGGTGTACCAGCGCCCGGTCGTGCGCCCCGACTCGCAGGACGCCCTGAACGCCGACCGCTCGACGAGCCTGCCGCGGCCGGCAACCGGCGATGAGCTGCGCGCGACTTTACTTGCGCTGCTTGGCAGTCCGCATCTGTGCAGCCGCGCGTTCATCACCGAGCAGTACGACCGCTACGTGCGCGGCAACACCGTGCTGGCCGAGCACGCCGACGGCGGCGTGCTGCGCGTCGACGAGTGCACCGGCCGCGGCATCGCGGTGTCGACCGACGCGTCCGGGCGCTACACCCAGCTGGACCCCTACGCCGGCGCCCAGCTCGCCCTGGCCGAGGCGTACCGCAACGTCGCCGTCACCGGCGCCACGCCGGTCGCGGTGACCAACTGCCTCAACTTCGGGTCCCCCGAAGACCCCGGGGTGATGTGGCAGTTCTCCCAGGCGGTGCGCGGCCTCGCCGATGGCTGTGCGGCCCTTGGCATTCCGGTCACCGGCGGCAACGTGAGCTTCTACAACCAGACCGGGTCGACGGCGATCATGCCCACGCCGGTGGTCGGGGTGCTCGGTGTCATAGAGGACGTGAGCCGATGTCTCCGCACGTCCTTCGGCACCGAACCCGGGGAAACCCTGATCCTGCTGGGCGATACGCGCGACGAGTTCGACGGCTCCGTCTGGGCGCAGGTGACCGCCGACCACCTGGGCGGGCTGCCGCCCGCCGTCGACCTCGCGCGCGAGAAGCTGCTGGCCGACGTGCTGACCTCCGCGTCGCGCGACGGGCTGGTGTCCGCCGCGCACGACTTGTCCGAGGGCGGCCTGGCCCAAGCCGTAATCGAAGCGGCGCTGGCCGGCGAAACCGGTTGCCGCATCGTGCTTCCCGAAAACGCCGACCCGTTCGTGATGCTGTTCTCGGAGTCGGCGGGCCGCGTGCTGGTGGCGGTGCCGCGCACCGAGGAGAGCCGGTTCCGCGCGATGTGCGAGGCGCGCGGGCTGCCCGCCGTCCGCATCGGCGTCGCCGATCAGGCCGTTGACGCCGTCGAGGTGCAGGGCCTGTTCACGGTTCCGCTGGCCGAACTGCGCCAGACGTCCGAATCGGTGCTGCCGCGCCTGTTTTCACAGTGACTCTGCGCTGACGGCGCGGGCCACTCGCACTTCTTCACCATGGATGCAGAGTCAACGGCAAAGCCGCTCGCCCTAGCCGCCGCACTGGTCGGCTGGAGCTTCGTCACCCCCCGCATGCCGGCGGCAGCCCGGATAGCGTTACAGACCGCCGTCAGCGCGCTGCTGGTGCGTGCGACCCGCGCCCCGCTGGGTCTAACACCGCCGCGGCTGACGGCGGGGGTACGGCTGGGCTCGGCGGCCGGCGCGGCCGCGGCCAGCACGATCGCCGCGAGCAGCGCGGCGCCCGTGGTGCGCGCGGCGATGGCCGGGCGTGAGCCGCCGCCGTCCGCGATCGGCTGGCTGCTGGTGCGCATCCCCGTCGGCACCGTGTGGGCCGAGGAGGCCGCCTTCCGCGGCGCGCTGGCCGCCGCCGGCGCCCGGGCGTTCGGCCGGCCCGGCGGACGGGTGCTGCAGGCCATCGCCTTTGGGTTCTCCCACGTCGCCGATGCGCGGGCCACCGGCCAGCCGGTGGCGGGCACCGTGCTGGTCACGGGTGTGGCGGGCTGGGTGTTCGGCTGGCTGGCCGACCGTTCCGGCAGCCTTGCCGCGCCGATGCTCGCGCATCTGGCCGTCAACGAGGCCGGTGCGATCGCGGCGCTGGCCGTGCGACGCTGAGCCATGCCCGCCCGTCACGCCGCCGACCCGGCCAAGACCCGCCAGGCGGTGCTGGCCGTCGTGCACTGGTTGCGCGACGAATCGCGGCCGGCACCCGATCGGGCGGCCCTGGCGACCGCGGTGCGGCTCACCGCGCGCACGCTGGCCGCGGTGGCGCCCGGCGCCAGCGTCGAGGTCCGGATCCCGCCCTTCGTCGCGGTCCAGTGCGTCGCGGGACCCCGGCACACCCGCGGCACGCCGCCCAACATCGTGGAGGCCGATCCGCGCACCTGGCTGCTGCTGGTCACCGGGCTGGTGCCGATCGAGGACGCGACGACGAGCGGGACGCTGACGCTGTCGGGCTCCCGGGCGGGTGAAATCGGCCACTGGCTGCCCCTGGTCGACATCGACCCAAGATAACCCTGAACTGCACGTTTAGGCTTTTCGGGCCGGCGAATTCGGCGCCCAACACGCGCGACGGATTGGGCGCGCCGCCCGTCGTGCCCGTAGACTCCGTGACGTCACCAATCGTTCGCAGGGAGCCGCCGAACCGTGACCGTGCAGGAACTGGAACAGGACCTGAACTCCCCCCGGGAAGAGTGCGGCGTATTCGGGGTCTGGGCCCCCGGCGAAGAAGTCGCCAAACTCACCTATTACGGCCTGTACGCCCTGCAGCACCGCGGGCAGGAAGCCGCGGGCATCGCCGTCGCCGACGGGTCGCAGGTGCTGGTCTTCAAGGACCTCGGCCTGGTCAGCCAGGTGTTCGACGAGCAGACGCTGGCCGCGATGCAGGGCCACGTCGCCATCGGGCACTGCCGCTATTCCACCACCGGCGACACGACGTGGGAAAACGCGCAGCCGGTGTTCCGCAACACCGCGGCCGGTACCGGAGTCGCGTTGGGGCACAACGGGAATCTGGTCAACACCGCCGAACTCGCCGCCCGCGCCCGCGAGGAGGGCTTGATCGGCACCCGCTGCCCGGCCCCGGCCACGACGGACTCCGACATCCTGGGCGCGCTGCTGGCGCACGGCGCCGCCGATTCCAGCCTGGAGCAGGCGGCGCTGGAACTGCTGCCGACCGTGCGCGGGGCGTTCTGCCTGACGTTCATGGACGAAAACACGCTGTACGCGTGCCGCGATCCCTTTGGCGTGCGGCCGCTTTCGCTCGGACGGCTGGACCGCGGCTGGGTGGTGGCGTCCGAGACGGCCGCACTCGACATCGTCGGCGCCTCGTTCGTCCGCGACATCGAGCCCGGTGAATTGCTGGCCATCGATGCCGACGGGGTGCGCTCGACGCGATTCGCCAACCCCGAGCCCAAGGGCTGCGTCTTCGAGTACGTCTACCTGGCCCGCCCGGACAGCACGATCGCCGGCCGGTCGGTGCACGCGACCCGGGTCGAGATCGGGCGCCGGCTGGCCCGCGAATGCCCGGTCGAGGCCGACCTGGTGATCGGGGTGCCGGAGTCGGGCACCCCGGCGGCCGTCGGGTACGCGCAGGAGTCCGGCATCCCGTACGGGCAGGGCCTGATGAAGAACGCCTACGTCGGGCGCACGTTCATCCAGCCGTCGCAGACCATCCGCCAGCTCGGCATCCGGCTGAAGCTGAACCCGCTGAAAGAGGTGATCCGCGGCAAGCGGCTCATCGTGGTCGACGACTCGATCGTGCGCGGCAACACCCAGCGTGCCCTGCTGCGGATGCTGCGGGAGGCCGGCGCTCTCGAGGTGCACGTGCGCATCGCCTCGCCGCCGGTGAAGTGGCCGTGTTTCTACGGCATCGACTTCCCGTCGCCGGCCGAGCTGATCGCCAATGCCGTCCAAGACAAAGAGGAGATGCTCGAGGCGGTCCGGCACGCCATCGGGGCCGACACGCTGGGCTATATCTCGCTGCGCGGCCTGGTCGCGGCCTCCGAGCAGCCCGCGTCGCGGCTGTGCACCGCCTGCTTCGACGGCAAGTATCCGATCGAGTTGCCGGGGGAGACGGCGCTGGGCAAGAACGTCATCGAGAACATGCTCGCCAGCGCGGCGCGCGGTGCCGCGCTCGACGATCTGGCGCCCAGGGACATTCCAGAAGTGCCGATCGTGCGCTGACCGAATTCGCTTGGCGCATCAAAGACGTTTGATACCGGCGCGAAGCGCCGCCCGGTAGCCTTTATCGCGATGACGGATCCCGGAAAAAGCCCCGGACGCAACCCGGGCAGCCAGGGCATCACCTACGCGTCGGCCGGGGTGGACATCGAAGCCGGTGATCGCGCCGTGGCGTTGTTCAAGCCGCTGGCGACCAAGGCGACCCGGCCGGAGGTACGCGGCGGGCTGGGCGGGTTCGCCGGGCTGTTCGCGCTGCGCGGCGACTACCGCGAGCCGGTGCTGGCGGCCTCCACCGACGGCGTCGGCACCAAGCTGGCGGTCGCCCAGGCGATGGACAAGCACGACACCGTGGGCCTCGACCTGGTCGCGATGGTGGTCGACGACCTCGTGGTGTGCGGCGCCGAGCCGCTGTTCCTGCAGGACTACATCGCGGTCGGCCGGACGGTCCCCGAACGTCTGAGCGCGATCGTCAGCGGCATCGCCGAGGGCTGCGTGCGCGCCGGCTGCGCGCTGCTCGGCGGGGAAACCGCCGAACACCCCGGCCTGATGGAGCCCGACCACTACGACATCTCGGCGACCGGCATCGGCGTCGTGGAGGCCGACGACGTCCTGGGCGCCGACCGCGTCAAGCCCGGCGACGTCATCATCGCGATGGGCTCGTCCGGCCTGCACTCCAACGGGTACTCGCTGGCCCGCACGGTGCTGCTGGAGATCGACCGGATGAACCTGGCCGGCTACGTCGAGGAGTTCGGCCGCACTCTCGGCGAAGAGTTGCTGGAACCGACCCGCATCTACGCCAAGGACTGCCTGGCGCTGACGGCCGAGACCCACGTCCGCACGTTCTGCCACGTCACCGGCGGCGGGCTGGCGGGCAACCTGCAGCGCGTCATCCCGCCGGGGCTGGTCGCCGAGGTCGACCGCGGCACGTGGACGCCCGCGCCGGTATTCGCGATGATCGCCCAGCGCGGCCGGGTGACCCGCGAGGAGATGGAAAAGACGTTCAACATGGGCGTCGGCATGATCGCCGTCGTCGCCCCGGAAGACACCGACCGCGCCCTGGCCATCCTGACCGCGCGGCATTTGGATTGCTGGGTGTTGGGCACCGTCGGCAAAGGCGGCAAAGACGGCCCCCGGGCCAAACTGGTCGGGCAGCACCCCAGGTTCTGAGAGCGCGCTGCTAAAAAGTGTGCCGATGCTCAGAGCATCGGCACGGGGGTTGGGTTCTAGCGACGCCAGTCGTCTTGATCGTCCCAGGAATTGCCCGGACCGGAACCGTCCGAGTCGTCCAACCCGTCGGGTTCGTCTGCGCTCGTGCCCGACAGCTCGCGCTGTAGCCGCTGGAAGTCGGTCTGCGGGGAACTGTATTTGAGTTCTCGTGCAACCTTGGTCTGCTTTGCCTTAGCCCGGCCGCGGCCCATGGGGGAACCCCCTCGCGCAATAACGGAGCGGCCTAACGAGTAGGCGGCTCCGATCTCTGGTGTCGTATTTGTCCTGCCGACAGTTTACCGTGCCTGCGGGCCGGGTGTCGGCGGCCCCTGTCCGCTGTGGTGGACGTCATCGGCCATTATCCCGCACCGCCGCGCAACCGTTCAACGGCCAGCCGGCCCGCCCCGACGTGGTCGGCGGCCGGCACGGAATCGGCGTCGATCGCCGCGGCGACCGCCGCCTCGGGGCCCGTCGCCAGGGGTGTGTCCGCCGGCAACCCGCGCTTGACCAGCGCCAGCGCCACCGGCCCGAGGTCCACGTGGTCGACCACGGTCCCGAGGCGCCCCACGGCACGAGCGCCCGCCACCACCGCGTCGCCCGTCGCGGGCCGCTCCACCGAGCCATCGAGGTGCAGCAACACCAGCATGCGCGGCGGTTTGCCCAGGTTGTGCACCCGCGCGATGGTTTCCTGCCCGCGATAGCAGCCCTTGTCCAGGTGCACGGCCCCCGCGCCGGGACCGCCGATCCAGCCCACCTCGTGCGGGATCGTGCGCTCGTCCGTGTCGACGCCGAGCCGCGGGCGCAACGCCGCCACCCGATGTGCCTCGAAAGCCCACACCCCGGCCGGTTGCACGCCCGCCTGCGCCAGGCGGTCCCGCCAGCCGGCCGACCCGTCGCGCGCGATGACCAGGTCCAGCTCGATCTGCTCGGCGGTTGCGCCCGGCATCCGGCGCACGAAGCCGGCGGCGACGGGAACCGCGGCCGCCTCGGCGGGCAGGGCGTCCAGCCCGAGCGCGTCGAGCACCGCCCGGTCGGCCAGCCGCGGACCCAGCAGTGTCAGCACCCCCAGCTCAGAGCCCGTGGGCGTCACCTCCGACCAGAAGACCATCTTGCGCAGATACTCCAGCAGCGGCTCGCCCCGCCGGGGTTCGGTATCGAGGTAGGTCGTGCCGCCCAGCTCCGTCTGGATCCAGTGGTCCTCGACGCGGCCCTGCCCGTCGAGGCTGAGGTTTTGCGTGCTGGCGCCCTCGGGCAGTTCGCTGACGTGCTGGGTGGTGAGGCTGTGCAGCCAGGTTTGGCGGTCTTTGCCGGTCAGGGTGAGCACCGCGCGGTGCGAGCGGTCGATCACCACCGCGTCGGTCTCGGCGGCGCGCTGCTCGCCCAGCGGATCCCCGTAGTGCCAGACCGCGCCGGCGTCGGGCCCGGGATCGGGTGCGGGAACGGCGTTCACGACGCCAACTCTACTGACCGGTGCCGCCCTCCACCGAACGTGCGGCCAGGCGCACACTCGAGCGCGACGGTGCGGCTGGCCGCACACTCGCCACTAGGCTTGCTGTCCATGGCCGACCCGATGGGCGTGATCGTCACACTGGACGGCGAGACGCATTCGCCGGGGGAGCGGTTGCTGCACGCCGACGACCTAGCGGCCGTGCGCGGCGACGGCATCTTCGAGACGCTGCTGGTGCGCACCGGCCGGGCCTGCCTGCTCGAGTCGCACCTGCAGCGGCTCACGCATTCCGCAAAGCTGACGGACCTGCCCGCGCCCAACCTTCCCGCCTGGCGGCGCGCGATCGACGAGGCGACGCGGCGGTGGGTCGCGGGCACCGCCGAGGAGGGCGCCATGCGGTTGATCTACAGCCGCGGCCGCGAGAACGGTTCGGCGCCGACGGCCTACGTGATGGTCACCCCCGTCCCGGACCGGGTGACCGCGGTGCGCCGCGACGGGATCTCCGCGATCACGCTCGATCGCGGGCTGCCCGCCGACGCCGCCGACGCCATGCCGTGGCTGCTGGCCGGCGCCAAGACGCTGTCGTACGCGGTCAACATGGCCGCCCTGCGCCACGCCGCCCGGCAGGGCGCCGGTGACGTGATCTTCGTCAGCTCCGACGGCCACATCCTGGAAGGCCCGCGCTCGACGGTGGTGATCGCCACCGCTGCGCCCGGGGACCCGTGCCTGCTCACACCGCCACCGTGGTATCCGATCCTGCGCGGCACCACGCAGCAGGCCCTCTTCGAGGTGGCCCGGGCCAAGGGCTATGACTGCGACTACCGCGCGCTCCGCGTCGCGGATCTGCATGCCGCCCAAGGGGTTTGGCTGGTGTCCAGCATGACACTGGCCGCCCGGGTGCACACGCTCGACGGGCAACCACTGGGCCGCTCACCGATCGCTGCCGAATTCGCCGAGCTGGTCGACGCGGCCATCGCCGGTGATCGCTGAGCGTTCGCGGGGCGCGGTGGCCTGCACCGCATTGATTTCCCGGCGCCCTGTCGGATTGGCGCTGCGCCGTTCGTCGAGTAGGTAGAGAGTGGAGTACAGGGCTTCGCTCACGATCCGGAGGTTGCGACGTATGCAATATTTGGCGCTGTTGATCAGCAAGGAACGGGACGTGGCCCCCGACGAGCGGGCAGCGGTGATGACCGCCTACCAGAGCTTCCACACCAAGGCGGCGTCAGCCATCCGCGCCGGTGATGCTCTGCTGCCGTCCGCGGCAGGTGTCCGCATCACCGGGGGGCCGGACGCCCCGGTGACCACCGACGGCCCGTTCGCCGAGGCCGCCGAGGTGGCCGGCGGTTACTACGTGTTCGAGGCCGACAACCTCGACGAGGCCTTGGCGTTGGCCCGCGACATCCCTGCCGCGCAGCACGGCGCGATCGAAGTGCGGCCGACCTACCACGTGTTCGATCCCGATTGGTCGGGCACCGGCGCCCAGTGGCTGGCGCTGCTGCTGGAGCCACCGGCGAACGCACACACACCGGGCACACCGGAGTGGCAGGCGGAAGCGGCGCGGCACGGTGAATTCGCCGCCGCCGCAGGAGATCACATCGTCGGCGGCGCCGCATTGCACGAGTCCACGACGGCGACCACGGTGCGGGTACGCGACGGTCAGGTGCTGCTGACCGACGGTCCCTTCGTGGAAGGCGCCGAGATCGCCACCGGCTTCTATCTGCTGGCGGCCGCCGACCGTGACGAGGCGGTCAAACTCGCCGCGATGATCCCCGCTTCCGCGGTGCAGCTGCGCCAGCTGGCGGGAGTCTCCGGCCTGTAGGACATGACGAACCTGGACGGCGTCTTCCGTCGGGAATGGGGACCGGCCGTCGCCGCGCTGGCGCGGTGGTCCGGCGACCTGACCGTCGCCGAGGACGCCGTCCAGGAAGCCTGCGCCGAGGCGCTGCGCGCCTGGCCCCACGAAGGGATGCCCGACAGTCCGGGCGGATGGTTGGTGACCGTGGCGCGCAACCGCGCCCGGGATCGGCTACGCCGCGAATCCGCGCGTCCCGGAAAGGAATTGGCTTCCGTGCTGGACGAGATTCGGGTGCGCACCGATGCCGCCGACCCCCACCCGGTGCTCGACGACGAGCTGCGGATGATGTTCACCTGTGCGCACCCGGCACTCGACCGGCCGTCGCAACTGGCGCTCACCCTGCGACTGGTATCCGGGCTGACCGTCGGCGAAATTGCCCGTGCGCTGCTGCAGAGCGAGGCGGCCATCGGCCAGCGAATCACGCGCGCCAAGAACAAGATTCGGCATGCCAACATCCCGCTGCGGGTGCCGCCGGCTGAGCTGCTGGCCGAGCGCACGCCGCACGTTCTCGCTTGCATCTATTCGGTGTTCACCGAGGGTTACTGGTCGACGGCGGGCCCGTCGGCGATTCGCGACGAATTGTGCGACGAGGGGATCCGGCTGGCACAGGAGCTGTGCGCGCTGATGCCGCAGGAGCTGGAGGCACACGCGCTGGCCGCCCTGATGCTGCTGCACGATTCGCGGCGCGCGACCCGCGTCGACCCCGCCGGGATGCTGGTGCCGCTCGAGGAGCAGGACCGGCGCCGGTGGGATCGGGACCGCATTTCGCGCGGGCTGGACCGGCTGCGGCGGGCCGAGCGATCAACGGGTCCCTATCTCGTGCAGGCAGTGATCGCCGCGTTGCACGCGACGGCGCCGAACTGGGAACAGACGGATTGGGTCAGCATCTGCGCGGCGTATGACCGGCTTGTGCGGATAACCGACTCCCCGGTGGTGCGCGCCAACCGCGCTTTGGCGGTCGGTTTCCGCAGCGGCCCCGACGCCGGCCTGGCCGCCCTGGACGCGGTGGCGCACGATCCCCGGCTGGCTCGCTCCAACCTCGTGGCGACGGTGCGCGCCGACCTGCTTCGGCGCGCGGGAAGGCCCGCCGAAGCCGCGACGTGGTATCGAACGGCCTTGGAAGCCAACAGTTCTGAGCCGGGCCGCGAATTCCTGCGGCGGCGCATCGCCGAGTGCGGGGGGTGACATCCGTCCGGGCGAGAAACTCGCGGAGTGAAGCAGCGGGGATTCGTCATCAAAACTGGGTCTGACGTGCGGGGATGCCGCCAAATGCTATGGTCGTGGCACACAGGGAAGGAGGTGGTCCGCGAAATTGATAGCTTCATGGACATGTGAGGTGGCTACGCGTTAGCTGCATGGCTCGGAAGCACCGGCGCGTAACGCAGCTGGCGAATTTCCCGTAGCCACCCGGCCCCCGAGTTCCGGTCAGTCCAACCGGAGATTCGCTCGGGGGCCGCTCCATGTCCGGGCCCCCTATCCCGCGAAGCGGGACAGCCGCGCCGAAAGGTGCGGCACCAGTCCGCCGTCGGCGTCCACCCGCTCCTCGACGTAGGCCAGGTCGCCGCCCTCGACGATGCCGTAGAGCCGCTTGGCGCCGCCGACTAGCACGCCCGAGCGGCTGCGTGCCAGCGCGTCGGTCACCAGTTCCCACGACGACTGGGTGCGCGGGCGGCCGTAGAACAGCTCGACGTAGCCGGCCGAATGCGCCAGCAACAGCTCGATGGCCTGCGACTCGGTCGGGTCGTCGGGATCGGTGACGAAGCGCCAATACCCCGTCTCGCGCAGGCCGGGCTTCGGGTATTCGCCGTTGTCGTCGAGCCGCCAGGAGCGCGCTTCCCAATTCAGATAGTCACCGCCGTCGTGGGAGACCACGATCTGCTGACCGAACCGGTAGTCGCCGTCGGGCCCGCGGCCCTCGCCCTCGCCGCGCCACACGCCGACCAGCGGCAGCAGGGCCAGCAGCGCGTCGTTGAGGTTGGCGCCTTCGCGCAGGTTCGCGGTGTCGGGGGGCACCGGCAGATCATCGAAGGCTGGGATATTGCGGGCGGCGGTCACTTTGGCGCGCTCGGCGGCGGCTGCCACGGCGCGGTCGCTCGAACCCGCGGGACCGGCCGGTCCGTCGGGGCCCTCGTCGGGGGTCGTGCGCCGCTCCTCAGCATCGCTGCGCTCTGCATCGTCGCCGGCGCGGGTCACGATTCGTCGGTGATGAGCCGGTAGAGCGTGTACAGCGCGAACCAGGCGATCACCAGGGTCACGCCGACCAGCATGATCTCGAAGAACAGCACCACGGGGACGAGTCTATTCGTCCCCCTGGATCAGGCGATCTTGACGTCCACCTCGTGGATGCCCGCGCCGGACGGGCTCACCACGGCGTCGCCGTTGCCGACGGGGGACAGCGCGCGCAGCGTCCAGGATCCGGGCGCGGCAAAGAACCGGAAGTCACCGGTGGCCGACGCGACCACCTCGGCCGTGAACTCGTCGGACGAGTCCAGCAGGCGGACGAACGCGCCGCCCACGGCCTGACCGTCGCCGTCCACGACGCGGCCGGTGATCACCGTCTCCTTCTCCAGGTCGACGCTGGCGGGCAACGTCAGTCCTTGCTTCGGTCCAGAGCACATATCAGCTTCCCAACTCGATCGGGGCTCCCACCAGGGAGCCATATTCCGTCCAACTGCCGTCGTAGTTCTTGACGTTCTTGTGCCCGAGCAATTCCTGCAGCACGAACCAGGTGTGCGACGAACGCTCCCCGATCCGGCAGTAGGCGATGGTTTCCTTCGTCCCATCCAGCCCGGCGTCGGCGTACAGCTTGGCCAGCTCCTCGTCGGACTTGAAGGTGCCGTCCTCGTTGGCGGCCTTGCTCCACGGCACGTTGATCGCGCCGGGGACGTGGCCCGGCCG
This sequence comes from Mycobacterium sp. NGS57, assembly GCF_059812405.1. Lineage (NCBI taxonomy): Bacteria > Bacillati > Actinomycetota > Actinomycetes > Mycobacteriales > Mycobacteriaceae > Mycobacterium > Mycobacterium sp. NGS57. The sequence goes on along the minus strand of NZ_JCALCP010000004.1, from coordinate 243,489 downwards.
CTGGCTTTGCTCCTGCGGCAGGTGCGCGGGCGCCAGGATCTTGCCCGAGAACTCGTCGGGGGAGCGCACGTCGACCAGGTTCTTGACGTTGATGGCCGCGATGACCTCGTCCCGGAAGGCGCGGATGCTGTTGTCCGGCGCGGCCGCGGTGTAGGTGGTGGCCGGCCGGCTGACGGTGTCGGTGGACAGCGGGCGCCGGTCCAGCTCCCACTTCTTGCGGCCGCCGTCGAGCAGCTTGACCTGAGCGTGGCCGTACAGCTTGAAATACCAGTAGGCGTAGGCGGCGAACCAGTTGTTGTTGCCGCCGTAGAGGATCACGGTGTCGTCGTTGGAGATGCCGCGGTCGGACAGCAGTTTGGAGAATTGCTGGGCGTCGACGAAGTCGCGTTTGACCGGGTCCTGCAGGTCGCCGCGCCAGTCCAGCCGGACGGCGCCGGGGATGTGCCCGGTGTCGTAAGCGCTGGTGTCCTCGTCGACTTCGACGAAGACGACGTTCGCGGCCTCGAGATTGCTCTGGGCCCAGTCCGCGGAGACCAGGACGTCGGAGCGTGCCATGGTTTGGATTCCTTTCGATTGCTGCTGACGAATGGGGGGTTAACAGGCATTGGAGGCGCGCGGCCGCAGCCGCGCGACCAGCGGGTAGAGCTGGCAGCCCAGGCAGATGCCGAATGCTGCGTTCAGGAAGGCCGCCACCAGCGCGGCCGCGGTGGCGACGACGCCAACCAGCAGGGCGCCCGCGGCGAATCCCGCGGCCCCGCCGGCGGCGAAGATCAGGCCGACGAGCTGGGCGAACTTCAGCGGCGCGACGGGTTCGCGCTCCGCGACCGGTCCCAGCCGGGGCGCGACGACGCGGGCGAACACCCGCCCATAGGGGTGTCGGCGCGGCCCACCGATGGCGCCGACGGCGAAGATCACGGCCTGCGCCCCGAGAATGACCGCAGCCGCCAGGGGGCTGGCGGCTGAAACGATGAGCGCGAGCACGAGGACCGCGGTCGTGACCCAGGCGGTGAACCTGGGCCCGCGGACGTCGACACGGTCCGGCTCCAAGGCGGTGTTGCTGCTCGGCACGGTAGGTACTCCTAGAAATTTGGTTGCGCGGAAAGCGGGGGAGGCACGCCTTCGGGATCCCGCGGGGGTTCCCAGCTGCTCCGAGTGCGCGCAGGGCGCCGCGACTCAGCAGCTACAGCAACAGCGACAGCCCGTCAGCCGGCACAGATCGACTGCGCGGCGCTTGGTGAGCAGGAGCTCGGGGCGGGCTGACACGCCGGCAAGCTTACCCAATGACGCCGCGCTCAAGCCAACAGCGGGTGCACCGCCTCGCGCAGGTCGGCGGCCTTGGGCACGCCGGACGCCCGGTACCGCTGGCGTCCGTCGACATCGAAGATCAGCGTGGTGGGTAGCGACAGCACCGAAAACCGCCGCGCGGCGGCCGGATTCGCGTCGAGGTCGATCTCGACGTGCGCCACGTCGCCCAGGTCCTCGCACACCTGGCCGACCACCCGGCGCACGCGATCGCACGGCCCGCACCAGGGGGCGCTGAAATGGACGATGGTGGGCCCGTCGCGGGAAAGGCCCAGGTCCGCGGTGTCGGGGGTCGCGTCGCGATCGGAGTCGATCTCGCGGAGCCGTCCCGAGCGGCGGGTCAGCAGCCATCCGGCCAGGGCCGCGGCGACGACGGCCGCCCCGATCGCGGCGACGACGGTAATCATGACTGCTTGAACCCGTCCAGCCGCAGCGTTACTCCCCGGGCGACGCCCTCGATGATCACGTCGGAGCCGCGCGCGCCCTCGGCGGTCGGTGCGACACCGAAAGGAAGCCGCTGGTCGGGCAGCCTGGAGCTGAAGGCATGCAGCACCGCGTCGCGCTTGTCGTCCGGGACGGCTTGGTCGGCGGTGTCGGGTCCGGTGAGGACGCCGGTGGGCGTGAACACCAGCGTCGCCGGGTCGTCGGGGGCGATGGACAGGTCCACCGCGACGCTCACCCGGTGCTCGAAACCGGCCGAGTGCGGCGTGCCGCTGAACACCAGGCCGTGGCTGTCGGAGATGCCCGACGCGGTGACCCCGCCGGTTGCGGTGTTGGTTTCCCGCGGCGGTGCCTCGACCATCAGGTCCGGCATGCCCAGGTACCGGCCCAGGTGCGTCGAGTCGATGATGATGCGGCTCTCCAGCCTGCCCACCGGCAGGTTCGCCTCGGGCCTGATCAACCAGGACGCGTCGGTCAGGTCCACCGAGTACATCGTGGCTTCGACGGTGGCGGTGCCGACCCTCGCGTGATCGACGGCGCTGGCCTTGATCTCGACCTGGCTGTAGTGACGGCGCATCGCCTGCGGGATGAAGGGGAAGGCCACGATGGCGACGAACGGGTCGGACCCCAGCTGCGCCACCTTGCGCACCGTGGACGACAGCCGGTACTCGGCGTAGATGCTGGTCCCGTAGTCGACGCCGACGGCGCCGACCACGAGGACGCCTACCGCGATAGCGGCCGCCGTGACGCCGATCAGCACTCTGCGCATCGGCACATTGTCGCGTAATCGCCCGGCCGCCGCCCCGCGGACCGTCCCGTGGCTGCTCGCACGACATCGTCGCCGGGCGGAAAATCCCAATGTCAAGTTATCGTTAAATGCCTGGCAACCAACGCGGCGTGGCGTTACGAACTTTGGGAGATGCCGTTCCCCGAACTGGAGGGGCTTGTTGGAGCTATTACTGCTGACCTCGGAGCTGCACCCCGACCCGGTCCTGCCGTCGCTGTCGCTGCTCTCCCACGTCGTCCGGACCGCGCCGCCGGAACCTTCCTCGTTGCTAGAGGCCGGGACCGCGGACGCCGTGCTCGTCGACGCGCGCACCGACCTGTCGTCGGCGCGCGGGCTGTGCCGGCTGTTGAGCACGGCGGGCCGTTCGGTCCCCGTCCTGGCCGTGGTGACCGAAGGCGGGCTGGTGGCGGTCAGCTCAGACTGGGGCCTCGACGAGATCCTGCTGCCCGGCACGGGACCCGCCGAGATCGACGCCCGGCTGCGGCTGGTGGTCGGCCGCCGCGGCGGCCTCGCCGACCAGGAAAGCGCGGGCAAGGTGAGCCTGGGGGAGCTGGTGATCGACGAGGGCACCTACACTGCCCGACTGCGCGGCCGCCCGCTCGACCTGACCTACAAAGAGTTCGAGTTGCTGAAATATTTGGCCCAGCACGCCGGGCGGGTGTTCACCCGCGCGCAGCTGCTGCACGAGGTGTGGGGCTACGACTTCTTCGGCGGCACCCGCACGGTCGACGTGCACGTGCGACGGCTGCGGGCCAAACTCGGCCCCGAACACGAGGCGCTGATCGGCACCGTGCGCAACGTGGGCTACAAGGCCGTACGGCCGGCGCGCGGTCGGACCCCGATCGCGGACCACCCCGAGGCGGGCGACGCGGACGCCGAGTCAGACGCCGAGTCGGACGCCGAGGATCTGCCACAGCCGCTGCGCGACCCGCTGCGCAGTCAGTGACCCCGCCGCACTGGCGCTCCACCCTGACCGCCGAAGAACAGCGGGGTGTGCGCGAACTCGTCTCCGCCGCAACCGAATTCGACGGCGTTGCGCCGGTCGGAGAACAGGTGTTGCGCGAACTGGGGCACGACCGCACCGAGCACCTGCTGGCCCCCGGCGGCCAGCACCCGGGCACCGTCGACGGCTACCTCAACCTGTCCCTGCCCCGCGATGGCGGCGCGGGGATGGCGGAACTGGTCGTGCACCCGCGGGCCCGGCGCCGCGGCATCGGCGCGGCGATGGGACACGCGGCGATGGGCAAGACCGCCGGGCGCAACCACTTCTGGGCGCACGGCACCCTCGAACCGGCCCGGGCGGCCGCCGAGGCGCTCGGCCTGGTCGCGGTGCGCGAACTGGTCCAGATGCGTCGCTCCCTGCGTGACGTCCCCGACTCGGTGCCCGCCGTTGCCGGGGTGGAGATCCGCACCTACGTGGGCCCGCCCGACGACGCGGAGTTGCTGCGCGTCAACAACGCCGCGTTCGCCTACCACCCCGAGCAGGGCGGCTGGACCGAAGCCGACCTCGCCGAGCGCCGCCGCGAACCGTGGTTCGACCCCGCGGGCTTGTTCCTGGCGTTCGGCGCCCCCGGCACCGATCAGGCGGGTGTGCTCCTGGGCTTCCACTGGACCAAGGTGCACCTCGACCGGCCGGGGTTGGGTGAGGTCTACGTCGTCGGCGTCGACCCGTCGGCGCAGGGCCGTGGCCTGGGGCAGGCGTTGACGGCCATCGGGATCCGCTCGCTGGCCGACCGGCTGCGCGGCTCGGCCGAACCGACCGTGCTGCTGTACGTGGAGTCCGACAACACCGCCGCGGTGCGGACCTACGCGGGCCTGGGCTTCACCACCTACAGCGTCGACACCGCCTACGCGCCGGCGGCCACCGCCGGCTGACGGCGTCGCGTGAACCCGCGTCGTTCACAATGCATTCATCTCCGCGGGGTTCTCTGGGGCGCGTCGCCGCATACTTTCGCGGCGTCTTGGCAACCTTGCTTGGGGGGGAACAGCCGGGGGCGACCGTGCGCGCCCGAAATGCGGCGGAAAGCGAGAGCGGTGAGGCTCGACAGGCAGCTGGCGGCCGCGGTCATGGCGATGGCGGTCTGCGCCGGGACGGTGACCGCCTGCGGCGGCGATGACAACCGCCGCGGCGGTTCGGCGACCGCCAAGCCGGGAGCGGCCGGCGCGGCGGACTGTGGCGGCAAGAATGCGCTGACGGCGGAGGGCTCGACCGCCCAACAGACCGCGATGTCAATGTTCAACCAGGCCTGGGGGCAGTCCTGCCCGGGCAAGAGCGTGTCGTACAGCGCGACCGGATCGGGCGCCGGCCGCGAGCAGTTCATCGCGGGCCATGTCGACTTCGCGGGGGCGGACTCGCCGCTGGTCGCCGACCAGATCGGCCCCGCGGCCAAGCGCTGCGACGGCAATCCGGCGTGGGATCTGCCGCTGGTCTTCGGTCCGGTCGCACTGGTCTACAACCTCCCGGGCCTGCCGAAGCTGGTCCTCAGCAGCGACGCGCTGGCCAGGGTGTTCAGCGGCAGGATCACGTCCTGGAACGACCCGATACTGCTGGCGCTCAACCCCGGCGTGCCCCTGCCCGACACCAAAATCGTGCCGGTCTACCGCGCGGACTCGTCGGGAACGACCGACAACGTACAGAAGTACCTCACGGCCGCGGCGCCGCAGAGCTGGACCCGGGGTGTGGGCACGAAATTCCAGGGCGGGGTCGGGCGGGGAGCCACCAAGTCGGCCGGTGTGATCGAGGCGGTGCGGGCCGCCCCGGGCGCCATCGGGTACGTCGAGCAGGGACTGGCCGACCAGGCCCGGATGCCCTATGCCCGGATCGACACCGGCCACGGCGTGGTCGCGCTCACCACCGACACCGCCGCCAAAGCCATTCAGGCGGCGGGCTTTGTGGGCGACGGCAACGACCTGGTGCTGGATCTGAACCCGATGTACGCAGCCGGGCCGCCGGACGCCTACCCGTTGGTGCTGGCCAGCTACGAGATCGTGTGCTCGAAGGGCTACGACGCGGACACCGCCGCCGCAATCAAGTCGTTCCTCGGCGTGGCCGCCGGCAACGGGCAGGCCGGGCTTCCGTCCGCCGGTTATGTCCCGCTGCCGGATAAAGTCAAGGAGCGGTTGGTTACCGCGATCGACGCGATCCAGTAGCCGATGGGCACCGGGAAGCAGGTAGGAGCAGTAGTGGCCAAGCGGTTGGACCTCAAAGCCGTCAACATCTATTACGGCGCGTTCCAGGCCGTCGCGGATGTGACGATGTCGGTCCTGCCCCGCAGCGTGACGGCGTTCATCGGTCCCTCGGGGTGCGGCAAGACGACCGTGCTGCGCACGCTGAACCGGATGCACGAGGTGATCCCGGGCGCGCGGGTCGAGGGCAGCGTGCTGCTCGACGATCAGGACATCTACGGCTCGCGCATCGACCCGGTCGGGGTGCGGCGGGCGATCGGGATGGTCTTCCAGCGGCCGAACCCGTTCCCCGCCATGTCAATTCGCGACAACGTGGTCGCGGGCCTGAAGCTGCAGGGGATGCGCAACCGCAAGCTGCTCGACGAGACGGCCGAATCCTCACTGCGCAGCGCGAACCTGTGGGACGAGGTCAAGGACCGCCTGGACCGCCCCGGCGGCGGGTTGTCCGGCGGCCAGCAACAGCGCCTGTGCATCGCCCGGGCGATCGCCGTGCAGCCCGAGGTGTTGCTGATGGACGAGCCGTGCTCGGCGCTGGACCCGATCTCGACGATGGCCATCGAGGAACTGATCGGTGAGCTGAAGCAGGACTACACCATCGTGATCGTCACGCACAACATGCAGCAGGCCGCCCGGGTGAGCGATCTGACGGCGTTCTTCAACCTCGAAGCCGTGGGAAAGCCCGGCCGCCTCGTCGAGATCGACGATACCGAGAAGATCTTCTCCAACCCGACCCGGAAGGCGACCGAGGACTACATCTCCGGACGGTTCGGCTAACTGCCGACGGGCGACGCGGGACCGTCCGGCTTGCGCACGTTTTTCGGGTCCTCGCCCGGCAGGGTGCCGGTCGCCTGAAAGATGACGCGCCTGGCCACCTCCACCGCGTGATCGGCGAAGCGCTCGTAAAAGCGGCCCAGCAGCGTCACGTCGACGGCTGCCGCCACACCGTGTTTCCACTCGCGGTCCATCAGCACCGAGAACAGGTGCCGGTGCAGGTCGTCCATGGCGTCGTCTTCTTCGCGTATCCGCGCGGCCTTCTCCGGGTCGCGGGACAACACCACCTCCTGCGCGGCGTTACCCAATTCGACTGCGATGCCGCCCATTTCGGCGAAGTATCCGTTGACCTCTTCGGGCAGCGCGTGCTGCGGGTGGCGCCGACGGGCGATCTTGGCCACGTGCAGGGCCAACGCGCCCATCCGGTCGATGTCGGCCACCATCTGGATCGCACTGACGATCGACCTGAGGTCACCGGCGACCGGCGCCTGCAACGCCAGCAGCACGAACGCGCTTTCCTCGGCGCGGGCGCTGAGCGTCGCGATCTGTTCGTGGTCGGAGATCACCTGTTCGGCCAGCACCAGATCGGCCTGCAGCAGGGACTGGGTGGCCCGCTCCATGGCGATCCCGGCCAGCCCACACATCTCGCCGAGCCGCTCGGATAACTCAGAGAGCTGCTCGTGGTAGGCAGTCCGCATGTCGTCAAGCGTACGTTCTGGCCGCCCAAAAGACGCGCAGCGGTGCCGCCAAAGGTCTTTATTCGCAGGTGGTGTCGGCGGCGTTGGTGACAGTCAGGTCGTCGGGCAGCTTGGTCGGCGCGGTGGCCGACCCGCGTTCGATCTGCATGTTGATCGACGAGCCGGTGGGCGCGGGAGTGGCGACCGAGTTGAAGTCCGGCCCCAGCACCACCTGGATGACCTGCCCGTAACCCGAGACCCGCTGGACCTTCGCGTTGGCGAAGGACGACGCCACCGTGGCGGCGGCCTGTTCGTTGCCGGGCGAGAACAACACCGTCGTCGTGTTCACCGAACTGGGATAGTCGTCCGGCGACATCACGTTGAAGCCGTTGCGCTTGAGCTGACGGGTCGCGGTGGCCGCCAGCCCGCTCTGCGCGGTCGCGTTGGACACCCGCACCGTGACCTCGCGCGGCGACGTCGTCATCACCTGCTGGTGTTGCGCCTCGGGCGCCGCGGCGGGGGTCGGCGTCTTCTTGGTGGTCGGCGCCTTCTTGTTGGGTGTCGCGGTCGAGGTTTGCGACGTGCCGCCCAAAGCCGTGGCGTTCTGGTCGTTTTCCTCGGGTAGCGGATCGTCGTTGATGATGGCATCGAACAGCGCCCGCGTGTCCGCCATCCGCGGCGGCTCGTCACCGTTTTGGTCGGTGATGCCGGTGGGCACGGTCACGAACGTCATGTGCCCGGCCGCCATGCCCTGCAGCGACTGACCCAGCTGCACGAGGTCTTTGGTCTTGACGTTGTCGACGTAGGTGTCGCCGATGAACATGTTGACGACGTTGTTGAGCTTGTTGAGGTCGAGCAGCGTGTCCTCGGAGATCAGCGACCGCAGCAGCGATGACAGGAACAGCTGCTGGCGTTTGATTCGGCCGTAGTCGCCGTTGGTCTCGGTGGTGACTTGCCGGGCCCGCACGTAGTTCAAAGCCGTTGGGCCGTCGACGACTTGGCGTCCGGCCCGCTCCAGCACGGTGCCCAGCTCGTAGTCGTGCAGGGGGGTGCTGCTGCACACCTCGACGCCGCCGAGGGCCTCGACCATTCGCGCGAACCCGGCGAAGTCGACGGCGATGAAGCGGTTGATGTTCAACCCGGACAGCTTCTGGATCTCCTTCACCAGGCACTTCGGCCCGCCGAAGGAAAACGCCGAGTTCAATTTGGTCTCGGTGTAGATCATCTTCGGGCCCCAGGTCTTGGTCTTCTCGTCGAAGACGGGTCCGTACTTACCCGTGCTCGGGTTCCACGCCTCGCACTGCAACGGGGTGATCGCCAGATCGCGCGGGAACGACACCGCGACCACGCGCTTGCGGTTGGCCGGGATGTTGACGAGCATCACCGTGTCCGAGCGCGCGCCGTCGGCCTGGTCGGTGCTGCCGGCGCCCATGTCGGCGTTCTCCCCGGCGCGCGAGTCGACGCCGACGATCAGGAAGTCTTCGTCGCCGTATTGCCCGTGCGGGTCGCGGACATCGCTCGAGTCCGGGTCGAGCGCGCTGATGATGTTGAGCCGATGGTTCTTCGACGCGCTCCATTGCCACGCGCCACCGGTCATGGCGAGTGCCAGCACGGCGAGGAACGCGGTCAGCGAGCGCGCGGCCAGCAGGATCGGCCTGCGGCGCGGCCGGGGTTCGACTTCGGAGTCGTTCGGGGCCTGCTCCGCGGCTTCGGGCGCGTCGGGCGCGTCGTCGCTCGGGTAGTTGGCGGCGTCGAGGTCGGGGAGGTCGGGAAGTTCCGAAGCTGCGTCGAGCGAGTAGGCCGGGGTGTCGATCACCTGGGTGTCCCGCAGGTCGACGGGCGGGTCCGGGGCGACCTCCGGTTCGTCGTCGGGGGCGACGTGCCGGCGGCGACGCCCGGCGGTGGTCGGGGCCCCGACTTTGGCGATCAAGTCGGCGACGGTCAGCCCGCCCTCGGCGTGAGAGCCCGTCCGTTCGGGCTCGCCCGGTTCGGTGGGCGCCGGCGGTTCTTCGAGCTCCGGCGGCTCCGTCAGGGCCGGTTCGGCCTGCCAGCGGTGGATGCTGTCGTCGGACGGTGGCCCGGAAAACCGCTCCCAGGGAGCTGCGCCGGGCGTGGCCAGCCGGGTGCGCCGATGGCCAAGAGTGGCGTCAGTGCCGCCATCACTCATGTCCTCTCGGCCTCCAAAGCTCACGCAACTCTGATGCGACGTCAGGGAACCGTCCGCACGATGTCAGCGCGGCGCCACCGACCGCGCAATGCAGCAAGTTCCACATCGTACTGAGTTATCGCCCCGGAAGCGATTTCGAGTTGGGAAGACCCTTATCCGCCGGAGTGCATGACGTCCGCCCCGGCCGGCACCGTGCAGTCGTCCGGGTCGGCCAGCCAGCCGTCGGGGAGGGCCACCCGGGCGGGTGAGCCCTGCCGGCCGCGGGGGCCGGCGGCGGCGTCGGGGAAGGGGACCGCGCCGTCCAACCGGTCCAGCAGCCTGTCGAGTTCGTCGAGCGTGTTGACCATCGCGAGTGCGCGCCGCAGCTCGGAGCCCGCGGGAAATCCGTGCAGGTACCAGGCGACGTGCTTGCGGATGTCGCGCATGCCTTTGTCCTCGCCGAAATGCGCGGCCAGCAGCCGGCCGTGCCGGCGCACGATGTCGGCGACTTCGCCCAGCGTCGGCGGGGTAGGGGCGGGGGCGCCGGTGAACGCCGCCGACAGCTCGGCGAACAGCCACGGCCGGCCCAGGCAGCCCCGCCCGATGACAACCCCGTCGCAACCGGTGCTCGCCATCATCGCCAACGCGTCGCTGGCGTCGTAGATGTCACCGTTGCCGAGCACCGGGATCGTCCGTACCTCTTGCTTGAGCCGCGCGATCTGCTCCCAGTCGGCGGTGCCGGAATACCGCTGCGCGGCCGTACGGGCATGCAGGGCCACCGCGGCGGCGCCCTCGGCCTCGGCGATGCGCCCGGCGTCCAGGTGGGTGTGGTGCTCGTCGTCGATGCCGACGCGGAATTTGACCGTCACCGGTATCGGCGTGCCTTCGGTCGCTCGCACCGCCGCGGCCACGATCCGCCCGAAAAGCCGCCTCTTGTAGGGCAGCGCCGCCCCGCCGCCCCGCTTGGTGACCTTGGGCACCGGGCAGCCGAAATTCATGTCGATGTGATCGGCCAGGTTTTCGTCCGCGATCATCCGGGCGGCCGCGTACGTGGTGGCCGGGTCGACGGCGTAGAGCTGCAGCGAGCGCGGCGACTCGTCGGGGGAGAACGTCGTCATGTGCATGGTGACCGGATGGCGCTCGACGAGCGCGCGCGCGGTGACCATTTCGCAGACGTAGAGCCCGCTGACGGTGCCGACCCGAGCGAGTTCCAATTCGCGGCACAGCGTCCGGAAGGCGACGTTGGTCACGCCGGCCATCGGGGCCAGCACCACGGGGCTGGCGAGCGTGATCGGACCGATGCGCAAGGGTTCCCCGAACCGGCCTAGCGCCGGCTCATCGCCAGCTTGCCCGCGGTCTTGTGCAGCTCGTGCGCGGTGGTCTTGCGGCCGGTGCGGGCCTCGCGCTCGAGCTGGCGCTGCTTGGACACCTCGAACTTGTCGCAGGCCATCTCGAGTTCCTTCATCAGCCGGGCCAGGTCGTCGCGCAACGCGGCCGCCTCACCGGTGAAGTCCTCGCGCTCGAAGATGCGCCACTTCTTCAGCACCGGCATCACGACCTCCTCGAGGTGGATGCGCGGGTCGTAGACGCCCCCGACGGCGATGACCACGGCCTTGCGCCGGAACTCGGGGACCTGGAAGCCGGGCATCTGGAAATGGCTCAGGATCAGGTGCAGCGCCTTCATCGCCTGGTTGGGGACGAGGTCGAACGCGGCCTCGCTGACGTCGCGGTAGAAGATCATGTGCAGGTTCTCGTCGGCCGAGATCTTGGCCATCAGCTGGTCGGCGACCGGGTCGTTGCAGGCCCGGCCGGTGTTGCGGTGCGAAATCCGGGTGGCGAGTTCCTGGAAGCTGACGTAGAGCATGGAGTGCGTGAGGGTGTCGGCGAAGTACTCGCCCTGGTGGTTCTGGCCCGGGCTGAAGCCGCGGTTGACCACCTCGATGCGGAGCTTCTCCAGCTCGACGGGGTCCACCGCGCGGGTCACGACGAGGTAGTCGCGCAGCGCGATGCCGTGCCGGTTCTCCTCGGCCGTCCAGCGGTTGACCCATTGCCCCCACGCGCCGTCCATGCCCATGTTCATCGCGATCTCGCGGTGATACGACGGCAGGTTGTCCTCGGTGACCAGGTTCTGCACCATCGCCACCTGGGCGACGTCGGAAAGCTTGCTCTGCTCGGGGTCCCAGTCCTGGCCCCCGAGTGCGTAATAGTTTTTGCCGTCCGACCACGGGATGTAGTCGTGCGGGTTCCACGGCTTGTGCACGCTGAGGTGCCGGTTCAGGTATTTCTCCACCACCGGCTCGAGCTCGTGCAGCAGCTGTAGGTCGGTCAGCTCGGCTGACATAATCCCCTCCAGTTATCTGTGTCGGCGGGTAGCAGTCAATATATCTGTGTCCGCCGGTAGCATCAAGTTTGTCCCGGGCGCGCCATGTCACAAATTGGGATGTCGAGCAAGCGACGCGGAATCCGCCAGCGTAGCGCACTTTCGGCGCGAATTACCCCTGGTCGGCCGGGGCGACGTACGGCGTGGCGGCGCTGAACAGCATGTTGATGCAGTAGTCGATGAATTGCTTGCGTGTCGCGCCGAGCTGGCCGTTGAGGTAGGCGGTGAACAGGCTGGTCAGCCCGCCGACCAGGCTGGTGGCGATCATTTTCTGCAGCACCGAATCGCCGATCCGGGACAGCTTGCGCTGCAGCAGGTCGATGAAGTTGGGCATCCACTCCGCGCCCGACTGGGTCAAAATCGGCTCCACCGCGGGCGCCAGCAGCAGCACCCGGCCCCGGACCGGGTCGTCGACCATCAGCTCGACAAATTGTTCTACGGCCTCGCGCGGCGTCTTCGCCGAGGTGAGTGTGTTCATCGCGCGCGTGCACACGTCGTCGTAGACCGCGCGCACGAATTCGTCACGGTCGGAAAAGCTTTCGTAGAAGTAGCGCTCGGTGAGCGCGGCCTTGCGGCACACCGCCCGGACGGTCAGCGCCGGGCCACGGTCGCTGCCGAGCAATTGCACGCCGGCGGTGATGAGATTGTCGCGGCGGAGGGCGGACCGACTCTCGAGAGGGACGCCGGTCCAACGGCCCCGTCGTTGACCGGTTGGCACATCGCTCCTAAGCTGAAAAATGACAACGTATGTAGTCAGAATTGCCGATAACTCACAGGAATCCAATAGTGACCCAAGATACGTCCGCAGCCCGCTCCCTGACCAGCGCCGGACCGGGCGGCGCCGCGGCGCCCGCCGGTACCGACGTCGCGGCCGGTTGCCCGGTGTCGCCGCTGGGCTACGCGGCGCCGCCGACGCCGCTCGGCCCCGACTCGCTGACCTGGCGGTACTTCGGGGACTGGCGCGGCATGCTGCAGGGCCCATGGGCGGGGTCCATGCAGAACATGCACCCCCAACTGGGCGCGGCGGTCATCGACCACTCCACGTTCTTCCGGGAGCGCTGGCCGCGCCTGCTCCGCTCGTTGTACCCGATCGGTGGGGTCGTTTTCGACGGCGACCGCGCCCCGGTTACCGGCGCCGAGGTACGCGACTACCACACCGACATCAAGGGCGTCGACGAACAGGGCAGGCGCTACCACGCGCTGAATCCCGACGTCTTCTACTGGGCGCACGCCACCTTCTTCGTCGGCACAATTCATGTGGCCGAACGGTTTTGCGGCGGCCTGACCGAGGCGCAACGCCGCCAGCTCTTCGACGAGCACGTCGAGTGGTACCGCATGTATGGCATGAGCATGCGGCCGGTGCCTGCGTCCTGGGAAGAGTTCCAGGCCTACTGGGATCACATGTGCCGCAACGTCTTGGAGAGCAATTGGGCCGCCCGTACGGTGCTGGATCTGACCGAACTGCCCAAACCGCCGTTCGCGCAATGGCTTCCGGACTGGCTGTGGGCGGCGCAGCGCAAGCTGATGAGCCCGTTCTTCGTGTGGCTCACCGTCGGACTGTACGACCCGCCGGTGCGCGAGCTGATGGGCTACCGGTGGTCGCGCCGCGACGAATGGCTGCACCGGCGCTTCGGCGACCTCGTCCGGGCCGTCTTCGCTTGCGTGCCAAGCCGATACCGCAAACACCCGCGGGCGCGCGCCGGTTTCGACCGGGTCGCCGGGCGCATCCCGGCCGACGCGCCGCTGGTGCAGACGCCGGCGCGCAACCTGCCGCCCCTGGACGAGCGCGACAACCCGAAGCACTACTGCCCGAAGGTTTCCTAGCCGGTCGGCTTACCCGTGGGCATGCGCGTGCACGCCCTCGAGGTCGGACTGATGCACGTGCTGATGAGTGTGCTCGGTTCCGTCCTCGTGGGTGTGCGAGTGCTCGTGCGCGACGTGATTGTGCTCGTGCGTGGTGTGCGCGTGGGAATGGGCCCCCTCGGCGTGGCCGTGCTCGTGCGCGTGCGGCGCCTCGTGGCTGTGTTGTTCGGTCATGATCTCACCTTCCATGTGAAATGTGATGCGGCGCTGCGCTATTCGGCAGGGCCTGACGGCCGTGACGGCCGTCCTGCGACGGCCTTCAGCCCACCCTCGCCGCGGTGGTGCGCCGGAACTCCGGGGCCCGCGTGCTCGGCGTTGCGGACCGCGTCGATGACGAGTTGGCGGACGTGGTCATTCTCCAGGCTGTAGAAGATGGTGGTTCCGTTGCGGCGGGTGCGGACCAGGCGCGCCATCCGCAGCTTGGCGAGGTGCTGGGAAACGGACGGCGCGGGCTTGCCCACGTGTTCGGCGAGTTCGTTGACCGACATCTCGCGATGCGTCAGCGACCAGAGCACCTGCACGCGGGTCGCCTCGGCGAGCATCCGGAAAACCTCGACGACAAGACCGGCCTGGTCGTCGGGCAACCGTCCTTCACCATTATCTGCATGCATACGCAGATAATAGCGAATGATTGCGGTCGCGGCAACGCCGGCGGTTTCAGCTTTGCGGGACGACCGTCGATCGGCGCTGCCCGTCGTTGCGTTCGTTCCACAACCGGTAGACGTCCACCGCGCCGTCGTGGGGCTGGTAGCGCATCGGCAGGCGGCGCTCGTCCCAGTCCTTGGCGAATTCGTCGTAGAACGTCGAGACTTCGAAGTACTTGCGGTCATCGACGTAGTACGGCTCGTAGGACTCGCGGGTGGTCAGGAAGACGACTTCCTTCGGCGAGCAGTAATACAGCGAGCCCAAACACATCGGGCACGGGTGGGCCAGCACGTAGATGGTGGCGTCGACCAGGTGCTCGGTGCCCAGTTTCCGGCAGGCCTCGCGGATGGCAAGGATCTCCGCGTGCGCGGTCGGATCGTGGGTCTGGGCCGCTTTGTTGGCGCTCTCGGCAAGCACCTCGCCGTCCTGGACGATCACCGTCGCGAACGGCCGGCCCCCTTCGGCGACGTTGCGGCGGGCGAGGTCGATCGTGCGCCGGGCGAAGTCGCTCACACGTCGCAGGGTAGTCCCGCGAGCAACCGCGACCGGCGCTGTGATACTAACTAGACTATCTATATTTCTCGGCTCGGGATGAGGGGACACCATGGCGCGCACCGATCGTGATCGCTGGGATTTGGCGACGAGCGTGGGCGCCACGGCGACCATGGTCGCCGCCCAGCGGGCGCTCTCCAGCGACGAGAAGCTGATCGACGACCCGTACGCGGCACCGCTGGTGCGCGCGGTCGGGATCGACGTCTACGTCCGGCTGGTCAACGGTCAGATCCCGGTCGGCGGGGAATCGGAGTTCGACCCACAGCGGATGGCGCAGGGGATGGCCTGCCGCACCAGGTTTTACGACCAATTCTTCCTCGAGGCGGCACAGGGCGGCATCGGCCAGGTGGTCATCCTCGCGTCGGGACTCGACGCGCGCGCCTACCGCCTGCCGTGGCCGGCGGGCACCGTCGTCTACGAGGTCGACATGCCCGAGGTGATCGAGTTCAAGACGCTGACGCTGAGCGACCTGGGCGCCGAGCCGACCGCCGAGCGGCGCACCGTCGCCGTCGATCTGCGCGACGACTGGGCCACCGCCCTGCGCGCCGCCGGCTTCGACCCGCAGGCCCCCGCCGCGTGGAGCGCCGAAGGCCTACTGGTGTACCTGCCCGACGAAGCCCAGGACGCGCTGTTCGACAACATCACCGCGCTCAGCGCGCCCGGCAGCCGCCTGGCTTTCGAATTCGTCCCCGACACCGCCGTTTTCGCCGACCAGCGGTGGCGCGCACACCACGACCGGATGAGCGAACTCGGGTTCGAGATCGACTTCAACGACCTCGTCTATCACGGTCACCGCAGCCACATCCTGGAGTATCTGACGCAACGGGGCTGGCGGACGTCGTCGCAAACCACCAAGGAACTGCACGCGGCCAACGGCTTCGTCTATCCCGACGACGAGGTCGCCGAAGCCTTCGCCGACGTGACCTACAGCAGCGCGGTGCTTACCGGCTGAGCAGGTCGTCCTTCAGGCGGTTGGTCAGCATCTCCTGGAACACGGTACGAGCGGGATCGTAGAGATCCTGGAAGGTCGTAAGCACGGCGCTCCGGTCGAATTCCGGGATCGCCCCGGTCGGGGTCCAGAAGCTGTCGATGTCCATCAGGAAGAACGGCCCCTGCGCGGCCGGCATCGTGCGGCGCAGGTGGTAGCTCGCGTCCAGCGCCTGGCCCACGCCCGGGCCGTAGCGCACGATCATCGATTTGCCGGGTTGCGCCTCGCGGTAGACCGCGGCGCCCTGCCACTCGGTCAGCGCCAGGCCGGCGGGAGCGATGCGTTGCGGCCCCAGCAGCGGCTCGGCGATCCAGTTGCTCCACTCGATCCGGCCGTCGACGCCCTGGGGCACGCGGATTTCGAGGACGTAGCGCAAGCCGAGTCGTTCCACTCCGACGATCGACGAGAACTCCGAGCGGGCGTCGATGACCCGCATCGCCACGTCCACCAGCGCCTCGAAGTTGGTGTACGAGGTGGTCTCGATGACGACGGCCTGGGTCTTCATCGACGCGGCCAGCGTGTTGTCGCGGTTGACGTACCGGACGAAGCGCTCGGCGGCCGGTTGCGGCTGCCCGCCGGCCCCCATCGCCCACGCCACGTCCTGCGCCTGCCGTTCGATGGGCAGGAGGTCGGCGAGCAGGCGTCTGAGCTCCGCGCTGGATGTCTCGGTGAGCGAATCCGTTGCCGGGTGACGGATTTCCAGGGTTACCAGGGCTACTGGCGCATTGGGTTGGGCCGCATCGACAGTCATCTTGCGAAGCATAGCCAAGCCGATTGGCGGCTAAACGGGGGCCATGCCACGCGGCCGCGTCGTCGGCGTCTGCCAAGGTAGTGACCGCCGCCGGGTGCCCCCACCAGGGCTCGAACCTGGGACCTGCGGATTAAAAGTCCGTAGCTCTACCAACTGAGCTATAGGGGCGCGAAGGTTCAGGATACTGCGCGTGAGGCGGCCGCCCGAACGGCGCCCGAGCGCCGCTCGTTTGAGGATTTGGCCTGCGGTGACCTAAGCTGGCGTGGCTCCCAACGGTAACCGCGTTGCGAGTACCCCGGAGAGATTCGGTTCTGGCCCCCTTCGTCTAGCGGCCTAGGACGCCGCCCTTTCAAGGCGGTAGCGCGGGTTCGAATCCCGTAGGGGGTACCCTGCGACGCGGCTACGCGGAGCAACAAGCGAGGCCCTGTGGCGCAGTTGGTTAGCGCGCCGCCCTGTCACGGCGGAGGTCGCGGGTTCGAGTCCCGTCAGGGTCGCCAGCACGGCGAGGCACTCAATGCCTTCCGGCCAGGTAGCTCAGTCGGTACGAGCGTCCGCCTGAAAAGCGGAAGGTCGGCGGTTCGATCCCGCCCCTGGCCACCAGTCTTGAGCTGCACGGACGCGGTGATGGCACTCTATGGATGGTTCGGTGTGTCCGGTTCCTGTCCGTTCGCCCGGTTTTTGGCGACGTCCTGAAGCCGGTCGAGATTCGTGGCTACGTGGTCGAGTTCGTCTGAATAGAGGTCGCTGTAGATGTTCGCGGTGACGGTCGGCGTCGAGTGCCCCATCGTCTTCTGGACGTAGCGGAGGTCGGCGCCGGAGGCCCGGGCCAGGCTGGCGTAGGTGTGGCGCAGGTCGTGAATCGTCAGCGGCACCAGTCCGGTTTTCTTTAGGGCTTCGTTCCAGTCGGTATGCCGGCGCCAGTTGTTTGATCTGAGGAACCCGCCATTTGGCGAGGTGATTGCATGTTCTGTGGGCGCGCGATTATCGATCCTTGGTTTGAGCGCGTCGATGACGATTTGGGGGAGTGGGACGGTTCGGGCGGCGGCGCGAGTTTTTGGCGGCCCGACGATGATCCGGCCTTCCACTTCTGGCGCGGCCTGGCGGACATAGAGCCGACGCGCAGTTAGGTCGATGTCGCCGACCCGCAGGCCGACGAGTTCGGACCAGCGCAGGCCGGTGAAGGCGAGGATGATCACCACGTCGCCGTGGTCGCCGCATGCGGCTGCCAGGGCGGCGACTTCGGTGGCGGTCAGATAGCGGTGGCGTTCTCGGGTGGGTATCCGCCCGGATGACACCCCGTCAGCCGGGTTGCTGTGGATTCGACCGTCCTCGCGCGCCATGTCGAGAATCGACCGCAGCAGCCGCAGCGTGGCGAGTTTGGCCCAGGGACCGACGGTCATGGAATCGATGAATTGCTGTATATCCTTTCGGCTGATTTCATCAACCGGGACGTGGCCGAAACGCGGACTGATGCGTAGTTCCCAATGCTGGGTGTAGCCGCTCCAGGTCTTGGGCGACACTGCGGGGCGTTTCAACGCGCTGTATTGCGTCCAGACAGCGGCGAGTTTGGCCCGGCCAAGTCGGGGGTCGAAGCGTCTGGCGCCGATCGCCGCTTCGCCATCCCGGTCGGCCTTGAATGCCCGCGCTTCTCGCAAGGTGGCGAACGTCGACGACGTCTCAGCCCATCCCGACGGGGAGTCTGAATCACGCACCAGGTAGCGCACTTGATAGCGCGGCAGACCGGCCGAATTGATCCGCTTTCGGATACCGCGCGGGACCGATCCGGCCACTTAGCGACGCACCTTACGAAGCCATGCGCGGACTTCAGCTGCGTCCCAACGTCTTACGCGATCAGATAGCGTGTAGCAGGGCGGTCCCACGTCTGCGCCGTGTTCGCGCAATGCGCCCCATCGACTCACCGTCGCAGCGGACACGCCAAGCAGCTCGGCCACCTGCTCCGCTGTTAGAAGCTCTGGAAAGGTCGCTGTCGCGGTGGCGCTGGTTTTGATGCCGAGGGTTGTCATGCCGATGTCCTCAGTTCTCTGCTGAACCAGCGCGACTTGAGCTTGTAGGCCCGTATTCTTGTGCGACAGAACGGATTAGCGAATCGGGCCAGAAGTCGGCGCGTACTCGCATCGTTGACCCGTCTTCGGCGATGACGTATCCGGTACCAGGCTCATTTGGGTTGATCCGATGCGCGGGGGCGGCGTCGGCGAGGCCGTCACCCAAGACCATGGCGACTTCGTCGCGTGAGCGCAGCCGCAGTGCGACGGTTTGGGTGAACAACCCGCGCATGGGCAGAATCTCCTTGCGAGGGTCCTGCATGAATGCGGCGACCACGATGCCTACAGCCCTACCCTTTGTCAGGATGCGTGAGAGTGAGCCCGCAACTTGCTTCCTCAGTGCCGCGTCCGTCATGTATGCGGTCAAGCCCGCGAATTCATCGATGAGCAGCACGACGAGCGGTTCGGCGGTGCTCGGTGTGTGCGAACGCGCTCGGCCGGCCATCCTGCGACCGCGGCTGTCTAGTAGCTCCTCCAAGTTGGTCAGCAGTCTCGCGGCGTTGGCCTCGGTCGTCGCAATGCCGCTGAATAGTGCAGACCCGACTGACACTTCGATCCCGTACTTGAGATCCACGGCGAACAGCCGCACGGTTCCCGCCTTGATGGCTGGGCCTAATCCGCCTGCAATGCCCCAAAAAACGGAGCCCTTGCCCGCACCCGAGCACCCAACAGTGAGGGTGTGCAGGCCGGCGACGCGCAGAGTCCATGCCGACCCATTCTCACGCCGGCCGACCTCGACGCCCGTCGGCTCGACGCTGGTTGGGAATGCAGCGGTCTCTGCCTCTGAAAGGCATTGTTTCATAACGAATTCCACGCGAACCGTGCCGGGGCCGATCAGTGTCGAGCGGGCGGAATGCGCCCCGACAGCGTCACGAATTGCGGGGACCGCGTTTTCGAGGTCGTCCACCGTCTGGCCGGTCCGTGTTCGGACTGTCATCCGTAGGCAGTCGCCGAACATGCTCACCCCGAGAAGGCGAGGATGAGTCCAAACTGTCCTCGTCCTGCTCTTGCCCTGTGCGTCCGTGCGTGTGACGTGCTCGGGAGTCGACAACCCGCAGGCCTTGGCAACCCGTGGCCAGGAGATCGATGCCCAGATCAGCCATCGGGCCCGACATGCTGGTGTTGCAACATAACGCCCAAATGTGGCGGGGGAACGCACTCTCCAAACGACGAGCGAAACGGCGACCACGCCGATCACCGCAATGAGCCACATGGCGCCGACCGCCAGCAGGTGCGTGAGGTCAAAGAAGTCGATGCCGGCGTCGGGATCTGGAATCGAATACGGATCGCTAGGTACTACGGGGTCGTACGGACTCATGCTGACACCCGGTCTCCCGCTGAGGACCCCGCCTTGCCGGTGTCCGCAGTCATACCCGAGGCCCGAAACGACCACGCGATGCGGCCGGATTCGCTCGAACGGTCTACGTACGGCAATATGTATAGTTCCTCGAAAATCACTGGTGTGAAGGGCATTCCGGCAGTGTTCGGTGGGCACACAGGCTGCTTGGGCGTTGCGAACTTGACGGTGAGAGTGCGCGCTCGCTTACTAGCTGTCGGGTCGCCGTCGAGGACTTCGACCTGCCACAACGGAGCGCCTGATTCTCGATCAGTCGCCTGGACCTTGTTGTCCTTCGTCGACCGCTCGTAATCGATCACCGCCGTCACGTCGGACACCACAAACGCTTTGCGTGGGAAAACCTGCTGGTGTGACACCTTGAGCCATTTCGGCACAGACATTTGTCGACCTTTCATGAGAACTGCTCTAGACAAGTTGAGGTTACATAGTCGTCTAGAGGAGTGCAACGGTCGACGCCCAGTTGATCGAAGACTTTGGGCTCAGCGGGCCGGGAACTCGTATTCGAGCAGGTAGGCGGAAGCAACTTTCACCGTGTCGCAGACCTCAACCGCCACGTCATTCGCGTCATATGCGGTTCGCAGCACTGTCAATACGGGAACGCCTGGTTCGAGTTCCAGTTGCCGCCGTTCTTCGGGAGTGGGCATTCGGGCTGCGACCTCCTCGGTGAAGTGACCGAGTACGTGGCCATTCTCTTCCAGTCGGGCGTAGATGCCCCCGGGCCCAGTGTCCACCTGCTCGATCCTCGTGCCTTCGGCGAAAGCAGCCGGGATGAAGGAGACCGCCGTTTCAACCGGTCGGCCATTCGCCAGGTAGCGGCGCGATCGCACGACGATGTCATCGTCCGGTGATAATCGAAGTCGTTCCGCTACAAACGAATTCGGCTTCTCGCGGCTCACCGCAATATTGTCGACTTGCGGCGAGTAACCCGATTTCTCGGCCTCGACGGTAAACGCCGCCTTGCCTGCCGCGCGATGCTGTCGCGCGAATCGATCCGACGCGAGCCGGCGGATGGGGGGCGTCGGGCGAATAAACACCCCGCGGCCATGCTGCGAGACGACCAGTCCCTCGGAACGAAGCTCCTGCACAGCTTGTCTTACCGTCATGCGTGCCACACCGAAATGCTCGATAAGTTCCGTCTCAGACGGCAGTCGTTCCCCGGGAGCTAGCCGGTTGGAACGGATCGCTTCTCGCAACATGCCCGCGATCTGCCGATATGGCGGCTTGTCATCGGCTCTGTCGATTTGTCCAAGTTGCAGCACCCGCTGGCCTTCCATCACATGTCTAGACGACTAGTCTAGGAAGCCAGTCAACCCGTGTCTCTTCTGCCGGCATCGAACAAGGAGGACCCCAGAAATGGCAACCTCGCCTAAGCACTCGGTCAGTGTCGCCGGCATCGTAGTGCGTGACGATGATCGCGTTCTCGTGATCAGGCGGGACGACAACGGCCACTGGGAAGCCCCTGGTGGTGTACTCGAACTAGGCGAATCTTTTGAGGACGGTGTTCGGCGCGAAGTCCTTGAGGAAACCGGATTGACGGTGAAGGTAGAACGTCTCACCGGCGTTTACAAGAACCTGACCCATGGGATTGTCGCTCTGGTCTACCGCTGCCATCCGGCCGATGGGGACACTCACCCCACTGCGGAAGCCCGCGAGGTTCGTTGGATGACAAGGGAGGAAGTTCAGTCAGCGATGAATCCTGCATTCGCGGTGCGTGTACTGGACGCGTTCGACGAAGAAACTCATTCGCGGGTCCATGACGGCGTCAACCTCGTGTCGGGCTGCTAGGGGTCCACTACACGCTGTCCGGATGTAATCCGAACAGTGCTTGATAGAACACTGCTCGCTTTGGGGGCGCTGGCTCGACCTCGCCCGGACGAGCCTGCACGCATCCCAGGAACGCACTAGACGACGGCGCATTCGCCGGTTTGTTCCGGACGATAAGTTTCGTGAACGCTTCGATGTACTCGAGCGCCGCTCGGATGAGGGTGAAACCGGTTGTCGCAAGGTCGGCCACCATTGACGAACCGGTAAAGGGCGAAACAGGTTCGGTCTGCCACACTCCCAGCGCGTCGTAGTGGTGCTGAGTCATCTCATTGTCGGCACCGAGGGCTAACTCGGGAATCACACTGAGATTCAGCGCCACGTTCATCGTGTTGCCGTAGCTGCGGCCAGGGTGGGTGTCGACGGCAAGAAC
Organism: Mycobacterium sp. NGS57; assembly: GCF_059812405.1. Lineage (NCBI taxonomy): Bacteria > Bacillati > Actinomycetota > Actinomycetes > Mycobacteriales > Mycobacteriaceae > Mycobacterium > Mycobacterium sp. NGS57. The sequence goes on along the minus strand of NZ_JCALCP010000004.1, from coordinate 221,386 downwards.
GCCATCGTGGATGTGATTCCTCAACTGCTTGCAGAGCCACGCATACACCCGCAGGCGCGTCACGTCACCCAAAAGTGACTGGTCGTACTGCGTTCGCACTTCCTTGTCGATGAAGGTCCGCGAGTCGAGTGATCCCCGAGCCTTTTTCCGATCAACTGACGGGTCGACCATCGCTTGGTAAGCACGCCCGAAAATATCGAAAACTGCTGCAAGATAGAGTAATTCACGGTCAAAAGCTTCAGCGGTAGCCTCGGCAACATCTTCGTTCCGCTTCCCGTCCAGCGGGTTCGACAGCGCGGCCAGCAGATCGTCGAACGCGCGCGCTGCACGTCTCAGGCGGATGCGAACCGACGTGAATGCCTCTGCGGCCTCAGGTCCACCTTTAGCGGCAGCCGCAAACATTGAAGCGGCATCGAAGTATGGCAATCCGCTGACCGTGCCCCAGTCGTAAAGATTGACGATGGTCGCAGTCGACTCCGTCGTCTCCCAGCTTCCGCCACCCACCAACATGCCGCGCTCGACCGTCACAACCGGATTGCTAGTCACCCGCAAGTAGTGACCGATGAGTGGTACAGCCGCGTCGGGTGTCACGCTGACGACCACATCGTTGTCGGCGACATCTGTTCGTCCCGCAGTGGGGGCGGTGGTGACGATGGCATCGATGCCAACAGCCCCGGCGGCGGCAGCATAGGCAGCTGCACGATGTCGCTGATCGAGCGTCAACGGGGGGAGGCCGTCCGGCGCATCGTGCTCATCGAGCTGCTGGTACGCGGCGAAGAACCGAGCCTTGGACCAGGCACGGTAGCTCTCGCCACGAGCGGTGCTGACGGAGAACTCGGCCGCGTCGCAGAACTTGCCTGCGTCAGCTACGTTCGTGAAATTGACGGTGTGGCAAGGCGGTTCATCGAGCAACTCGGTCCACCCGCTCGGAGCTTCCGTTGCCGCCGGGATCAATAGGTGCACCTCGATCTCGTCGCGCGTCAGGAACCCGGTGATGTAGCCCTCCTCCGGCGGCTCCGCGATGGTCCCGACATCAATGCCCAGCCGCACCGGGCGCGTTGCCGGCCTCAATGGGTACAGAGGCTCCAACTTCGAGTCTCTCGTCGGCGGCCGAACGTAGCGCATGAAGCGCCAGTTGGGCCGGCCGGATGGGATGGTGATCGCCATATTGGGATGGTCGCACTTGGGGATGACAACTCAGATCGGTCCGTAGTGTTCGCATTCCGACGACTGCATGCATACGGCAGGTCAACCGACCGCAGCCACACCAGAGCCGCACGGCAGGGGAGGCGCGCGAGCGCATTGATCGAGGTTTGCAGCGCATTCTTGATGCATGGAACGCCCGCGATAGCGCATAGGAATACTAATAGTATCGTTGCGCTACTATCGGTAGCATAGATGGGACTCACCGACGCGTCGAAGGGGGCGGTTATGCACACGCAATGGATTGAGCAATGCACCGTTCAGCGAGTCTCGCTGCACGAAGGGCTCATACTCGACCTCGACGGTTACAACGAATTGGTGATTTCCCGACCGCTGCGACTGACCCTCCCGCCGGCAGGAGCCTGGCCGTCGGATGAAGTGTTGATCGACCCCATCAACCTTTCGCCCGAGGAGCGGCCACTGTTGGACCTTGCCGGAGCGATCTGCACGCGCGCCTGGTGCGACGACGACGGGGCCTTACATCTCTGTTTCTCCCCCGGCCACCGCATCGACGTCGACCCGGATGTAGCGGCGACCTCGTGGGAACTCTATGGCAAGTGTCACGGATACGTGGCGTGTCTGCCGCGAGGTCGCGTCCGAGCGATTCGGCACGACCTTCCTGTCGACGAGAATGACTCAGACGCAACACAACCCAAAGCCATGGCACATCAGTAGCCCGGGTGGCTGAAGACTCGCTGGATGCTTATGTCAGGGTCCTCATGGCGCGGTCGAGGAAGTCGGTAACCGCGGCGGTGAACGCGTCGTTGTTGTCGCCGGCAACCATGTGACCGGTGCCGGTGACGTCCGTCGTTTCGGCGTGCCTGACGAGCTGGCGGAATTCGCTGACGGTTTCCTGGGAGACTACGTCTGAAAGTGCCCCGCGTACCAACAGCGTTGGGGCCGTGATTCGACGTGCTCCTTCGGCGAGGAATCCGCTGATGGCGTCGAACTCCTCGCTGCCCGTCATGAGATTGCCTTGGAGGACATCGAAGTTGGAGCTGATGAAGGCCGGGTCCCAGCGCCAGATCCATCGGCCATCGCTACGTTGGCGCAGAACCTTGTGCAGGCCGTCGAGATTTTCGGGTCGCGCGCGGCGTGGGTTGTATTCGGCGATGACATCGGCGGCATCATTGAGCGTGCCGAATCCGTCGGGGTGTCCGGCCATGAATGACAGGATGCGACGGGCCCCATGAAATTCCATTCGCGGGGTGATGTCGACCAGGACAACGGCTGCCCAGAGGTCGGGTGGGGCCAGCAGATGGGTAGCGAGGATGATCAGCCCACCCAGCGACGCGCCGACGACGGCGGGGGGACTGTCGGCGCTGACGTGTCCTCGTACCGAGATCAGATCGGACACAAACCGTTCGATGTCATATTGTCCGCTCGGGTCCCAGTCGCTGTCGCCGTGACCTCGTGTGTCGTAGGCGACGACGGTGTAGCCGTGGGAATAGAGTCGACGGGCGGTGGTGGCCCACGCGTGACGGTTCTGGCCGCCGCCATGGAGCAGCAACACGACGGGGTGAGTCGCGGCGTGCCGGTAGCAATCGGCCACGAGAGTGATCCCGTCGCTGGTGCGGATGCGCTCTCGGCCAATTGTCATGTGGTCCGGTGTGGTCGGCCGTTGTGAGTCGAGGATTTCCGTTGCGGCCACCAGCTGGCCTCGCGCAGGAGCGTAGCGATCGCGGGCACCGTGAGGGTGCGAACGACGAAGGTGTCGAGTAGTAGGCCGCAGCCGACGATGAATCCGACTTGGATCATGATTCCGACAGAGCCGACCATCAGGCCGAACATACTCGCGGCGAAGATGAGCCCGGCTGAGGTGATGACTGAACCGGTGTTTGCGACCGTGCGTAGCACGCCGACGCGAATGTTGTGAGCGGATTCTTCGCGTAACCGCGAGATCAGCAGCATGTTGTAGTCGGCGCCGACGGCGACCAGGATGATGAACGCCACAAGCGGTACGGGCCAGGCGATTTCCTTACCCAGGCCGTATTGGAAGACGAGCGTCCCAATGCCCAGTGCCGCGCCATAGTTGAGTACGACCGTACCGAGGAGGTAGAGCGGGGCCAGCAAGGCACGCAGGAGAAGGACAAGGATCACTCCGACGATGACGAGCGTGGCGATCGCCAGCAGATGAAAGTCGGCCGACAGCAGGCGCTGAATATCGGAGTTGACGGCGGGGAAACCGGCCATCGATATCGTGGCGTTGGCCAGGGAGGTGTTCGGGCGTGCGGCCCCGGCAACTTCGGTGATTTTCTGAGCGAGATCCATCGCTTGGCTGCTGTAGGGGTTGTAGCTCGATTCGATCGCGAAGCGGGCGGTCTTGCCATCGGCCGACATAAAATGTTTTGCCACATCGGCGAACTGGCGATTCTCGAAGGTGTTGGCGGGCAGGTAAAAGCCGCTGGCGTTGTCCGAACCGGCGCTGGACCGCGCGGAATTTTGTAATTGGGTGGCGACCTGACTCATGCCGGACAACATTTCGATGTTGCTGTCGGCAAGGGTGTGCACGCCGGTGGCCAGGGCTTGTGCACCCGACGCGAGCTGGCTGATGCCGTTTTGGAGGCGGCGGATATTGCCGGCCATGTCGGCGGGATCGCCGAGTGCTCCGAAAGCCTTGTTCAGCGAGGTGACCGTGCTCTGCAGATCTGCTACGGTGCCCGCCGCATTGTCGCTGCCCGGCTGGTACATGTCGCCCAGGTTGGCGAGCTGGCTGAAAAAGCCGCCATCGCGCAAGGTCACCAGAATCTGCACCTGATCGCGGATCTGGGCACACTCGGGTGTGGTGGCACACCACGGGGAGGTGTTGAGCGCACCAACCAGCGGATCGATCGTGGCGATCGCGTTTTGGGCTTGTTGAGCTTCTTGACGCAGTCCCGGCCCGGTTCGGATCGCTTGATCGATGGTTGGTGTGGTAGCCGAAAGTTGCTGCAGCAGAGGGCGAAAGTGTTGAAATTGCGATCCGCTGGACTGGGCTTGGGTAAGGACCGCGGTCAGCGGTGTCAATGCCGTGCGCAGGGTGGTGTCAAGTTGCGCCAGGCCGCCGGCGAGTTGGTCGGCGCCACTGGTGAGTTTGGCCAGGTCGTCCTTATGGGCGTCTCCCTTGGCGACCGCGCCGGCCATCTTGTTGCCGATCTGGCCGTTTTGCCACGAGAGCTGTGCCTGATCGAGGCGTGCACCGGTGGGCCGAGTGACACCGGAAACCTTGGTGACGCCCGGCAATTGCGACACTCGAGACGCCATTTCATCTAGGTCGGCTAGGCCTTTACTGGTGCGCATATCTGTGGGTGATTCGACGACCATGAACTGTGTGATGACGATATCTTTGCGGAAATGCCTATCCAGCAAGCGATAGCCCTCATTGCTGGTGGTCGTCGCCGGCTGTCCTTGCCGATCGTCGTAGCTGATGTGCATAGTCAGCGCGACAGCCGCGAGGCCTAATACAAGTGCCAGGCTGGCGGCCAGCAGTGGGGCGGGTCGGCGGACCACGGCCACGGCGATCCAGTTCCAGTATCGGCGCGTGCGGTCAGCTTTGGGTTCGCCAATGCCATGTTTCGCGGCAAGCGCCAATACCGGAGGAAACAACGTTACTGTAGCTGCGACTCCGACAAAGACAGCGATCGCGCACGCCGGGCCTAATGCGCTAAATACGCTCAGCTTCGCAAAGACCAAGGATAGAAACGCAAACGCCACAGTCGCGGCGGAAGCCATGATCACCCGCCCGATGGTGGCGGTTGCGTTAATCACAGCCAGGTCAGCCGAAATCATCTGGCGGCGCTGCTCGTGATACCGGCTGATCAGAAACACGGAATAATCGGTGCCGGCACCCAACAAGATGGCAGTCATGAACGCAATCGTGAATTGCGACACCGGCATTCCTGATTCGCCCAGCGCCGAGAGCACCCCGCGCCCGACCGCCAGGCTCACACCGATCACGAGCAATGGCAGCAACGCGGTAACTAGTGACCGATAGATGACCAGCAAAATCACCGCGATCAGACCGGCTGTCACGATGGAGATGCCAATCAAATCCTGCTCAGCCGAATCGATTAGATCGCTGAATGTCGCGGGAGGTCCGGTTACACGAACGATCGTGGACGTACCGCTAAACGACTCGGCGACAATAGCGCGCACCGCCCGAACGGATTCCGCCGCTCTAGGATCGCCGAGCGTGCCAGCTACCCCGACCGGCACATACCACGCCTTGCCATCCTGGCTCATCGCCTGACCCGCAGTAACGGGGTCGGCTAACAGATCCTGAACCAGTCGCACGTGCTGGGAGTCGGCACGCAACCGCGAAACCATCGTTTTGTAGCGCTGACGCACCGGCGCAGTCAGGCCCGTCGGGTCCTCGAATGCAACAAAGACGGTGGTCTTGGACCCCTGCTCGCCGAATGCCGTGCCCATCCGGTCAACCGTCTGCAGCGATGGAGCATCAGGGGGGACCAGATTCACCGACTGCTGTTTCACAACGGTTTCCAGCTGGGGGAACAGCATCGCCAGGACGCCGGCGGTCACCACCCACGCCCCGATGACCAGCACCTTATGTCGGATGCTGAACCCCGCCAGGCGAGCTAGTCGATCACTGTATGCGCCCTCGCCCGCCGCGACCTTGCGAAGTTGCTCCCGAACTGGGCGACTCAGCGTCGCCACCCCCGAGGAAACCCACCCGTTGTCCGCCATCCCCCACCTCCGTTATCCCAAAAGAAACTAACGGTGTCGGAACAGTACCGCTAGTACCCTTTCGCTTCGTCGCCGAAACCGCGACAGGCGTGCACCCGTCGACCGCTACCGCACTACTCACCTGGATTGGCCCGAGAGCACCCCGCAGGCGACGGACCAGCATTTCGCGCCTGGCGCGACGTGCCCCTCGGCGCGCAGGTTGATTGACCGTGACGACGCACCGTCGCCGAAATTCTGAAAGGTTCATGAACGCCGCAGACGAAAAGCCAGCCGGGAAGTTAGCCTGGTGGGATCGTCGTGCACGTGGTTGTACATTTCCCGGTTCATCAAATTGTCGTCCAGGTATGAGCAGTAGCGAGGCGGGTAATGCCGAGGACGAACGCGGTCTTGGTCCGGCGGCGTTCGGTGGATGTCACTGGTAATGGTGCGGCCGCTGAGCCTGAAACCGCGAGCCGCACTCATCCACACTTGGGTCCTGGTTAGCGCAAGCAGCGCATTCATCGCAGAACGCCATCCTCGGCGTGTGCGAGTCCCTGCCGCACAAGTTGGGAGGGTTCGTGGGATGGCCTCATGAACCGACATGCCAGCCGTGCATTGGTGGCCTTTTGGACCACGGGTTGTTCGAGCCGTTGCCTGATCACGAATCCCCCTACTACGCACAAACCCCTACGAATAACTGTACTATTGGTAGCGCTATGCTACCAACAGTAGCGTTAGTTGGGTAGTGGCTGGATCAATCGCCAATGCAGATGCGATTCGGTGCGGGCCAGGTATGCGTAGGGTTTACGGTGACCATATGGAGCGCGACGGTTTTGACATGCCGGTCGACGACGATGTCGATCCGCGCCTGGTGCGCTCCCGGACCCGGCTATTAGATGCAGCCACCAAACTCCTCAGCGCCGGCGGGATTGAAGCCGTCACCATAGACGCGGTCACCAAGGCCTCTAAAGTTGCGCGCACGACCCTCTATCGCCACTTCAGCAGCTCCACTCAACTACTGGCCGCCACATTTGAACGGCTGCTGCCGCAGGTTCACCTTCCGCCGGCGACGGGATCGTTGCGCGACCAACTCATCGAACTGTTGAGCCGACAGGCCACGCTGTTCCAGGAGGCGCCGCTGCACGTCACCACACTGGCTTGGGTCGCGCTTGGCCCAACATCAAACAGCACTCAGGAGACCTACGATCGGCACGCGCTGCGGACCCGGATCATCGAGCAGTATCGCCAGCCGTTCGATCTACTTTTGCAAAGCCCCGAAGCCTGCGCCGACCTCGATGAATTCGACCCCGAGCTGATCCTGTGCCAACTCGTGGGGCCGGTCGCCTTCGCGCGCCTCACCGGGCTGCGTGCCATCGATCGTCAAGACTGTGAGCGCATCGTCGATGACTTCCTCGCCGCGCACCGCCGCAAGGTCGACGAGCCCGCATCGTAGTGATCCCGCTCCGCGGGAATGGCGCCGCCCCAGCCGCTCTGCCTGACGCGCAGTTCGGCTAATTTGCCGACCACGAGATAGGCAAAGACATATAGCCCCGGATGAGGCCCGACCGCAGGCGCTGCGCGTTCTCTAGGTCGACTTCCCAGTTGGGCACTCGGGCCAGCAGGGCGCGCAACGCTATCCGGGCCTCCATCCGCGCTAATGACGCACCGAGACAGAAGTGGATACCTCGGCCGAACGCCACTTGATGTTCGGGTTTGCGCCCGATATCGAACACGTCGGGATCAGCAAACACTCGTTCGTCACGGTTAGCCGAGCCGAACAACAGCAGCACTGAATCACCGACGGACATCGTGACGCCATGCAGCGTGACGTCGCGGGTCAGAGTTCGTGAAAGTCCTTGCACCGGTGAGTCATACCGGAGGAGCTCCTCAACTGCGGGACCAAGCAAGTTGTCATCGGCGACTAGTCGTCGGCGAATGTCGGGATCGCTCGCAAGCACTACTGCGGCGTTGCTGAGCAGGTTCGAGGTGGTCTCATGGCCTGCGATGAGCAGCAACAGGCAAAAGCCAAGGAGGTCCTCGTCAGTAAGACGCTTTCCGTCGATCTCGGCGGACACCAAGGCCGACATCAAGTCGCCGCGCGGTTCGCGTCGACGCTCGGCGAGGAAGTCGGTGAAGTAGGCATAGACGGCCGCAGCCGCGGCCAGCCCCTCGCCCATCTCACCGCGCGCCGGATTGGACTGGACCATCGTGGTTGACCACTGCCGAAACTGTGCGCGGTCCTCGCGAGGAATGCCGAGCAAATCAGCGATCACCATGGCCGGCAGGACGGCGGCAAAGTCGGCGGCAAAGTCAACCGACCCTGCGCCCCGGTCAAGGCAATCTGATAAATCCTCCGCCAGGTCCTCAATCCCACTACTTAACGCCGCGATGCGCCGCGGGGTGAACGCCTTGCTTACCAACGCGCGCAGCTGATCGTGTCGCGGGGGATCCATCAAAATCATCATGGGCAAGAACGATGCGTGGAAATCTGAGCCCGGTGGAGTTGGAAATATGCCGTCCACGGATGAGTAGGTGTGATGGTCAAGCAGCGCGCTGACGACATCTTCGTGGCGACTGAAAACCCACGTGTTGGAATCGGCTGCGCGATACAGCGGGGCTTTGTCGCGCAGCTGCCGGTAGATGGGGTAGAGATCGTCCTGAATCGTCGCATCGAACGGGTCGTAGCGAAGTTGCACCGTCGTCATCTGAGCTCCTACCGCTGTGAATCTAATTATACGGCTGTCTAATCCAGTAGTTTAGACTGTAAGTCCAACCGAGAGGAGCGTCAATGCGCGAGGTTCCGCGAAAAATTGCCGACCGCCTGCCGCCGGCGGCGGCACTTTTCGCAGACCGCGGGCTCAACGACACCAAGATCGAAGACGTCGCCGCCACCACCGGCATCGCCAAGGCCACCCTTTACTACTACTTCGCCGGCAAAGAGGAAATACTCGCCTTCCTCCTCGAAGACGTCCTACAGCAAGTCGCGCACGAGGTCGCCGCAGTCGTGGAGGCAGAAGGCTCCGCCGCTCAGCGCCTGCACGCAGTCATCAGTGCCCAGCTGCGCGTGATGGCACAGAGACCCGCCGTCTGCCGCGCTCTCATCGGGGAACTGGGCCGCGCCGCCCGCATGCCCGTCATCGCCGACATGATCAGCGCCGCATACTTCGCACCCGTCGAGACGTTACTTCGCGCTGGCGCCGGCGACGGCTCACTCGTGACCCTCGACAACCCAGCAGTTGCCGCGATCGCGCTATTCGGTGCCGTCACGACCAGCGCACTGACCTACCTAGTGCTTGACGATGCGCTCGACGAAGATCGAATTGCCAGAACAATTCACGACCTCGTTTTTGTCGGTTTACGACCGCGCTAGCCGTCCCCCGCACCGCGTGGACGGTAGTGCGCAGCTGAGCATGGCCCGCGACTCGGACTATCCGGAGCATCCAGGCGACGCGGGGTCGTCGGAGTGAGCTACAGACAGCGCGTGACGCAGCGGATGAAGTACGGCTGGCCCACCCGTATGCACCGCCAGCCGCAGCTGCTCAATGACTGTGTGCACCTGACGTCGCTCTTCAGTGTCGGAAAGTCCGAATTCATAAAGCTCCCAACGATATTTATGATCCTCCAGCCGCAGGAGTAGCTCGTTGATCACGTTGTCCAGGTCCATCTGCTCAGCGGCCAATTCCTGATGATTCCTCGGCCGCTCACCATCCGGCAGGCGCGGCGACAGTTCGATGGTCACGTGCTAAGCGTATGTAGCCGGTTGCTGCAATGCGACGGTCAGAGGTGAATTGCGTTAGATCACTTACGGCCCGCGAGTTGTTCGTCGCGCACCGCCTTCGCCCGATCCGCCGATAACGCTGCCGCGAGCTGGGATGCGAACGCTGGTCCGTCGTTCACAAGGGCGTAGCCACCCGCGAAGCCGCCTTGGCGGCAGAGAAGTCGCCTCCGACAGACGTTGCGGTGGCGTACTTTGCCAGTCTTGGAGTTTGTTCGTTGAACTGCGACGCGGGTCATTCGCGGAACGAGTGCGGTGGGGAAGCAGTGGGTGCAATCGCTATGAATGGCCTGTGAGCGAGACCACCGACGGATGATCCTTCGGGCCGTCAGGTATGCGTCCTGGGCGATCTCAACGACTGCGGTTGCTCGTTCCAACCCGTGGACCCCCCAAAAGCGACCCGGTCCGCGGCCCGGCCGCCGCCAGGCCTCCGGAACGATGTGCTGGTATTCCTTGTCGCCCAATCTATTCGGTGATGAGTGCTTCGTGAAGTAGATCGCCAAGCGTTTGGGGTCGCAAGCACGCAATCCGTTGAGGCTGTCGATAGCCGTACCGGCGCGCAAGTGGCGTGTGCGTTGTTCAGGGTCGGGATGGGCGACGACTTCCGCCCATTCCTGCGACAACCATTCGCTGAACCTACGGCCTGATCGACCGACGGTATACGGGGGAGCCATCCATAGGTGAATGTGTGGTGCGCCGCGGCGTTGAAATTCCATCTTCCAGATGTAGCGCGCTGGTTCACCCCATTCGCGCTGAAATCGTTTGCGCCACAGCATCATATGTCGCTTTACGCTGGCTCCATCGGGTGCGACCGATTCCCAGTCGCCGGGGTAGGTCAGCGTGACCATCGCGGGTACCCGTCCGCTTTCCACCATCGGCGTGTAGTCCAGCTCGGCGAAGGTGCGGCACATCGCCGCACGCGACTTGCGGGACCATTCGGTGATCGCACGGCCCGACGGGTCAGGCACATCACGACCGGCCTTTATGCGGTCTACCTCGCCCGCTACGTCCTGCATGTGCTGGCCCACGGTCCGCTCAGATGCCTTCTCCGCGCGAACGGGATTGGTCCAGCCGAGACGGACGACGCCCGGGCCGATCGTGATCCGGAATCGCCCGCACTCAGGTTCGACATCCAGCCGGTCCCGTCCATGCGCCCATGGTTCGGCCGGTTCGAACAGCGCCGCTGCCGAGGCCACCATGTTGGGCCTCGGGAACCGCAGCCCCAAGGCATCCGAGGCCGACAGTTCCGCATCAACAATGCCGTCGACGGTGTCGCGGACACTTTTGGCGCATATAACAAGCCCGTTGGTCCCAGCCGGAACACGGTCTACGCCGCTCCCGCCGTCCGACCGACCGCTACCGCTCTCGCGCCCTGCGGCCTTGCCGGCCTCGGGCACTCGCGGTCTACCGGCGTCCGCCGCTCCGTCCGTGTTCCGGCTGGCCGTTCGGGTTGTGTCCGGCCGAAGGGTGAGTCGCTCCGCAATCGAGCTCGTTGAATGCGCGCTCGACCTCGTGATGCCGGGCATCGGGTACCTGCTCCCCGGGAGCCCCCAGCGCGCATCACTGAGTGACGGGCGATGAAGGGTCCCTTGTCGGGAGTGCTGTCACCGTGTCCGGTCTGTGTCCGATCGCCGGACGAGCAGCCTGCGTCAGACGCGCTCAGCGCGGCGTATTTGACGTATGGGAGTCATTAAACCGCAGGCCAGCGGCCGTTCCATCCACCTGAAAAGCGGAAGGTCGGCGGTTCGATCCCGCCCCTGGCCACCAAGATCGGGCTGTCGGCCGCCGGGTGCGGTCAAAGCCGCCTAGCCAATTTGCAGCGACCACTTAACAGCGAGCGCGGCTAGAGGCCGCAAGCACGCTCGCGCTGTTGTTGGGCGGCCCGCAGGATGCAGCCCGCGGTGAGAAATGCAGGCTTGTCGCGGTCCGCCGCCGCGACGGGCAGGTTTGCCGCGCAGCGCATCACCATCAGGGCGAGCGCGCTGTGGGTCGCATACGAGATGACCAGCAGGTTGACGCAAGCGTCGGTGCCCCCAAGGGTCATGACGTGCTGGAGCTTGCGCTCCCAGCCGGGCCAGTTGAGGTCGGGGGGTCGCTGCAGCGGCGACCAGTTGACGTTGATGGAAGCGATTTCGCCGAGTAGGGGCGTCAGGGTCGCGACGAGGTTCGGCAATTCATTGGTGATGCGATCGGCGCGCGGCCACCATGCGCCGTCGATGTCGTGGCCGAGCTCGCTGGCCACCGACAACCGGATGGGATTGGCCTGGCGGCGGACCCCGATCGGATAAGTCATCGCGGGCGGTTCCTTCCACGATCGGCTCGTCTGGAAAACATGTTTGCCCGTGTGCGAGTCGCGGTGGACCAGCGCTGAAAACGAAGCGGTTCACGTCAGAGGCTACGCCACCCGGCATCGCGGTTATGCGTCTGGCAGCGAAGGGCCGGAATCGGGGGTAGCGTGGCGGTCACACATATGAGAACAGGCGGGCAAAACCATAGCCATTCACAACGCCGGCGACGCATCGCAGATTCATCCGTCGAAGATCCGGCTCGGCGACATCATCGGCACGACGCACCCCATCGGCCTGCGCTACGCGGTCAAACTGATCAGCGAGCCGCACACGACTCCCCGACGCTGGACATTCTTCGGTCGCGACGACGACGGCTTGCAGCACACCACCACGTTCGGGGAAGACGACCTGGTCCGCCGCTACGGCTAGATCCCGCATCGGTTGCGGGCCAAGAGTTTTCGCGGCGGTAAGCCGCTCCGGCTTTACGAGCGCTGCCGCGCGGACCGGGCGTCCCTATCGGGCCGGTCCGAAAATGTCGGGTATTCAACCGGTTTTGCCGAGGTGTCGCGCGAAGCGACATGTTCCGGCGCGTCGGGGTGCGAGAACAGGTTCGAGTTGTCCATTGGGATGTCCTAACGATGGATGAGGTCGGCCGGCACGCACTGTTGATGGACGCACGGACGACGATCGAATCGCACGCTCAGCTCTTTCGTAATGCGTTGACAATTCGCGATGACCGCTAGGGCGGTTCGACATCGACTGTACAGGCCGCACGGACGTCGCCGCCGGGCCCCGGCCCGACCGACGGGCGGAACGACCTCGACGGGCTGCTATGCTGTTGGCAATGTTGGCCGTCTGAGTCGATGGCCAGCGCGTCGTGAAATTCTTCCCAGACTTTTATCGCGGCGATCGATTTTGCCCTCCGGCAATCTCGCCAACCTGTGCCGACCGACCGCGCGCGTGCCGTCGCCGGCTCGGCGCAACGGATTCTGAAAGACATCAAAGTGAATACTGGCAAGACCTTTGCCGATCTCGGCGTGGCCGAACCACTCATCGGAGTGCTCGCCGCCCGCGGGGTCACCCATCCGTTCCCCATCCAGATCGCGACCCTGCCCGACACGCTCGCCGGCCGCGACGTCCTCGGCCGCGGTAAGACGGGAAGCGGCAAGACGCTCGCCTTTTCCATTCCCATGGTCAGCAGGCTGGCCGGATATCCACGCCGAGCGTCCCGGCCGTCCGGTCTGGTTCTGGCCCCCACCCGGGAGCTGGCCACCCAGATCACCGCGACGCTGCAACCGTTGGCTGCCGCCAACGGCCTGCGCGTGGCCACGATTTTCGGCGGCGTACCGCAGGCCAGGCAGGTGGCGGCGTTGAAGTCTGGCGTCGACATCGTCGTGGCCTGCCCCGGCCGGCTCGAAGACCTGATGAAGCAGCGCCTGATCAGTCTCGACGCGATCGCGGTCACGGTGATCGACGAAGCCGACCACATGGCCGATCTCGGCTTCCTTCCGGGTGTCACCCGCATCCTGGCGGCCACGCCGGGCGGCGGCCAGCGGCTGCTGTTCTCGGCGACCCTCGACAACGGCGTCGACAAGCTCGTCGATCGCTTCCTGCGCAACGCGGTGCTGCACTCTGTCGACGGCTCCAACTCGCCGGTGTCCGAGATGACCCACCACGTGTTCCACGTCTCCGGGGTGCAGGCCAAGAACGAGCTGGTGCACCGGCTGGCCTCCGGCAGCGGCCGCCGAATCCTGTTCATGCGCACCAAGCATCAAGCGCGCAAACTCGCCAGGCAGCTCACCGAATCCGGTGTGCCGGCAGTCGATCTGCACGGCAACCTCTCGCAACCCGCGCGGGACCGGAACCTCGCCGCTTTCACCACGGGCGACGCCCGGGTGTTGGTGGCCACCGACATCGCCGCGCGTGGGGTGCATGTCGACGGCATCGAATTGGTCGTGCACATCGACCCGCCGGCCGAGCACAAGGCCTACCTGCACCGCTCCGGACGAACCGCCCGGGCCGGCAACGCCGGTGACGTCGTGACCGTGGTCCTGCCGGAGCAGCGCAAGGACACCCACACGCTGATGCGCCGCGCGGGCATCCGGGTCACTCCCCAGGAGGTCACGGTCGACTCGGCCGCCGTACATGCGGTGGTCGGCGAACTGGCGCCGTATCGGGCCCCGGCACCGAAGAAACCGGCCGAATCAAACCCGTTGCCGCGGCCCGGCCGCACGGGTTCCGGCCGCGGGCGTGGCCGGCGTCCGGGACGGGTAAAGCGCTGATCACCCAGCGCCACAACGGATTTCAGCGGCCTTTGGAGGCTCTCGGTGCCTTTCGCCGGGACGCCTAGGCCGTGCTACCCTGATCGCGCGGATGTTTTTGGTACATCCGCATTTTGAATGAGAGAAAGTAATCAAATGGCACAGGGAACTGTGAAATGGTTCAACGGTGAGAAGGGCTTCGGCTTCATCACCCCCGACGACGGCGCGAAGGATGTCTTCGTCCACTACTCCGAGATCCAGGGCAGCGGCTACCGCACGCTCGAGGAGAACCAGCGTGTTCAGTTCGAGGTTGAGCAGGGCGCTAAAGGGCTCCAGGCGGTAGGGGTCACCGCCGTCTAGGAACCTCACCTACGCCGAAGTGGGCTGGTGCGGTCGCGCACCAGCCCACTGGAGTTTCCCAACTTTTGTAGAACGTACCGGCCATTGCCGGGCGCTTATAGCCAGCCTTCCTCGCCCAACTCCTGTATTCGCAGCAGTATCTCCCGCTCGACTCCGTCGCGGCCCTCGAAGAGGGCGTAGCCCAAGCCGGCCAGGTAGCCGCAGATGAACGAGTCCCGCTGGGAGGTGCTGATGTCCTCCGCGTCGAGCACCATCGAAACGGCCTGCAATATGTCGCGGGCGCTCTGTGTCGAGATCGCGCCCAGCATGTCTTCGAGTTTCATGCGCCCCCCTTCCCCAGCTCCTTGATAGTACTTAGGTTACGGAACGAGTTGTCCAAGCCACGGGAAATTCGACCCGTGCCCCAATACCCTTTGTCGCGAATGGCTAAACCACGTGTAAGCCTGACCGCTGGTCATCCTCCCGGGGAAAGGGAGATCTCGACCAGCAAAGGACGTCGCCGTGGACTATCAACGAGCGCCGCGGGTGTCAAACCGTCAGTGCGACAGGAATTTTCGCTGGCGTCAAACTGTTGCGGCAATCGTCGATCGCACCCTCAAACGCAAGAGCCGGCGCGTTCGGCCCTTGGCTCCGACCGCCGCGAGAATCGACATTTTCGACGAGCGTCATCGGGCGTGGCGGGCGCGTGATCCGTCTCAGGCCGGACCGTCGTCCGGCATGTCCTCTGCCACAAGGCCTTTCACCTGCCGGTAATAGATCACCCGGCCGCCGCCGGCCCAATTGCCCTCGGGGATCTCGTGGATAAGCGTCCAGACATGAAACGCGCGTGAACCCTGTGACTCGATGCCCGCCGCGGCGCAGACCGCCGCGTGCACGTCGGCAACGAGCTGCTCCTTGCGCTGCCGGTCCAGCGCTCCGCCGAACACGGTCAGGTCGACCCGAAACCGAGGCGCGCCCGGCCCCCGACCACCGACCGAGAGCTCGTCGGCCTCCGTCGGATGCAGGTACACCCACGTGTTGTCCCGCAAGAAGGGCGTGTCCGGAGCGCGTTCGGCGCGAAGCAGCACGGTCACCAGCTCGTCGCTCAGCCGGTTCAGGGCCCCGTCGTCCAGCGAGCCACGCACGAACGTCAGGTCGATCATCGGCATCGCCAGACCATCTCCTCCGAAAAGCGCCGGGTCGCTAGCCGATCGGCTATCCGGGGCGACGATACCCGAGCGCCGGGAGCAGCAGCCGCGACGACGAGCGCACCGTGTTGAGGCTGCTGGTCCCGACGCCGGCATGGCGGAAGTTCATGATCGCGGGGACCGACGGGTCCTGATCGTCGCTGGCGAGCACCAGGCGAATGCGGTGCCCGGCGTTGAACCGTCGAGCGTTGGGGACCAACGGGATTCGGTACTCGACGTCCTCGCCCGGCGGCACCGCCTGCGGCCGGCGGCAGGGCAGCACCGGCGCGCCGGGACGGCTGGCCGCCTCGTCGACCTCGCGCAAGCTGGCGCGCAGCCAGCCGGCGGTCACGGCGGTGGCTTCGCCGTCGGGGGCGACGTCCTGCAACGTCGCCATCCATGCGGTATCGATCGCGGTCGCCGAGGCGACCAACCGCAACTCGACGTCTCCGGCCACGTCGAGGTCCTCGCCGAGTGGCCCGCTGGTCCACGTCAGCATCGACGGCGGATCGATCGGGCTCGCCTTGGCCCGCCCCAGCCCCGAGCCCAGGACCATGAATTCGCGCGCGCCCGGCTCGCCCTCGTCCTCGCCGAGGGCGCCGTCGGCGCGCAGCGCGAGTTCGCGGTGCGGGATTTGCGCCGGTGGCCACGAGTCGGCGGTGCGCCATTCGTCGGCCCCGGGCAGGAAGTAACGGATCGGTGGCCCGTCGGTGATTCCGGTGTCGCGGCCCTTCAGCCAGTGGTCGTACCAGGCCAGTGCCTCGGTGTGCATGCTTTCCCAGGGCCAGGTCAGGCCGAACTCGCCCAGCATGCCCATCCGCACACATGCGTTGTCGGACAGCCCTTTCCACGTCGCGAACGTCGAGGGAAGGTGCAGCGGCACGTTCTGCCAGTCGCAGCCCAGATACACCGGGATGTCGATTTCCTTCAGCAACGGCAGCAGGTTTCGCTCCTCCCACCATGCGTCGCGGGTGGGGTGCTTGACGGCGGCCTCCTCCCACAACTCGTCCCAGGGGTGCGGGTTGTGCGGCAGCCGGAGCAACTGGCGCAGCATGGTCACCGCGGCCTCGCCGTTGGCGGTTTCGAATTTCTTGTGCACCCGTGGGCTTTTCAGCACGCGGCGGGCCAGGCCGACCGGCTTGCTGCGCCACAGCTTGTCGCTGCGCGCGGAGGTCAGGCCCATCATCGCGAGGAACGGCGTCACGAACGACGAACTCAGCAGGCCGTGGTGGCTCGCCCCTTCGTAGAGGTCCGCGGTCACGGCCAGCGGAAAGATCGCCTTGAGGTGGGGCGGCCGCTCGACGGCGGCCTCGAGCTGGGTCATCGCGAAGTAGCTGATGCCGATCATCCCGACGTTGCCATCGCACCAGGGCTGGCCCGCGACCCATTCGACCAGGTCGTAGACGTCGCGGCGTTCCTGAGCGTCGAAGAAGGTGAAGGTGCCCTCCGAACCGCAGGTGCCGCGCAAATTGGCGATCACGTGGGCGTAGCCGCGCGGCACCCAGAAGTCCGTCACTCCGGCCTCGATGAACCCGGCCGGCGCGCCGAGATCCTGCATCTGGCGGGGGTAGGGCGAGGCGGCGAGCAGCGCGGGGAATCGCCCGTCGGTGTCGGGCCGATGGACGTCGGCCAAGAGCGTTGTGCCGTCACGGACCGCGATCGCGGTGTTGATGTCGCACCGCGACGCGTGCCGCGGCTCGCTGAGGTTGCGGTACTGCCGTCCGGTGGTCTGCGGACCATTCAGCGTGCTCACCATAGTTTCACGTTACGTTGAAACTAGTCTCAACGCAAGATGAAATTTCACGCTATGCTGAGGCGTGGCGAAACGAACCATCACCCCGGGGCCGCGCGACGAGCGGGGCGTGCTGGCGGCGCGCATCCTGGCTGCGGCGCGCGACGAATTCGCCGAACACGGTTGGTCCGGCACGGCGATTCGGGCGGTCGCCCGGTCCGCGGACGTCGACCCGGCGCTGATCTACCACTACTTCGGCTCCAAGGATGGTCTGCTCGACGCGGCGACCGCGCCACCCCAGAAATGGCTCGACTCGGTCACCAAGACGTGGGGCACGCCGAAGGCCGATCTCGGCAGGCAACTGATCCGCAACGTGCTGGACGCCTGGGCCGACCAGGACGTCGGCCCCGTCCTGCGCGCGGTGGTGCTCACCGCCGCGCACGAGCCGAGGACCCGCGAAAAGCTCCGGCTGATCGTCGAGCGGGGCCTGATCGGCGAGTCCACCCTCGGCGGCGACGAGGGCGAGCGGTTGCGGCGTAGCGGCCTGATCGCCAGCCAGCTGATCGGGTTCGCGTTGTTGCGCTATGTGTGGAAGATCGAGCCGATCGCGTCGATGCCCGACGACGAGGTGGTGGCGGCGCTGGCGCCCAACTTGCAGCGCTACGTCGACGGCGACGTCGACGTGGTTTGCACCGGCGAACCGCCACAATGAGCGGATGCGTCGGATGCGCGCGGTCCTCGCGCTCGCGGTAGGTGTGGTCGCGTTCGTCGGCGCCGCGGTCGCGCGGGCCGACCCCTACGTGCCGCCGGTGAGCGACGCGGCGCGCACGGCCGGATTCGTCGACATCCGCACCGTGGTCCCCGACGCCATCGTCGACCTGCGGTATGCGACCACCAACAACTTCACCCACACGCAGTTGTATCCCTCCGACGCCCGCTGCCTGGTCCATCAGGACCTGGCTCCGGGGCTGGCGGCCGCCGCGACGGCGCTGCGCCCGCAGGGCCACGTGCTGGTGTTCTGGGACTGCTACCGGCCCCACGACGTTCAGGTCAAGATGTTCAGCGTCGTCCCCAACCCCGCGTGGGTGGCCCGCCCCGGCGCCTACGCGCACAGCCACGAGTCGGGGCGCTCGGTCGACGTGACATTCACCACCGTGCAGCCGCCGTGCCCGTCCCAGCGGCAGGTCAACGGGCTGTGCCTGGCCGACATGGGTACCGACTTCGACGACTTCACCTCGCGTGCAACGGCATTCGCCACCCAGGGGGTGACCGCCGACGAGCAGGCGAACCGCGCCCGGCTGCGGGATGCGATGAAGTACGGCGGGCTGGCCCCGTACTCGGGGGAGTGGTGGCATTTCGACGGCCCGGGCGCGGCCGTCGACCGCCCGATCCTCGACGTCCCGGTCGACTAGGGCCTTTCACCTAGGCTTACCGACCGTGAACGACGCTCGCCCGGCCAAGTACACGCACGGCCATCACGAGTCGGTGCTGCGCAGCCATCAGCGACGCACGGTGCACGACTCCGCGGCCTACCTGCTGCCCCACCTGAAGCCAGGTTTGTCGCTGCTGGACATCGGCTGCGGGCCCGGCACCATCACCGCCGACCTCGCCGCCCGCGTCGCGCCCGGCACAGTCGTGGCGGTCGACCGATCCGGCGACGTCCTCGACGTGGCCCGCGCCGAAATCAACCGGCGCAACCTGACCAACGTCACGTTCGCGACCGCCGACGTGCACCGGCTCGACTTCCCCGATGACGCGTTCGACGTCGTCCATGCCCACCAGGTGCTACAGCACGTCGCCGATCCGGTGCGCGCGCTGCGCGAGATGCGCCGGGTGTGCCGGCCGGGCGGGATCGTCGCCGCGCGCGACGCCGACTACGCCGGCTTCATCTGGTTCCCGCGGATTCCCGCGCTGGACCGGTGGCTTGACCTGTACCGGCAGGCGGCGCGCGCCAACGGCGGCGAACCCGACGCCGGCCGGCGGCTGCTGTCGTGGGCGCTGCAGGCGGGCTTCGACGATGTCACCCCGACGGGCAGCGTCTGGTGCTACGCGACGGACACGACCCGCGAATGGTGGGGCGGCATGTGGGCGGACCGGATCCTTCATTCGGACCTGGCCCGCGACCTGCTGGACCCGGGTCTGGCCACGGTCGCGCAACTCGACGGGGTCTCCGCCGCCTGGCGTGCCTGGGCGGCGGCCCCGGACGGCTGGCTGTCGATCCCGCACGGCGAAATCCTCTGCCGCGCATAGGTCACGGCGGTCGCTCAGTCCAGGAACAGGTCGGGGATCGGCTGGTCGCCGCCGCCGTACTTGGACAGGTCCGCGACGCCGGCGGACTGCAGCACCGCGGCGTCGATATGGCAGGCGCCGGTGGCCTCCCGCGACGGCCGGGTGATGATCTCGACGGCGGCGTCGGCCATGATTTCCGGGCTGCGTGACGACGCGGCCAGGCGGTCACCGTCGGCCATGTTCGCGACGGCGGCGGTCGCGATATAGGTCTGCGGCCAGAGGCAATTCACCGCGATGCCATCGTCGGCGAATTCGGCCGCCCAGCCCAGCGACAGCAAGGTCATCCCGTACTTGGACAGCGTGTAGGAGGGATGGGCGCCGAGCCAGCGTGGATTCATGTTGACCGGCGGCGAGATGGTGAGTACATGCGGGTTGGCCGACGCGCGCAGGTAGGGCAGACACGCCTTCGTCAGCAGGAACGTGCCGCGGATGTTGACCTCCTGCATCAGGTCGAACCTTTTGGCCGACAGCTCGCCGGTCGGCTGCGTGGCGATCGCGCTGGCGTTGTTCACGCACACGTCGATGCCGCCGAACCGTTGCACCGCGGCCTCGACCAGGCGCTGCACGTCCTCTTCGTTGCGCACATCGCCGACGACCGCCAGGGCCTTGCCGCCGGCGGCTTCGACGTCGGCGGCCGCCGTGTGCACGGTCCCCGGCAGGCGGGGATGCGGGGTGTCGGTCTTGGCCAGCAGCACCACGTTGGCGCCCTGCCTGGCGGCCGCCACGCCGATCGCGAGGCCGATGCCGCGGCTGCCGCCGGAGATGACGACGGTGCGGTCGGCGAGCATACGGTTGGGCATTGGTCTCCTTTTGCCTGGTCAGAGTGCGGTATTGGCATTCTCTTTTTTTGCAAGTACGTTATCAGTCGATGGACAACGCTGCTCAGACACCGTCGGGTATCCCGCTGCAGCCCGTGTACGGACCAGGGGATATAGCCGCCGAACCGCCGCCGCCGGGGGAATATCCCTTCACCCGGGGCAACTTCGCGTCCGGCTACCGGGGCAAGTTGTGGACCTTCCGGCAGTACTCCGGCTTCGGCACCGCCGAGGAATCCAACCGCCGGTACCGGTACCTGCTCGAACAGGGCGGGACGGGGCTGTCGGTGGCGCTGGACCTGCCCACCCAGTGCGGATACGACTCCGACGATCCCGACTTCGGGGAGGAGGTCGGCCGGGTCGGCGTCGCGGTGGACACCCTCGCCGACTTCGAGATCCTGTTCGACGGGATCCCGCTGGACAAGCTCAGCACCAGCATGACGATCAACGGAACGGCGGCGATCCTGCTGGCGTTCTACGTCGCCGCCGCCGAGAAGAAGGGGATTCCGCGGGCCAAGCTCACCGGAACCATCCAGAACGACATCCTCAAGGAATACGCGTCGCGCGGGACTTGGATCTGGCCGCCCGAGCCGTCGCTGCGGCTGATCGCCGACACCATCGAGTTCTGCGCGGCCGAGGTCCCCAGGTTCAACGCGATCTCGGTGGCCGGCGCGCACTTCCGCGACGCCGGGGCCAACGCGGTGCAAGAGATGGCGTTCACCCTGGCCGACGGCGTCACCTATTGCGACACCGTGGTCGAACGCGGCCGGATGACGATCGACCAGTTCGCTCCGCAGATCTCGTTCTTCTTCTACACCCACGGCGACTTCTTCGAGGAAGTCGCGAAATACCGTGCGGGGCGGCGCCGTTGGGCGACGATCGTGCAGGAACGCTACGGGGCGAAGACGGCCAAGGCCGCAATGTTCCGCTTCGGCTGCGTGTGCGGCGGCGCGTCACTGTACGGGCCGCAGGCCCACAACAACATCGTCCGGGTGGCGTACGAGGCCATGGCCGCCGTATTGGGCGGGGTCCAGTCGATGTTCACCGCGGCCTGGGACGAGCCGTTCGCCCTGCCCACCGAGGAAACCACGACGCTGGCGCTGCGCACTCAGCAGATCTTGGCGCACGAAACCGGCGTGGCCAGCGTCGCCGACCCGCTGGGCGGCTCCTACTTCGTGGAGGCGCTGACCGACGCCACCGAGGCGCGCATCGTCGAGATCATGTCCGACCTCGAGCGGCACGGCGGCATGGTCCAAGCCATCGAGGACGGGTATCTGCAGGGCCTGATCGCCGACGAGGCCTTCCGCATGCACAAGGACGTCGAAGCGGGCACCCGCCCCGTCGTCGGGGTCAACCGATTCGTCTCCGAAGAGCCCGAGCCCGACGTCGTCACCTACGAGCTCGACGCCGAGGGGCGCGATCTGCAGCTCAAGCGTCTGTCCAAGGTCAAGTCCGAAAGGGATTCGGCCGCAGTCAAATCCGCACTCGCCGAGCTGTCCCGCGCCGCCGAAGGAACCGACAACCTGATGCACAAGCTGATCGACTGCGCCAACGCCTACTGCACGATCGGGGAAATGGTCTCCGCGCTCAAAGGGGTGTGGGGCGAATTCCAGCAACCGGTGGTGTTCTAGATGGCCGTTCGGATTCTGGTCGCCAAGCCCGGGCTCGACGGGCACGACCGCGGCGCCAAGATCGTGGCCCGGAGCCTGCGCGACGCCGGCTTCGAGGTGATCTACACCGGCATCCGGCAGCGCATCGAGGACATCGCATCGATCGCCGTCCAGGAAGACGTGGCCGTCGTCGGCCTGAGCATCCTGTCCGGGGCGCACGTGACGCTCACCGCGCGCACCATCGAGGCGCTGCGCGCCGCCGACGCCGCCGACATCGCCGTCGTCGTCGGCGGCACGATCCCGCACGCCGACGTGCCCAAGCTGATCTCCGCGGGTGCCGCCGCGGTGTTTCCCACCGGGACGCCGCTCGACACGCTCGTGCGCGAGATCCGCGCCATCACCGGAACGGCGGAATCATCCGAGAACGAACCAGCCCAGGAGGAACCTTGCGCGTCGGAGTAATGATCGGCGCCGAGCGGGGCGACATGGCCCGCAAGGTGAGCAAGCTGGCCTCCGATATCGAATGGGCCGAATCCGCGGGCCTGGACACCGCGTGGATGCCCCAGGTGCCCAACGACTTCGACTGCCTGACCATGGTGTCGCTGATGGCCGCGCACAGCTCGCGCATCGAGCTGGGCACCGCGGTGGTGCCGTTGCAGGCCCAGCATCCGATCGCCCTCGCCCGCCAGGCGCTCTCCACGCACGCGGTGGCCGGCGGGCGGCTGGCGCTGGGCGTCGGACCGTCGCACCACTGGATCATCCGGGACATGCTGGGTCTGCCCTATGACAAGCCCGCCGCCTACACCCGCGACTATCTGCAGGTCCTCAACGCCGCGATCGCCGGGCCCGGATCCGTTGACGTCGAGAACGATTCATTCACCGTGCACAACCCGCTGGCGATCGGGGCCGATGCGCCGATGCCGGTCCTGGTCGCCGCGCTCGGGCCGGTGATGCTGCAGCTCGCCGGTGAACTCGCCGACGGCACCGTGCTGTGGATGGCCGACGAGCGCGCGGTCGGTGACCACATCGCGCCGAAGATCACCAAGGCCGCCGCCGACGCCGGGCGCCCCGCGCCGCGGATCGTCGCCGGCATCCCGGTATGCCTTTGTGCCCCCGCGCAAGTCGACGAGGCCAAGGAGCGGGCCAACCGCATCCTGGGCGAGGCCGAGGTGTCGCCCAACTACCAGCGCCTGCTCGAACGCGGCGACGCCCGCGACGTCGGCGACCTGTGTGCCGCCGGCGACCAGGAGCAGATCCTCGCCCGGATGCGCCGCTTCGCCGACGCCGGGGTGACCGATCTGTCGGTGCGGCTGCTGCCGATCGGCGACAACCGCGACGAACTCGTCGCCTCCAAGCGCCGCACCCGCGAGATGATCGCCGAGCTGGCAAAGGAATTGCGGTGACGGCCGTCGGGCCGTTGGCGGGAATCCGGATCCTCGAGGTCGGCACCATGCTCGCCGGGCCGTACGCCACGATGCTGCTCGCCGACCTCGGCGCCGAGGTCACCAAGATCGAGCCGCGCGGCGGCGAGATTTCTCGGGGGGTCGGGGCAAGCTACTTCGCGAGCCTCAACCGCAACAAGTCCAGCATCTTCCTGGACCTGAGTTCCGAAGCCGGACAAGGGCGGTTGGGCGAGCTCGTCGCGGATTCGCATGCGCTGCTGGTGAACCTCAAACCGTCGGCGATCCGTCGGCTGGGGCTCACCTACGAGCAGCTGCGGTGCCACAACGAGCGGATCGTCTGCGTGGCGATCACCGGCTTCGGCCTGTACGGCGGCGACGATCCGGCTTTCGACTACGTAGTCCAGGCCGGCGTCGGCACCGCTGCGCTGACCGGCGACCCGGACGGCCCGCCGACGCTGCCCGGCTACTCGTCGGCGGACAACTCCACCGGAATGTGCGCGGCGCTGGGGCTTTTGGCCAAGATCATCTCCGGCACCGGCGGGCAGGTGGACGTCTCGTTGCGCGACGTCATGCTCTCGCAGCTCAACTATCACGCGTCGGCGTACCTCAACAACGGCGTCGAGCCGCAGCGCCGGCCGTACGGGGCGCACTCGTATTACGTTCCGGCGCAGCTTTTCCCGACGTCCGACGGGTATCTGGCGCTGTTCATCACGCATGACGGATTCTGGAAATCGTTTGCCGCGGAAGCGGGCATCGGCGGATTCGAGACGATGGCCGAGCGAGTCGCCCGACGCGACGAAGTGCTGGCCGTTGTCACCGCGATGCTGGCGACCGACACCGCCGCCGGCTGGGAAGGGCGACTGCGTCCACTCGGGGTGCCGGCCGCCGCCGTCCGCACGCTGCCCGAGGCGCTGAAGGCGACCCCGGACGTGGTGGTGACCGCGGGCGAATTCCGCCTCGTCGGCACTCCCATCCACGTGTCCGGCTATGAGCCCGAATACCGCCCGCCACCGGAGCTGCCCGAGGGTTGAGCGGCTGACGCGCGGCCACAGCGAGCGTTCGCTTGTGAGTGTGAATCCCTGGCTTTGGCTGTGAATGCTGGGCGGAAAAATCGGCAGAACGCCGCCCCCAGCACACTCTCGAAGCCAAGGATTCACAATGAAAGCCGTGACCTCACCATGGCCACGGTCGCAGCGGTTCGTCAAAGCCGTCGGTGGCTGACCGGGCGCTACGTCAGCTTGGCCAGCTGCTTTTCCTGATAGCGCCGCGCCCACTCGGCGCGCGGACGAATCGACACGTCCACGTCGCTTGCCGTGGCGCGCAGCGCTTTAACGGTCGCTTGGTCGCGCGGCGTGTGGGCGAACGGGTCCCAGCCGAAGAACCGGCAGGAGTTCTGCCAGGTGATCTTGTTGATGTCGGTGTCGTCGGCCCCCGCGGCGGTGAGCTCGGCCAGCACCTGCTCGGGCGCGTCGGGCCAGAAGCAGTCCGAGTGCGGGTAGTCGCACTCCCAGGCGATGATGTCGATGCCGATCTCGTGACGCAGCTTCAGCGAGGTCTTGTCGGTGACGTAGCACGCCAGCGAGTGTTCCCGGAACACGTCGCTGGGCAGCTTGTCGCCGAAGTCGCGTCGCAACCACTTCTGGTTGGTGTAGTGGCGGTCGCTGCGATCCAGATAGAAAGGAATCCAACCGATTCCGCCCTCGGAGAACGCGAACTTCAGATCGGGATAGTTACGCATCGCGGGGCCCCACAACAGGTCCTGGGCGCACATCGCCGAAACCTGGGTGGCGAGGATGATCAGGTTGTCGATCGGCGCGTCGGGCGCCATGCTGATCGCCCCGAACCCGGTGCCGATGTGCAGACACATCACCACGTTCTGCTCGCACAACGTGCGAAACACCGGACCCCAATAGCCGTCGTCGTGGTAGCTCGGAAGCCCTTCCAGGTGCGGCAATTCCGGCATCGTCACCGCGCGGCAGCCCTTGGCCGCGACCCGGCGGATCTCGGCGCACATGGCCTCCGGATTCCACGTCGGCAGGATGGCGATGGGGATGAATCGGCCCGGATACGAGCCGGCCCACTCGTCGATGTGCCAGTCGTTGTAGGCCGACACCATCACCAGCGTCGCCTCCTCGCGGTGCATGTTGAGGTGGCGCGCGGAGAAGCCGGTGAACGTCGGAAAGCACATCGACGCCAGAATGCCGTTGCGGTTCATGTCCCGGACGCGCTCATGGACGTCATAGACACCGGGGCGCATCTCGGCGAAACCCGCTGGGTCACGGCCCCATTCCTCGGCCGGCCACGACACCACGGCGTTCAGTCCGCTGACGCCTTGCGGGCGGCCCTGGTACATCCACTGGTCGACGCCCTTGTCGTCGGTCACGACGATCGGGGCCTCGTCCTTGTACCTGGCGGGCACGTGGCGCAGGAACATGTCCGGCGGCTCGACGACGTGGTCGTCGATGCTCACCAGGATCAGGTCGTCGACATTCATGGGTCAGCTCCCGCACTCGGTGGTGGTCTCGAGCAGTCGTGGTACGGGTGCCGGATCCAACTGCAGCGCATCGGACATGTGCAGCTGGCCGGCGTTGGCGATCATGTTGTCCAGGACGGCCTGCAGGTCGTCGCCCTCGATCTCGTAGATCGCGACATACGGTCCCTTCCCGTCGACCGGGCGCAACCGCCGCGCCGAGACGAACCCGTCGAGCGCCACGAGCTCACCCAGGTGGACCTCGTCGTACCACGTGTTGTATTCCTGCTCGCGCTCGGGCGAACTGGGGCGACTTTCCACCAGGATGATGCCCTTGGCCATCAGCGCGCCTCTCGTCGGCTACTCGTAGCGCACCGTGACCGAAGGGGTGTCGGGTACGCCCTGGCACGTCAGAATGTAGCCCTCTTCCACCTCGTCGGGATCCAGGGCGTCGTTGACCCGCATGGTCGCGTGACCCTCGACGAGTTTGGCCATGCAGGTGCCACAGTTGCCGGCCTCGCAGTTGAACGGCGGCTCCAGGCCCGCCCGTCGCGCGCTCTCCAACAGGGTCTCGCCGGGGACCTGCGGCACCGACGCCTTCTTGCGGTCCAGGTGGATCGTCACCGTGCCGACCTCGGCACCGTTCGATGCGGGATCTGTCACCCGTGGAGTCTCCTCGGTGGTCTCGGTGACCGTCACTTGACCGCCCCCTTCCCGTACTTGCATTCTTCAGTATAGAGAATACTATTCTCACAAAGCGATAGGGACTTCTCAAGGCGCTTGGAAGGAACGGGACGTGACCGAGCCGGCGGCGCTCGTGTTCGAGGAGCGGCGATTCAGCCTGCCCGACCTCGACGCGCTGGCCGACGGGATGGCCGCGACCCTGGCAAAACGAGGCGTCAGCGCGGGTCAGCGGGTCGCGGTCATGGCGTCCAACCGGCCGGAGTTCGTGGCCGTCCTACTGGCGATCTGGCGGCTGGGCGCCACCGCCGTCCTGATCAGCCCGGCGTGGAAGCGCGACGAGGTCGATCACGCGCTTGGTCTCGCCGATCCCGCACACGCGGTGGGGGACCATCCGGTGCTGGCCGGCCTGATGCCCATGCTGCACCTGGACGAACCCATTACGCCTGGAACCTCGGTATCGCGCCCCCTGCCGCCGCGGGCCGACGCCGTACTGGTGTTCAGCTCGGGCACCACCGGTCTGCCCAAGGCCGTCCGGCACACCCATGCGGCGCTGGACGAGGCCGTGGGGCACTGGCGTACCGCGCTCGAGCTGACGCGCCGCGACCGGATTCAGGTCGCCACGCCGCCGTCGCACATCCTCGGCCTCCTGAACATCCTCACGGCGCTGCGGACCGGCGCGTGGATGCGCCTGCACTCGCGCTTCGACATCGACCGGATGCTGCAGCACATCGAAAGCGACCGCGTCACAGTCGAAATGGCGGTTGCGCCCATCGCGCTGGCCATTGCGTCGCACCCCGGGCTCGAGTCCTACGACCTCTCGTCGCTGCGCTTCATCATGTGGGGGGCGACACCGGTCAGCCCACATGTCGCCGAGACGGTGACCCGGCGGACCGGCGTCGGCTGGATTCCCGCCTACGGCACCACGGAATTGCCCGTCATCGCATGTAATCCGCTGCAGGGGGCCCGGCTCGACTCGGTCGGGCGCGCGGTGCCCGGCGTGGACGTGCGGGTCGTCTCGCTGGAGAGCGGCCGGCCGGTCGGCCCGGGCGAGGTCGGCGAAATCCAGGCCCGATCGACGTCGCTCATGGCCGGCTACCTCCCGGACGACGCGACCGCCGAGGCCATCAGCGACGGCTGGTATCGCACGGGCGACGTCGGCTGGCTGGACAACGACGGCTGGCTGCGGATCACCGACCGTCTCAAAGAGATGATCAAAGTGCGCGGCTTCCAGGTCGCGCCGGCCGAAATCGAAACCGTGCTGCACGGTCATCCCGCCGTCAAAGACTGCGCGGTGTTCGGCGTGCCCGACGGGATCAACGGCGAGGCGATCCTCGCCGCCGTCGCGGTGACGGCCCCCGTCAGCGCGGGCGACCTTACCGCGCTGGTGGACGAGAAGCTAGCGTCCTACAAACACCTGAGCCGCGTCGTATTCGTGGACGACATACCGCGCCTGCCCTCGGGCAAGGTGCTGCGCCGAGTTTTGAAGGAGACCTATGGATGTACGTCTGACGCCTGAACAGCAGCAACTTCGCGACGCCGCTGCCAAGCTGTCCGACGACCTCGGGCCGGGGGCGGTTCAGGAGCTCGACGACGACGGCCGGATCGCGCGTCTTGACCGGCAGATCGAGGCGACGGGGTGGCGGTCGCTGCGCTCCGACGGCGCCTCGGGCGTCGAAGTCGCCATCGTCGCAGAGGAATTCGGGCGCCGGCTCGTCGACGCGCCGTTCCTGGGACCGGTGTTGGCCGACGACCTGGCCCGCCATGTCGGTGCCGAGGGCGCCGGCGCGACGGTGGCGGTGGACGACCGCGTCATCGACGCCCGGTGCGCCCGGCGCGCCCTGTCGCTCTCGGGTGCCACGGTCCTGGCGGCCGACGTCGACGCCGTGCGCGCCGGAGCCGACCTGACCCGCGCCGAGGCCGACATCACGGGAACCGCAACGACTCTCGGTGAGGTGTCTGCCGGCGTCGCCGCCCGGTGGCTGGCGCTCGCTCTGGTCGCCACGTCGGCGGACCTGGTCGGCGTCGCCCGCGGCGCCCACGCCCTCGCCTGCGACTACGCCAAAATCCGCGAACAGTACGGCAATGCGATCGGGTCCTATCAGGCCGTCGCGCACCTGCTGGCCGAAAGCCTTGCGCTGATTGAAGGTTCGGTGAGCGTGTCGCGGCACGCCGCGTGGGCGGTCGACGAGCTGGAACCGGGCGAGGCCATCCGGGCCGCACAGGTCGCCAAGGTCTACTGCGCGCGCGCCGCGCGCACCGTCTGCGAGACCGCCGTCCAGGTGCACGGCGGCATCGGCAATACCTGGGAGTGCCTGGCTCACGTCTACCTGCGCCGCGCGCTGACGTCGACCGAGCTGTGGCCCGTGACGCTGAAGGAGATCGACTTTGGACTTTCGTGACTCACCCGACGAGGCCGCCTTCCGGGAGCGGCTGCGCTCGTGGCTTTCGGTGCACGCCAAGGAATATTCCGGCTCGGGAGACGAATACTGGCTGCGCATGGCCGACTGGCACCGTGCCCTGTACGACAACGGTTTCTTCGGACTGTCCTGGCCCCGCGACTACGGCGGGCAAGACCTGCCGCCCGTGTACGACGTCATCGTGGACGAGGAACTGGTCCGCGCCGGCGCCCCGCCACGTCCCAGTGTGGGCTACCTGGTCTTCGGCATCGGGCGGCACGGCAGCGACGAACTGCGCAAGCGTTTTCTGCCGGGCATCATCAGCGGCAGCGAGCGATGGTGTCAGGGCTTCAGCGAACCCGGCGCCGGCTCGGACCTGGCGTCGCTGACCACCACCGCCACCCGCGAGGGCGACAACTACGTCGTGCACGGGCACAAGATCTGGACGAGCTACTCCGATGTCGCCGACCGGTGCCTGCTGCTGGCCCGCACAGATCCCGAGGCGAAACGCCACCGCGGTCTGTCGGCGTTCGTGCTCGACATGAAACAGCCCGGCGTGCAACAGCGCCCGTTGCGAATGATGAACGGGGTCACCAACGAATTCGGCCAGGTGTTCTTCGACGGCGCGACGGTGCCGGCGGACCGAATGGTCGGCGCCCCGGGCGAAGGCTGGGCCGTCGCCATGACCGTCGTCGGGCACGAGCGCGAACCGTCGACGCTGGGCTACGCCGCCAGGTACGGCAAGCTGGTCCGAAATCTCTACCAGCGCAGCGAAGGTGAGATCCCCGAAGAGCTCGCGTGGGCGGCGGTCCAGTCGGAAATGCTGACGCATCACGTCCGGCGTCGCCTGTCCGAGCAGCTCGACGGCGTCTCCCACGGCCCGGAAGGATCGCTCGACAA
Source organism: Mycobacterium sp. NGS57 (assembly GCF_059812405.1). Taxonomy (NCBI): domain Bacteria; kingdom Bacillati; phylum Actinomycetota; class Actinomycetes; order Mycobacteriales; family Mycobacteriaceae; genus Mycobacterium; species Mycobacterium sp. NGS57. The sequence continues at coordinate 191,372 of NZ_JCALCP010000004.1, read as the reverse complement.
GCTGCTGATGACCTGGGTCGAGCAGTCGGTCGGGCACGCCGCCCTCGCGGTCACCGGGACCCGCGATCCGGACCTGCTCAGCGCCTATCTGTACAGCCGCGCGCAGAGCGTGATGGGCGGGACCTCGCAGATACAGAAGAACATCGTCGCTTCACGCATCTTGGGGTTTTAGGAGTGATCGCGAACGCGGGCGAAGCCCGGGTGAAGCGGGTCACGACCAATAAGGAGGAGTGATCGCGAACGCGGGCGAAGCCCGGGTGAAACGGGTCACGACCATCGAAGGAGTCTGAATGTACGACATGCCAGCCGAAATCGACGTCCGCGCCGACGGTCCGCTGCGGATCATCACGCTGAACCGGCCGGACGACCTCAACGCGGTCAACGACAACCTGCACGTCGGGCTCGCGCGGTTGTGGCAGCGGTTGACCGACGACGCCACGGCCCGCGCCGCGGTGGTCACCGGGGCCGGCAAGGCCTTTTCGGCCGGCGGCGATTTCGCCTACCTCAAGGAGCTGTCCGAAGACGCCGACCTGCGCGCCAAGACCATCCGGGACGGGCGCGAGATCGTGCTGGGCATGGCGCGGTGCCGAATCCCGGTGGTGGCGGCCGTCAATGGGCCGGCCGTCGGGCTCGGCTGCAGCCTGGTCGCACTCAGCGACATCGTCTACATCGCCAAGGACGCCTTCCTCGCCGATCCGCACGTGCAGGTCGGGTTGGTGGCCGCCGACGGCGGACCGCTGACCTGGCCGCTGCACATCAGCCTGTTGCTGGCCAAGGAGTACGCGCTGACGGGCACCCGGATCAAGGCCGAGCGCGCCGTCGAACTCGGGCTGGCCAACCACGTGGTGGCCGACCCGGTCGCCGAGGCAATCGCCTGCGCCAAAAAGATTCTGGAGCTGCCCCAGCAGGCCGTCGAGAGCACCAAGCGGGTGCTCAACATCCACCTGGAGCGCGCGGTGCTGGCCAGCCTGGACTATGCGCTGTCCGCCGAGCACCAGTCGTTCACGACCGAGGACTTCCGGACGATCGTCACCAAGCTGAACGAGGGCAAGAACTGACCGCTGAGGTCCGTCAAAGATCGTTGGCCCGCAGGAACTCTCGCATCACTCGATCGAAACGCTGCGGCTCCTCAATGAATGGCATGTGAGCGCTCGACTCGAACAGCTCGAACCGCGAGCCCGGTATGCGCCGGTGGATGTCCCACGCGTGCTCGGGCACACACTCGTCGTAGCGGCCCGCAAGGACCAGCGTGGGCAGTGAGATCTCCACCAGCCGGTCGAGTACGTCCCAGTCGCGGATGGTCCCGACGATGTGAAAGTCGCTGGGGCCGAACATCGTTTCGAAGATCTCCGCACCCATGCCGCGGAAGGCGTCCGCGAGTTCCTCGGGCCAGGGCAGGACGCGGCACAGGTACGTCTCGTTCCAGGTGCGGACGGCGGCCTGGTATTCGGCCGAGTACGTGGTGCCGGCCGCCTCGTGCCGGTCGATGGCGGATTGCGTCGCCGGGTCCAGCTCGGACTTCAACCGCCCCACCATGTTCGCGAATTCGGGTATCGAGGCGATGCTGTTCGAGATGGTGAGGCTGGCGGCCGAGGAGGGCGCGTCCAGGATGTACTGCTGCGCGAGCATCCCGCCCCACGAATTGCCGAAGATGTGAAAGCGGTTGAGGCCCAATTCCTTCACCACGGCGGCCATCTCGGCCACCGAGCGCTCCATCGTCCACAGCGCGGTGTCCGACGGACATTCGGAATTTCCACATCCGAGCTGGTCCCAGAAGATGACCTCGCGCTCGTTCGCCAACCGCTCCAGCGAGCTCAGGTAGTTGTGCGGCAGACCCGGACCCCCGTGGACCACGAGCAGGGGGAGGCCGCCCCGGTCGCCGACCCGCTTGAACCACACCCTGCCGCCCGGGACCGCGATCATTCCGTGAGTCATTGCGGCGGTGCCTCCTGATTGATTGGCGAGCAGACGCAGAATCGCACGAACCGGCGCGCCGGGGCGCGATTCTGCGTCTGCTCGCGAGCCTGGCTCAGCGATGCACTTGTTGCAACTCATACTCTCGGAATGAGAGAATAGGATTCTCGTATAGCGAAGTGTTCGACGAACTGGAGAAGACCCGTGCCTGAAGCCGTCATCGTGTCCGCCCTGCGCACCCCCATCGGCACCGCCCGCAAGGGCACGCTGCGCGACACCAGCGCTTTCGACCTCGCGCACCACGTGGTCGCCGAGGCGGCGAAGGACCTGGACCCGGCGCAGGTCGACGACGTGATCCTGGGTGAGGGGCTCTACGGCGGCGGGGTGGTCGCGCGCCATGCGGCCATCACGGCGGGGCTGCCCCAGGTCCCGGGCCTGGCCAACAATCGGCACTGCGCGGCGGGTCAGGCGGCGGTGCAGAGCGCGGCCGCGAGCGTGCGGGCGGGAATGGATCAGCTCGTCATCGCCGGCGGTGTGAACTCCGCGTCCACGTCGCCGCGATCGCGCATGCAGGCCGACGGCGAATGGGTTGACTGGTTCCCGCCGACCCACCCGGACCGCCCCGACGCGCCGAACATGGACATGTCGATCACGGTGGGCTGGAACGCCGCGGTCAAGGCGGGCGTGAGCCGCGAGGAGATGGACGCGTGGGCGCTGCGGTCGCACCGCAACGCGATCGCCGCGATCGACGAGGGCCGCTTCAAGGAGGAGATCGTGCCGATCGAGACGCCGCACGGGCTGTTCTCGGTCGACGAGCATCCGCGCCGCGACACCACCCTGGAGAAGCTGGCGGGCCTGAAGCCGCTGCACCCGGAAATCGAGGGCTTCTCCATCACCGCCGGCAACGCGTGCGGCGCCAACGACGGCGCGGCCGTGCTGACCATCGCCAGCGACGCGCTCGGGCTGCCCGCGCTGGCCACCGTGCGGTCCTGGGCGTCGGTCGGCGTCGACCCCGCGATCACCGGTCTGGCGCCGGTGGAGGCCATACCGAAAGCGCTTGCCCGCGCCGGGCTTTCGACCTCGGACGTGGACCTGTTCGAAATCAACGAGGCCTTCGCCGCGATGTGCGTGGCCACCATCAAGCTGCTCGACCTCGACCCCGACAAGGTCAACGTCAGCGGCAGCGGCTGCGGGCTGGGGCACCCGGTGGCGGCGACCGGAGCCCGGATGCTGGTCACCCTGGTGCACGAATTGCGCCGCCGCGGCGGCGGAATCGCCGTTGCGGCCATGTGCGCCGGCGGTGGAATGGGTTCGGCGACGGTCATCGAGGTCGCTGCGCCATAATGCGCAAATGACGATCGCCGACCTGATTGCGCGAGCGCGCAACGGATCTCCGCGCGCGGCGGGTCGGCTACTCAGCCTGGTCGAGGGCGACAGCCGCGACGAGGTGCTGTCGAGCATCGGGTCTGCGCTCGATGTCCGGGTAATCGGCATCACCGGGCCGCCGGGCGCGGGTAAGTCGACGACGGTGGGTGCCCTGGTCGGTGCCTACCGGGAGCGCGGGTGCCGGGTGGCCGTGCTGGCGGTGGATCCCTCGTCGCCGTTCAGTGGCGGCGCGCTGCTGGGCGATCGGATCCGAATGACCGCGCACATCAACGACTCCGAGGTGCTCATCCGTTCGGTGGCGGCCCGCGGCCACATCGGGGGGCTGGCCGCCGCGGTGCCGGCGGCCATCCGGCTGCTGGGCGCGATCGGCTACGGCGTGATCCTGTTGGAGACCGTCGGGGTGGGGCAGTCGGAGATCGAGATCGCCGCCGTCGCGGACCCGACCGTCGTCGTGCTCAACCCGGGGGCCGGCGACGCGGTGCAGGCCGCCAAGGCCGGCGTCCTGGAGGTCGCCGACATCGTGGCGGTCAACAAGGCCGACCGAGAGGGTGCCGAACAGACGGTGCGTGACCTGCGCGCCGAAACCAAGGCCCCGATCGTCAGTCTCATTGCCGCGCGCGGCGAGGGCTTGGCGGATCTGATGGCCGCCATCGACGATCACCACCGAACCGACAGCCGGGAGCGCCGGCTGGCGCGGGCGCGGGCGCAGATCCTGTCGCTGGCGCAGACCCGGTTGCGGACCAAGCCGGATCTGGACAAGCTCGCCGAGGCGGTGGTCGACGGGCACGACGATCCGTATGCCGCGGCCGAAAAGCTGATCTCTCCAACGTCGGAGTAGGGACCGGGCCGTCGCGACGCCTCTTGCTTTGCTCGACGTCAATGTGTTGCATGAACGCATGACGCGTTCTGCCGACGAACTGGTGACCGAATTCTGCAAAAAGTGGGCCGCACCCGATCCCGACGAGATCGCGGGTTACTTCACCGAAGATGCCGTCTACCACAACATCCCGATGGACCCGGTGCGGGGCCGCGACGCGATACGGGATTTCATCGCCGGGTTCGTCGCGGCATTCGACGGGATCGACTTCAACGTGCACCGGCAGGTCAGCGACGGCGCACTGGTGATGAACGAACGCACCGACGTGATGCGCCGCAAGGACGGCGGGACAATCCCGCTGCCGGTGATGGGCGTCTTCGAGGTGCAGGACGACCGGATCGTCGCGTGGCGCGACTACTTCGACATGGCGACCATCACCAGCGCGTTCTGATCCCTCTCGCCTTGACTTTGCGCCCATCGCGGGCTCTGCTCGCACTTCTCCTGCGTGAGCGCAGCATCAACTGCGACAACCTAATTCGGGCACGCGGTCTAGTCTCTTGAACATGCCCGATCGCACCGCTGGGCTTAACACCGCCGCGCAGCACGCGCACGCGTTCCTCAATAACCTGGATGAACGCCCGGTCGCGGCCCGCGCCGATGCCTCCAGTCTTCGCGAGGCGCTCGGAGGACCCGTGCCCGTGGAGGGCGAGGAGCCCGTCGCCGTCGTCGAGGCGTTGGCGATCGGCGCCGAGGACGGCCTGGTCGCCAGCGCCGGGCCGCGTTACTTCGGCTTCGTCACCGGCGGCGCCTTACCCGCGGCGTTGGCGGCGGACTGGTTGGTCTCGGCATGGGATCAGTGCGCCGCCGTCCATTCGCTGTCGCCGGCGGCCGCCGCCATCGAAGAAGTCACCGCCGCGTGGATACTCGAACTGCTCGGCTTGCCGGCGACGGCGACCGTCGGCTTTGTCACCGGCGGCCAGGCCGCCAACACCACGTGCCTTGCCGCGGCACGGCACGCGGTGCTGGCCCGCATCGGCTGGGACGTCGAAAACGACGGGCTGGTCGGTGCGCCGCCGATACGCATCCTTTGCGGTGAGTACGCGCACGACACCATCGGCACCGCCTTGCGACTGCTCGGACTCGGCGCCAATACGGCCCTGCGGATCGCCGCCGACGACCAGGGCCGGATGAGGCCCGAGGCCCTGCGCGACGCACTCGCGCAGGCGAAGGTCCCCACGATCGTTTGTGCCCAGGCCGGAAACGCGGCCACCGGCACCTTCGATGCTTTCGGGCCCATCGCCGACGCCTGCGCAACTCATAACGCGTGGTTGCACATCGACGGTGCGTTCGGCCTGTGGGCCGCCGCCGCACCGGCGACCCGGCACCTGACCCACGGCGTCGAGCGCGCTGATTCCTGGGCCGTCGATGCCCACAAATGGCTCAACGTCCCCTATGACGCGGGAATGGCAATCGTCGCCGACCCGGAGGCACACGTCGCCGCCATGAGGTTGGCGGGCCCGTACTACGTGCTCGATGCCGGCCAGCGCGACAGCACCGACTACGTGCCCGAAAGTTCACGCCGTGCCCGCGCCGTGCCGGTCTACGCCGCGATCCGATCGCTTGGTCGCGCCGGTATCGCCGACCTGATCGAACGCAACTGCGCGCAGGCCCGGCGCATGGCCGAGCGGTTGGCCGCCATCCCCGGGGCCACGGTCGTCAATGACGTCGTACTCAACCAGGTGCTGGTGCGCCTTCCGGGCGGAGATGACGCCAACCGGGCCGCGCTTGCCGCCATCCAGCGCGAGGGGACCTGCTGGCTGGGTGGCATGACCTGGCAAGGCCAGGTCGTGTTGCGGGTGCCGATCGTGAACTGGTCGACTACCGACGACGATGTCGACCGCTCGGCGGACGCCATAGCGCAAGCGGCACGGGCGACTTCAACGGGCGAATGATCACGCGCACCAGGCCTGTTGCGCGACCCGATGGAAGTTCCCGCCCAGGACGGCGTCGACGTCGGGGGCGCTCCAGCCCCGCCGGCGTAGGTGGTCGTCGAGCCCCAGGAACGTTTCGGGCGGCATCCACTGGATCGGGCCCCAGCGGGTGTAGCTCTCATCGAACAGGTGCGGGTTGCGCGCGAGCTCGTCGAGGAAATCGGCGAAGTCGAACGAGAAGTCGGTGCTGACGCCGACATGGTCGATGCCCACGAGTTCGACCGCGTATTCCAGATGCCGTGCCATCGTGTCCAGGGTGGGGGTGTTGGGCCCCAGAAAGATGCCGACACCGGTGATTCCGATGACGCCGCCGGTGGCGGCGCAGGCGCGAGCCTGATCGTCGGTGATGTTGCGTGGATGATCCCACACCGCGCGCATGCAGGAATGGCTGTAAATGACTGGGCCGCACGATACCTCGCACATGTCGAGACCGGTGCGCGCGCTGCAGTGTGATCCGTCGGGAACGATGCCCACGCGGTTCATCTCGGCAACGATGTCGCGCCCCCAGCCGGTGAGGCCGCCGTCGACCGAATCCAGGCAGCCGCTTCCGGCGCGGTTGGCATGGTTGTAGGTGGGCAGCAGCGTACGCACGCCGAGACCGGCGAACGTGGCCAGATTGTCGAGATCATCGTCGAGCGGGCCGGAGTCTTCCAGGTCGAACGCCACCGCGATCCGGCCGGCGCCGGTGATCGCATCGACGCCGTCGATGTCGTCCGCCAAGTCCATGTCCGGATGGACGACCACCGCGGCGCGGTAGTGCCGCAGGAGCGCGATCGCGTCGTCGAAGGTGTGCGGCGAATACCCGGCGTTCACCGACACAAATGCCCCACCGCCGCGCCGGTAGCGCGCCAAGGGGTCGACTTCGGCGTCCGGCTGCAGCGGCAGACAGGTGTGCTGGTCCCACAGGAGCACCGCCATACACCCCATAGTGCCAACCGTGCGCCTCGACGCGCTCCTCTGCATCGAAAGCGTCGAAGGGGCGCGACCGCCTACTTCAGATCGACCGTCTTTCCGGTGGCGGCGGCGTGGCCGGCACGGTAACCGAACACCATTGCGGGACCGATGGTTCCCCCGGCGCCGCCGTAGGCCCGCCCGGTCGCGCCGGCCATGGCATTGCCGGCGGCGAACAGGCCCGGTATCGGCTCCCCGTTGACGTGCAGGACCCGCCCGTCGGGATCGGTGCGCGGCCCGCCCTTGGTGCCCATCGCCCCGATGGACACCGGCACCGCGTAATAGGGAGCGGCGTCGATCGGGCCGAGGGTCTTCCCGGCGAGCGTGGTGGCGCTGTCGTCGCCCCAGTAGCCGTCGTACGCGCTGGAGCCGCGCCCGAACTCAGCGTCGGCGCCGGCGGCCACCTGCCGGTTCCAGTCGGCGATGGTGCGGGCCAGGCCGTCGGCGTCGATGCCGGTCTTGGCGGCCAGCTCCGCGAGATCCGCCGATTCGCAGAACCAGTCCGGGGCGGGCTGCCCGGGCGCGATGCCGAGAAATCCATAGCGCTGCAGGTGAACTGAGTCGAACACGATCCAGCCGCGGTCGTTGACGTACCCGCCGCGGGGGTCGAGGTAGTGGAACGCGCCGGCCATCGAGTTGTAGTCGCACGCCTCGTTGACGAACCGGCGCCCGGCCGCGTTGACGATGATGCTGCGCGGCCGGGTCCGCTCCAGGCGGACGCTGCGGCTGCGCTGTTTGCCCTCGATGGTGTCGCCCGGGATCTGCACGATCGGCACCCACCAGGCTTCGCCCATGTTGGCCAGGTCAGCGCCGTGCGCCATCGCCATGCGCAGCCCGTCGCCGGTGTTGTTGGGCGGCGATACCGACCCGTGCATCGGGCCACGTAAAAAGGCTTGCACCAGAGCGGGATCCCACTCGAAGCCACCGGTGCCCAGGATGACGCCGCGGCGGGCGCGCACGCCGATGGCTCCGTCCGGCAGCGCGACGCGCACCCCGGTGACCTCGCCGTGCTCGGCAACGAGCTGCTCGCCGCGCGCATTCACCCGCGGTGTCACGCCGGCATCGAGCAGTCCCTTGAGCAGGCCCGCGATCAGGGCGGTGCCGGCGACGCACAGGTGGCTGGTTCGCTCATCGATCGCCGCGTGCAGGCGGGCCCTGGTCTCCGCGTCGAAACCGACGTTGGACCAGTCGGCGGGAAACGACGTGATGCGCGTGCCCCACTCGCCCAAAGCGGTCAGGTCGAAGGGCGCGGCGCTGAGCGAGCGGCCCCCGCCCGGTTGTCCGCCGGGCAGCTCCGGCTGGTAGTCGGGGAAGCCGGTGGCGATCTCGAAGCGCAATCCGCTGTGGGCCTCGACGAAGTCGAGCATCGCGGCTCCGGTGCGCACGAACGTGTCGACCAGGGCGTCGTCCATCGAACCCAGCGACTGCGCGCGCAGATACCGCAGCGCGTCAGCCACAGTCAATTCCCCTGCGGGAGAACGGTTGTGGGCCGGAATCCAGGCGATGCCGCCCGACACCGCGGTGGTCCCCCCGACGGTCGCGGCCCTCTCGAAGACCTCCACTGAAGCCCCAGCGGCCGCCGCGGCCAGTGCGGCGGTCAGCGCGGCGGCGCCGCTACCGAGCACGACGACGTCGACTTCGTGGTCCCAGTGGTCCCCAGGCATGGACTGGTATCCCTTCGGCTCGATGGCTAGCTCAGGAGTTCGGACAACTGCTTCGCGGCGTTGACGACCGCGTCCTTGCCGCGCATCACGACGTCCTCCCGATGGGAGATGAGGTTGATGCACGTCGGGGGGGAGGGCGCTTGGCGGCGAACCCCCACCGCCAGACCGTAGGTGTTCGGCTCGATCTCCCCGTACGTCACCACCCACCCGCGCTCGCGCGTGCGCGCGACCAGCTCGCGCTCCCCGGGTCGCGGCGGCATGCTCGCGAGCAAGGCGATCCCGGCGGCGCCGCGGTCCAGCGGATACCGGCTGCCCTCGTGAAAGGACAGTTGATAAGCGACGTGGCTGGGCACGATCACCGCGATCGCCACCTGCTGGTCACCCTCGGCGACGAGCAGCGACACGGTGGTGCCGAGTTCGTCGGCCAGCGCGCGCAGCGTCGGCAGGCTCAGCAAACGCACGTTGCGATCGAACGACGCGCCGAGCACGGCAAGGCCGGCGGCTGGGCGGTAGCGCCCGTCTTCTCCCTTGGCCACCAAGCGGAATTGGGCCAACGTCGACAGCAACCGATAGGCGATGGTGCGATGCACCCCGACCTGGTCGGCCAGCTGTTGCACGGTCATCCCGCTGGGGGAGTCGGCCACCATCTGCAGCGCCGTGAGTCCCCTGGCCAGCGTCTGAGAACCCGTTCCGGAACCGGTCACAGCCTTGACATACCTGGACGCGAGCGCGAAGCTCTATATATAACGCACATTAGCGTGCGATATTAGCACATCATCGAGACAACGAAAACACCAATTTCCCCCAGCTTTTCAAGCGTCTGGAGGCCAGAGAGAAACCGTGGCGGAGTTCGAGAGCATCTGGAGCGACCTCCAGGGCGTCGCGTTTGAGCAGGGCTACCTCGAGGCGGGCGGAGTGCGCACGCGCTACCTGCGCGCCGGCGATCCGGGCAAGCCGGTCCTGGTGTTGTTGCACGGATCTGGCGGCCACGCCGAGGCCTACGTCCGAAACCTGGCCGCGCACGGGGAGCACTTCTGGACGTGGTCGATCGACATGCTCGGCCACGGCTACACCGACAAGCCCGGCCACCCGCTGGAGGTTCGCCACTACGTCGAGCACCTGATGGCCGTGTTGCGCACCATCGGCGTCGACCGCGCCTCCGTAAGCGGTGAATCGCTCGGGGGCTGGGTGGCCGCGCGCGCCGCCGTCGATCACCCCGACGTGGTCGAGCGGCTTGTCCTCAACACCGCCGGCGGCTCCCAGGCCGACCCGGTGGTGATGCAGCGGATCATCACGCTGTCCATGGCGGCAGCCGAGGACCCGACGTGGGAGACGGTGCAGGCGCGGATCAAGTGGCTGATGGCCGACAAGTCCAAGGACTACGACGACCTGGTCGCCAGCCGCCAACGGGTGTACCGCCAACCGGGCTTCGTCGCGGCGATGCGCGACATTATGGCGTTGCAGGATACCGAGATTCGCGCACGAAACCTCCTCGGCCCCGACGAGTACGGCGCCATCACCGCCCCCACTCTGGTGCTGTGGACCAGCGATGACCCGACCGCCGACGTGACCGAGGGCCGCCGCATCGCCTCGATGATCCCCGGCGCGCGGTTCGAGCTGATGCCGGGCTGCGGTCACTGGCCGCAGTACGAGGACGCCAAGACCTTCAACCGCCTGCACCTCGATTTCCTGCTGGGGCGGTGATGAACGCCGCCGGGCAGGTTGCAGAAGTCGAGGCCGTCGACGTTGTCGTCGTCGGCGCCGGCCCGGTCGGCCTGACCCTGGCCAACATCCTTGGCCTGCGAGGCGTGCGGACGCTCGTCGTCGACGAACGCGACTCGCTGATCGACTACCCGCGCGGCGTGGGCCTGGACGACGAGGCGTTGCGCACCTTCCAGTCGATCGGGCTGGTCGAGCGGATCCTGCCGCACACCGTGCCCAACCAGATCCTGCGCTTCGTCGACGCCAAGCGCCGGGTGCTCGCCGAAATGGCGCCGCCCGACGCGCGTTTCGGCTGGCCGAAGCGCAACGGCTTCGTGCAGCCGCTCGTCGATGCCGAATTGCTCTGCGGCCTCGACAGATTCGATCACGTCGAGGTGCGCTGGAACCATCCGATGATCTCGTGCGCGCAAGCCGACGACGCGGTCACCGTCGAATGCGGCACCGACGGCCACACCACCAGCGTGCGCGCGCGCTACGTCGTCGGGTGCGACGGCGGGCGCAGCATGACCCGCCGCATGATGGGGGTGTCCTTCGACGGGACGACGTCGTCGACGCGCTGGCTGGTGGTCGACATCGCCAACGATCCGCTGGGCCATCCGAACAGCGAGGTAGGCGCCGACCCGGAACGACCGTACGCGTCGATCTCGATCGCACACGGAATTCGCCGGTTCGAGTTCATGATTCACGCCGACGAGACCGACGAGCAGGCCGAGGATCCGGCGTTTTTGGAGCGGATGCTGGCGCGGATGGTTCCACGCCCCGATCGGGTCGACGTGATCCGGCGCCGGGTCTACACGCATCACTCGCGGATCGCCGGCGCGTTCCGCAGCGGGCGGCTGCTCCTGGCCGGAGACGCGGCCCATCTGATGCCGGTGTGGCAGGGGCAGGGCTACAACAGCGGCATCCGGGACGCGGCCAACCTGGGCTGGAAGCTCGCGGCGGTGGTGTCCGGCCGCGCCGACGACCGCTTGCTGGACACCTATGACATCGAGCGACGCAAGCACGCCCGGGCGATGATCGACCTCTCCACCATGGTGGGCCGGGTGATCTCCCCCACCGACCGCCGCATCGCCACCGCGCGCGACCTGCTGGTGCGGTCGGCGTCAATCGTGCCTTCCCTGAAGCGATACGTGCTGGAGATGCGGTTCAAGCCGATGCCGCGCTACGAGCAGGGCGCCGTCGTGCACGCCCTGGGCACCGGAAGCCCCGGGAATGCCGAATCACCGGTGGGGACCCTGTTCATCCAGCCGCGGGTGGACACCCGCACCGAGCGCGACGTGCTGCTGGACGATGTGCTGGGCGACTGGTTCGCGGTGCTGTGCTGGAACAACAACCCGCGCAAGATCCTCGGCGAGGAGGCGTTCGCGAACTGGAAAGCGGTGGGGGCGCGTTTTATTGCGCTGCGGCCGCTGACGCAGCTGCACTGGGCCGGCCACGATGATCCCGACGTCGTGGTGGTCGGCGACCGCGGCGGCGCCGTCAAATCGTGGTTCGACACTCACGCGGAGTCGGTGCTGTTCCTGCGGCCGGACCGGTGCATCGCGGGTGCCTGCATCGCCCAGCTCGCACCCGAGCTGAGCGCCACGGTGCTCGACACCCTCACCCTGACGCCGGGAGGGGGTGATCGTCAAAGTGTCACTGGCTCTGTGCTGTATGTCGCACAGCCCGCTGCTGAATCTTCCGGGGCCGTCGCGGGACCTGCTTGACGACATCGAGGGCGCGATCGCGCGGGCACGCGACTTCGTCGCGGACTACGACCCGGAGCTCGTCGTCATTTTCTCGCCCGACCACTACAACGGGTTCTTCTACAGGGTGATGCCACCATTCTGTATCGGCATGCGCGCCAACGGTGTTGGCGACTACGGCACCCATTCCGGACCGCTCGACGTGGCCGAGGGCCTCGCGGCCGACTGCGCGGCTGCCATCCTCGACGCCGGTGTCGACATCGCGGTGTCGGCGGGCATGGACGTCGACCACGGCACCGTGCAGCCGCTGGAGAAGCTATTCGGCGACGCCACCGCGCGCCCGGTGATCCCGATCTTCATCAACGCGATCGGAGTGCCCCTGGGCCCGTTGCGTCGCTGCCGCGCACTGGGAACCGCCGTGGGCGCCTACCTGTCCACCCTGGACAAGCGCGTGCTGCTGGTGGGATCCGGCGGTCTGTCGCACAGCCCGCCGGTTCCGGCATTGGCGACGGCGCCCCCGGCGGTGCTGGAACGGATCGTGCACGGACAGCCGATGACGCCGGAACAACGGCAGGCCCGCCAGGAAGCCGTCATCGACGCGGCCAAGAATTTCGCCGACGGCAATAGCGAACTGCAACCCCTCAACCCGGCGTGGGACCACCGGTTGCTCGAGATCGTCGACGACGGAAAGCTCGCCGACCTCGACCAGTGGTCGAACGCCTTCGTGACCTACGAAGGCGGCAGCTCGGCGCACGAGATCAGGACGTGGGTGGCGGCTTTCGCGGCGCTGCAAAGCACCGGCCCGTATCGGACGTCGCTGCGCTATTACAAGCCGGCCGCCGAGTTGATCGCCGGGTTCGCCATCCGAACGGCGGTGCCGATATGAGCGCAGGCTTCGACCACGAGGTCGACGTGCTCATCGTCGGGTCCGGCGGCGGCGGGATGTCGGCCGCGCTGACGGTGCACGCGTCCGGCCTGGACGCGTTGGTGGTGGAGAAATCGTCTCACTTCGGCGGCTCCACGGCGCTTTCCGGCGGCGGCATCTGGGTGCCTGGGGCGCCTGCGCAGCGCCGAGAGGGCTACGCCCCCTCGCCCGAAGGCGTCATCGAGTACCTCCTGAAGATCACCGAGGGCCTGGTCAGTGAGGCGCGGATTCGGCAGTACGTGGAGACCGCGCCGCAGATGCTTGAATTCCTCGAAAACCTCTCGGGCTGGCTCGAATTCGTCTGGAAGCCCGGCTATGCCGACTACTACCCGGAATTGCCGGGCGGATCCGAACTGGGCAGCACGATCAACGTGCCGCCCATCGACCTGCGCAAGCTCGGCGACGACGAGCAACAATTGCTGCAACCCCTGGCCCTTGCTCCCAAGGGAATCTGGCTGGGCCCCAAGGAGCTGCGCAGCTTCTACCGGATCAGGCAGTCGTGGGCGGGCAAAGGGGTCCTGCTGAAACTGATCTCGCGGATGGTCCGGGCCAGGGTGTTCGGCGAACGGATGGCCGCGATCGGACAGTCACTGGCTGCCCGGCTCCGGCTGGCCATGCGGGAACAGGGGATCCCGCTGTGGCTGGGCTCGCCGATGGCGGAGCTGCTCACCGACGCCGACGGGTCGGTGACCGGCGCGGTGGTGGAAAAAGACGGCGGGCCGCAGCGGATCCGCGCACGCCACGCGGTCATCCTGGCCTCCGGCGGCTTCGACCACGACCTGGCCTGGCGCAAGGAGCAGCTGCCCGTGGTCGACCAGGACTGGAGCTTCGGCAACCCGGCCGCGACGGGCGACGGCATCCGCGCGGCCGAGAAGGTCGGCGCGGCAACCGAGTTGCTCGACGAGGCATGGTGGTTTCCCGCGATCCAATGGCCCGACGGGCGCATGCAGTTCATGCTGAACGAACGGATGATGCCGGCGCAATTCATCGTCAACGGCGACGGGAAGCGCTTCATCAACGAGGCGGCGCCCTACATGGATTTCGGCCACGCAATGATCGACGGCCAGAAATCCGGGATCACCCACATCCCGTGCTGGCTGATCACCGACCACCGCTCGTGGAATCGCTATGTCGTCGCCGGTCACCTGCCGATACCGAAAATCCCAGGTGCCCCGGTCCCCACCGGACGCAAGGTTCCGCCGGCCTGGCTGGAATCGGGCGTGGTCGCCTCCGCAATGGATTGGAACGAAATGGCGGCCAAGATCGGCGTCCCCGCGCAGCAGCTCGCCGAAACCGCCCGCCGCTTCAACGAACTCGCGCACCGGGGCCACGACGACGACTTCAACCGCGGCGACAGCGTCTACGACAACTACTACGGCGACCCGACCCTGCCCAACCCCAACCTGTATCCGCTGGGCGACCCGCCCTACTACGCGTTCCGCATCGTGCTCGGCGACCTCGGCACCTCGGGGGGCCTGAGCACCGACGAACACGCCCGGGTGCTGCGGCCCGACGGCACCGTGGTGCGGGGACTGTACGCGGTGGGCAACACCGCGGCCCCGGTCATGGGCCGCAGCTACGCCGGCGCGGGGGCGACCATAGGCCCGGCCATGACGTTCGGCTTTGTCGCAGCGAAACACGTTGCAGCCCAGACCGCCAGGCAGACCCTTTAGTTCTCATAGGAGGAAACAATGAAAATCTCGCTGTTCTACGAATTCGCCCTGCCGCGGCCCTGGGCACCCGACGACGAGCACGTCATGCTGCAGGAGTGCCTCGACGAGGTCGAGGCCGCGGACAAGGCCGGCTTCTCCACCGTCTGGCTGACCGAGCACCACTTCCTCGAGGAATACTGTCATTCCACCGCGCCGGAGATCTTCTTGGCCGCGGCCAGTCAGCGGACCAAGAACATCCGGCTGGGGTTCGGCATCATGCACCTGCCGCCCGCCGTCAACCACCCCGCCCGGGTGGCCGAACGCATCGCCACCCTCGACCTGCTCTCCAACGGGCGCGTCGAGTTCGGCACCGGCGAATCCTCCTCCGTCGGTGAGCTCGGTGGATTCAACATCGACCCCGCCGACAAGCGCGCGCAGTGGGAGGAGGCCCTCGAGGTCTCGATCCGCTGCATGATCGAGGAGCCGTTCTCGGGCTTCCAGGGCCAGCACGTCCAGATGCCGGCCCGCAATGTCGTCCCCAAACCGCTGCAAAAGCCGCATCCCCCGGTCTGGGTCGCCTGCACGCGGCCGGCCAGTGTGCAGATGGCCGCCCAAAAGGCCATCGGCGCACTGAGTTTCGCCTACACCGGTCCCGGCCCGCTGACCGAGCGGGTCAACGGCTACTACAAGGAGTTCGAGGAGAACGGCGTCCCGATCACGCCGCGGATCAACCCGAACATCCTGGCCATCGGCGGCGACCTGTCGATGATGGTGGCCAAGAGCGACGACGAAGCACTCAAACGCCTCGGGCAGGGCGGGGGATTCTTCTCGTTCGGGATCATGCACTACTACATGACCGGGGTGCACACCCCCGGGCGCACCGGAGTGTGGAAGCGCTACCTCGAAGAGGTCGAAAAGGACCCCACGCTGGCCTACGGCCCCGGGCGCGGAGCGATCGGGTCCCCCGCCACCGTCCGCGAATTCCTGCGTGGCTACGAGGAGAGCGGCGTCGACGAGATCATCCTGCTGCTCAACCCGCGCAGCCACGAGGGCACCATGGAATCCATCGAGCTGATGGGCAAGGAGGTGCTGCCGGAGTTCATCGAACGCGACGCGAAGGCGGTGGCCGACAAGGCCACCCGGCTGGCGCCCGTCATCGAAAAGGTCGAGGCGCGTAGGCCGGAGTCGACCGCGCCGCAGTTCGACGAAAACTACTCGTTCGGTGGCCTGCCCACGGGCCGGGGCGGTAAGTTCACCGCCAGCGAGATACCCGAAGCCATGGCGGAAATCAACGAGGGTCGCGTCCAGGCGGCGCAGCGTCTCAAGGATCAGCAGGCACAAGAGCAAGGCAAGTGATACCGGAGACCCCCTGAACTAGGGAGAGCGGTGGGACGATTCGACGGGCTGTGGCGCTACGACGGCCGCCGCGCGGTGGTGACCGGATGCGCGTCGGGTATCGGCGAACACGTGGCGCGCCAGCTGGCCGAACTCGGGGCCGACGTCGTCGGGCTGGACAGGCTCCGTCCGTCTTTCGGACTCAACGAGTTTCACGAGCTCGACCTCGCCGACCCCGCCTCGATCGACCGCGCCGCGGCGTCCGTCGACGGGCCGGTTGATGCGCTGTTCAACGTCGCCGGCGTCTCGTCCGGGATCGGCGACCCGCCACTGGTCGTCACCATCAACTTCCTGGGAACGCGGCAGCTCACCGAGGCACTGATCCCGAAGATGGCCGCGGGATCGTCCATCGCGAGTGTGTCCTCGCTCGCGGCCGCCGGCTACCGCGAACATCTGCGGGCCGTGGCCCCGCTGCTCAACACCGCGACCATGCAGGAAGGCATCGACTGGTGTCGCCGACATCCCGAGGCGGTGGGCAGCGGCTACCAGCTCTCCAAGGAAGCGCTCATCCTCTACACCATGCGCAGCGCAACGCCGTTGGGCGCCCGGGGCATCCGCATCAACTGCACCGGCCCCGGGGTCACCGAAACCCCGATCCTCGATCAGTTGCGCGCGGCCTACGGACAGGGCTTCCTCGACGACATTCCCAAGCCCCTGGGCCGGGTCTCCGACCCCATCGAGCAGGCCTCGGTCCTATTGTTTCTGAACAGCCGTGCGGCCAGCTACATCTCGGGTCAGGTGCTGTGGGTCGACGGCGGAAACGTGGGCGCCGCCATCGCCCGTGAACTCGAGGAAGGACGGGCTCCGTGGCCAGTTTGAGCGACTTTCGCAAGGCCGCACGTGACGTCTCCAACTGGGGGCGCTGGGGCGACGACGACGAGCTGGGCACGTTGAACTTCATCACGGCGGACAAGGTCGCCCAGGCCGCCGGCCTGGTGCGGCACGGAAAAGTGTTTCCGCTCGGCGTCGACTTCGGCGCGTCGGGGCCGCAGGGCGCCTTCGAGTTCCGGCACAACCCCGTGCACGTCATGACGGTGGACGGCGGCGACGTGCGCACACTGGCGAAGTACGGCCCGGAGTGGGCACGAAACCCGTTGGCCAAGCAGCTGAGTGGATACATGACGGCCGACAACCCGTTCCGCTTCAACGACGACATGATCATCATGCCGCTGCAGGCGGCCAGCCAGTGGGACGCGCTGTCGCACGTCTACTACGACGACCAGCTCTACAACGGCTTCCCCGCGGACTCGGTGACCAGCATGGGGGCGTTCCACTGCGGCATCGACAAGGTCGACGTCAAGGGCATCACGTCGCGGGGCGTGCTGCTCGACCTGGTTCGGCATCGTCGCGCGGAGGTCTTTCTCGAAGCCGGGAACCCCATCACCCCCGAGGAACTCGACGACGTCGTTCACGCGCAGGGGGTGACGGTCGGACGCGGCGACGTCGTGCTGATCCGGACCGGTTGGTGGGCAAGGTTTCTGCAGACCGGAAACAAAACTGAGGGCTACTCGGGGCTGGACTGGCGATGCGCCTCGTGGCTGCACGATCACGAGGTCGCGGCGGTCGCGGCCGACAATCTCCAGGTCGAAGACCTGGTATCCGGCGTCGAGGGGATAACGTTCCCCCTGCACCTGTTGTGCCTGCGCGACATGGGGATGATCTTCGGCGAGTACTGGGACCTCACCGCGCTGGCCGAGGACTGCGCGGCCGACGGCGTCTACGAGTTCCAGCTCGTTGCGCCGCCGTTGAGAGTCGTTGGCGCCGTGGGTTCTCCGGTGAATCCGATCGCGATCAAGTGATGGGGATTCAGCGCAAGACCACGCTGGTCGACGGCCTGACCACCAGTTATCTCGAGGCCGGCGACGGCGACCCCGTGGTGCTGCTGCATGGCGGCGAGTTCGGCGGCAGCGCCGAACTGGGCTGGGAACGCAACATCGCAGCGCTCGCCGCCCGCCACCGGGTGCTGGCACCCGACCAGCTCGGATTCGGGCAGTCGGCGAAGGTGATCGACTTCGTCGACGGCCGCGGCATGCGGATTCGGCATGTGGCGCGTCTCTGCGAGGAGCTCGGCATCGACTCGGCACACTTCGTCGGCAATTCGATGGGCGCCATCAACCTGCTCACCGACATCACCTCGGACGCACCGCTGTTGCCGATCCGCTCGTTGGTGCTCATCTGCGGCGGCGGCGAGATCCAGCAGAACCGGCATTTCGACGCGCTACAGCAGTACGACGCGACTCTGCCGGCGATGCGGTGCATCGTCGAGGCGCTGTTCCACGACCCGGGCTACCCCGCCGACGAGGGCTACGTGCGGCGCCGCTACGAGTCGAGCACCGCGCCAGGCGCGTGGGAGGCCGTGGCGGCGGCGCGTTTTCGCCGCCCCGGCGCGACGCCTTCGGCGACGCCGTCGAGCACGCGGGCCTACGAGCGCATCGGTGTGCCGACGCTCGTCGTCGAGGGCGGAGACGACAAGCTGCTGCCCGCCGGGTGGGCCGCGTCGATCGCCGAGCAGATCGACGGCGGGCGCTCGGTGGTGGTGGGTGACGCCGGCCACTGCCCCCAGATCGAGCAGTCGTCAACGGTCAACGAGCGGCTACTCGACTTCTTCGCGACCGATGTCAAGGCTTAGAAAACGTAGTCCAGCCGGGTCTGCATCCCGGCCTCCTGGTGATAGGTGTTGTGGCAGTGCAACATCCACAGACCGGGGTTGTCGGCGACCAGCACGGCACGCAGCCTCTGCCTGGGCAACACGATAACCGTGTCCTTGCGCGCGCCGGGGCTGCCGTCGGCCTTGATCACCTGGAAAGTATGGCCGTGCAGGTGGATTGGGTGATACATCGTCGTCGGATTGTCGAAGGTGATGGTCGATCTCTCACCGTGCCGGATATGCAACGGATCCGCCTTGCTGCTGTAGGCCTTGCCGTTGATCGTCCAGTTGTACTGCATCATGTTGCCGCCCAGCACCACCGGCAGCTCGACACCCGGCTGCGGGCGGCCGAGGTTGACCGGCGTTGTGGCCGTGAACATTTCCACCGTCCCCACCCGCTGGTTGAGCTGGTCCGGTTGAAAGTCCGCGTCGGGTGCGGTTCCGGCCCCGGTCGACAGCAGCGCGCGCGCCAGGGCGTTCTTCCCTTCGGCGAGGGCGACCAGCGGGAACACCCCGTCGGCGGCGGTAACCATGACGTCGTAGCGTTCGGCCATGCCGATGAGCAGGGCGTCGACCCGGGTGGGCACCACGGGATAGCCGTCGGTGTGGGTGACGGTCATCGAGTGGCCGGCCAGCGCGACGCGAAATGCCGTGTCGGAGCCGGTGTTGATGAAGCGGATCCTGATCCGCTGGCCCGGCTTGGCGTTGAAGGTGGTGGGCGCCGCCGGAATTCGGCCGTTGATCAGGTAGTACGGGTAGCCGATGTCACCGGCGTCGCCGCCGAGCAGTTCGCTTTTGCCGGGCATTCCCGACATCCCGGATGCCTCGGTGGTCGGGGTGGTCGAGGTCGTCGCGGTTGTCGGGTTCGTGGTCGTAGGGGCGGGCGCCGGCGGCATGCTCGGCTTGTTCGGACTGGTGAGTTCGTTGTAGAGCTGCTGCGGGCTCTTTCCGACACCGTCGGTCCAATCATCGAGGACGACGATCCATTCGGTGTCGTAGTCGTCCTCGGTCGGATCGTCGACGATGAGCGGCAGATACAGACCCATATCGGCGTCGAGACCGGTGTGCGGGTGGGCCCAATACGTGCCCGAATTCGGCACCGAGAAGCGGTAAGTGAAGTCCTGCCCGGCCGGAATATTCGGTGTGGCGGGCGCGGCGCCGTCCATGTCGTTGCGCAACGCGATGCCGTGCCAATGCACCGACGTCGGGTGGTCCAGCCGATTCGAGACGGCGACGACGACCTCGTCACCGATCTTGGCCCGGATCGGCAGTCCCGGAATGGTGTTGCCGTAGGCCAACGTACGGACGATCGGGCCGCCGAGATCGACCTGCGACTGCTGGGGTGTCAGGCTGACGTTCACCGTGCGGCCGCTGTGCGGCCGGGCCGCCTCGGCCGTGGCGATGGCGGCGGCCAGCTGCGCGGAGGCGCCCGATGCCTGGGACCTCGATTGGCCGCAGGCGGTCAGCGCCAGTCCGCCGGCCAATCCACCGGCAAAGCCGGCGGCCAGGAAGCCGCGCCGGGTGAGCCGCGCCCGGTCGAAGGGGTCCCCGCTTGCGGGTTGAGCAGGCATTCAACGCTCCTCGTCTCCGGTCGGTTCGCCCCCGCGCCTTATACCGTGCAGTGCCGTTGGCCGGATGGCAAGGACCGGCACGGCCAAACATCGAAGAGGTTATGCATTGCGTCGACGCGAAGTGCGCCCGAGATGCCCTCGCGCACAGTGGCGTCGGTCCAACTCGCGACGGCATCGCCCTCGGCCCCGTCGAGAGCGCGCCACTACAACGATGGCGGCGATCCGCAGCGCCCGGCGAAGCCGGGCTTGCGATCGCCACTACAACGATGGCGGCGACCCGCAGCGCCCGGCGAAGCCGGGCTTGCGATCGCCACTAGGCGTTCCGCGAGGCCAACCAATCGTTGAAGCGGGTGGGGTAAATCGTCGGATCCTCGCCGTCGATGGGAACGATGGTGTGCTCGTCGAGCCGCGTGCCGAAATACCGGGCGTCGGGGTCACCGACCACCCGACGTGGATCGCCGGATGCGGCAAGGGCCGCGCGGATGAACTCGTCCATGCCCCGCTTTTCCGGGCCGGCGATGTTCGTGTAGCCGTTGGTGGGATCGCTGATCGTCGCGCCCGCGACCGCCGTGGCGACGTCCTTGGCGGCGATGGGCTGGAACGCCCCTTGCGGCAGGCGGACCGTGTCACCCTCGGTGGCCGAATCGGCGATGGCGCTGACGAATTCGAAGAACTGGGTTGCCCGCACGATCGAATACGGGACCCCCGATTCCTCGATCAACTTCTCCTGGGCGATCTTGGCCCGCATGTAGCCGCTGTCCGGGGCGCGGTCGGCACCGACGATCGAGAGCGCGACGTGGTGCCGCACGCCGGCCGCTTCCTCGGCGGCGAGCAGGTTCTGGGTCGACGCCATGAAGAAGTGCAGCACGGGCTCGTCCTCGAACGAGGGGGAGTTGGACACATCCACCACCGTGTGCACGCCCGCCACCGCTTCGGCGAGGCCTTCACCGGTGACGCTGTTGACACCCGAGCGCGGTGAGGCCGAAACCGCCTCGTGCCCAAGCTGCGCCAGGTTGGCGATGACCTGCGAGCCGATGAGTCCGGTGCCGCCGACGACCAGAATTTTCACTATCGAGCCTCCCGAGTTTGCGATGACTGGCCACCCCAGCATCGTCCCCGGCGCGCCGGCAATGGAACCCGGGTGGTACTGCGATACGGCGAACGCCAGCTTAAATCAACTGCTTGACTTAACGGAGGCGCCACCGATTAACTCGTCGTGTGGTCAACGAACTCGCGGGCAAAGTAGCGATCGTCACCGGCGGCGCGTCCGGCCTGGGACGCGGCATGGTCGAGCGATTTGTCGCCGAGGGCGCCCGCGTCGTCGTCGCCGACGTCGAGACCGACGCCGGTGAAGCCCTGGCCGCGGGACTGGGCCCAAACGCGTGTTTCCGGCGCACCGACGTGTCCGATCCCGAACAGGTCGGCGCGCTGGTGGCCGCGGCCGTCGAGACGTTCGGAGGCTTGCACGTGATGGTCAACAACGCCGGGGTCTCGAGCAAGATGCATCGCCGGTTCTTCGACGACGACCTGACCGATTTTCACCGCGTCATGGGGGTCAACGTCCTGGGCGTGATGGCGGGCACCCGAGAAGCCGGGCGGCACATGGCCGAACACGGTGGGGGATCGATCATCAACGTGACCTCGATCGGCGGGATCCAGGCCGGCGCCGGCGTGATGACGTACCGCGCGTCCAAGGCCGCCGTCATCCAGTTCACCAAATGCGCGGCAATCGAATTCGCGCACTACGAAGTTCGGGTCAACGCCATCGCGCCGGGCAACATCCCGACGCCGATCGTGTCGAAGTCGGCGCTGGACATGGATCCCGAGCAGCTCGTGCGGTTCGAGGCGCAGATTCGCCAGACGATGCGGGAGGACCGCCCGCTGAAGCGCGAGGGCACCCCCGACGACATCGCCGAGGCGGCGCTGTATTTCGCGACCGACCGGTCCCGCTACGTCACCGGGACGGTGCTGCCGGTGGACGGCGGGACGGTCGCCGGCAAGCCGATCCGCCGACGCAGTGACTCACGTCCGGCTAACTGACCATCAGTGGCCGATGACCTCAATCCGGCAACTCGGCCCATCCGCACGCGCCAGACGAGCGTCGAGCGTCAGGAGCGTCGCATCGAACGCTTCAGCCAATGCGACGTAGAACGCGTCCCAGCCTCGTACCGAGTCGCGCAGTTCCCATGTGCGCTCTAGCAGCCAACGGTGGCCGAATCTTTCGCCGGGCCAATCGCGCAGATCGGCTACTGCCTGCGCGGCGGCTGTGCCGTCCAATTGTCCGCGCAAGTGCTGAGCGCGGATGACGCCCATCACCTCAACGTCGATCACGTGGGGAGCCACCTGGTCGATGTCGCTTGCCAGGCGGGCCGCGATCTCACCTGACCGCGGAGTATCCGCGACGACTTCAAATAGGCACGATGCGTCAACGATCAGCATCGGGCCACTCGCCCCGCCACTCGTCCAACGTCGCGAGCACATCAGCCGTTGCTACAGCCGACGGGCGCCGGCCAGTGCGCGCCAACCACTGCGCGACTGACGGCCGCGCGGCCAACCGGGCGGCGTGCTGGCGAAGTAATTCGGGAACCGTGATTCCCTCTTCCGCTGCGCGCCGCACCAATGCCGCGTAGACCTCGTCGTCGAGGTCTCGGATCTGGATCGTCTTAGGCATGATCGCATCGTAACATGCATGGATGCACCACTACATGCGTTGTCGATGCAGGTGGCCTCCTTTTAAATCAAGCGCTTGACTTAATCCGCCCCGCGGGGTTGACTAGCCCAATGACCACCGCAGGCCGGGCCGTCCGCACCGAACGGGCCAGCTCCACCCAGGAGGCGATCCTGGTGGCGGCCGAGCGGCTTTATGCCGAACACGGCATGTTCGCGGTGTCGAACCGGCAGGTCAGCGAGGCCGCCGGCCAGGGCAACAACGCGGCCGTGGGTTACCACTTCGGCACCAAGGCCGACCTGGTGCGCGCCATCGAGCAGAAGCACCGCGGCCCCGTCGAGCAGCTGCGTGAACAGATGGTGGCCGAGCTGCTGAACTCCGGCGGTCCCGTTCAGATGCGCGACTGGGTGGCCTGCCTGGTGCGCCCGTTGACCGACCATCTGGCCGACCTCGGAAATCCCACCTGGTACGCGCGCTTCGCGGCGCAGGCGATGACCGACCCGGCCTACTACAACATCATCGTCAAGGGGGCGCTGAGCTCGCCGTCGCTGGTGCAGGTCGTCGACGGAGTCAACAGCTGCCTGCCCAACCTGCCGGCCGAGGTCCGTTTCGAACGCAACATCATGGCCCGCAACCTGCTGATGCACACCTGCGCCGACCGGGAACGCGCGTTGGTGGCGGGTTCATCGATGCACCAATCGTCCTGGCGGGCTGCCGCTTCCGGCCTCATCGACGCGATCGTGGGCCTGTGGCTGGCGCCCGTGACGCCGTACGAGTAAGGGGTCCGCAGGTGAAAGTGACTGTTGACCAGAACATTTGCGCATCCTCGGGCAACTGCGTCATGAACGCGCCCGAGGTGTTCGACCAGCGCGACGACGACGGCGTGGTCGTCTTGCTCAACCCGAATCCCACGGCCGAGCAGGCCGAGGGCGCGCGCCGCGCGGCGGCGGCGTGCCCCGCCCTGGCCATCCACATCGAGGAATGACATGTCGGAAACGTTGACGAGCACCGCGACCACCGAAGCCGAGGTCCCGGAGTATCCGATGGCCAGGCAGGCGGGCTGCCCCTTCGCCCCGCCGCCGGACGTCATGGCGCTTGCCGAAGCCAGGCCGCTGTCGCGGGTCCGGATCTGGGACGGCAGCACCCCGTGGCTCATCACCGGCTACGAGCAAGTGCGCGAGCTGTTTTCGGATTCCCGGGTCAGCGTCGACGACCGGACGCCGGGGTTCCCGCACTGGAACGCGGGCATGCTGTCGACCGTTCACAAGCGGCCGCGCTCGGTCTTCACCTCCGACGGCGAGGAGCACACCCGATTCCGGCGGATGTTGTCGAAGCCCTTCACCTTCAAACGCGTGGAAGCGTTGCGGCCGACCATCCAGCAGATCACCGACGACCACATCGACGCGATACTCGCCGGACCGCAACCCGCCGACGTCGTCACCGCGCTGGCGCTGCCGGTCCCGTCGCTGGTGATCAGCCAGCTGCTCGGGGTGCCCTACGAGGACGCCGACATGTTCCAGCACCATGCCAACGTCGGCCTGGCGCGCTACGCGACGGGGGAGGACACCGTCAAGGGCGCGATGACGCTGCACAAGTACCTGACCCAGCTCGTCGAGGCCAAGATGGAGAACCCCGGTGAGGACGCGGTTTCCGACCTGGCCGAGCGCGTCAAGGCCGGCGAGCTCAGCGTGAAAGAGGCCGCGCAGTTGGGCACCGGGCTGCTGATCGCCGGGCACGAGACGACCTCGAACATGATCGGACTCGGCGTGCTGGCGCTGCTGGAAAATCCCGACCAACTGGCCGTCATCCGCGACGCCGAAGACCCCAAGATCGTCGCCAACGCGGTCGAGGAGCTGTTGCGCTACCTCAGCATCATCCAGAACGGCCAGCGCCGCGTGGCCCTCGAAGACATCGCCATCGCGGGCGAGGACATCAAGGCCGGCGAGGGCATCATCATCGACCTGGCCCCGGCCAACTGGGATCGGCACGCCTTCACCGAGCCCGATCGCCTGTACGTGCACCGGTCGGGCGCGGACCGCAACGTCGCGTTCGGCTACGGCCGCCACCAATGCGTCGGGCAGCAGCTGGCCCGCGCGGAGCTGCAAATCGTCTTCCGGACGTTGTTGCGCCGCATCCCGACGCTGGCGTTGGCCATCCCGATCGACGAGGTGCCGTTCAAGGACGACAGGTTGGCGTACGGCGTCTACGAATTGCCGGTGACCTGGTGACGCAAGCTGACTACTCTCGAAGAAGCCGAGCCCGAATGGAGGGTCAAAGATGACGACTCAGACAAGCACCGTTTCGCTCTATCCGCCGGGAGGCTTTGGCGCACCGAAGGATCGGCGCGGGCACGCCAGCGGCAGCAACGTGGGACTGCCGGAAGGCACCGTGGTCTTCTCGGCCGACAACCACATCTCGCTGGCCGCCGACATCTTCTACGAGCGCTTCCCAGACGAGCTCAAGGAGAAGGCCCCGCGGATCTGGTACGAGGAGGGCGCCTATCAGGTCGGGCGCAAGGGGCAGTCGTTCCTGCCGGGTGACTTCAGCGCGGTGCTGATGCAGTACGACGACCTGCCCGGCGCCGCCAGCACCAACATCGAGGCCCGCATCCAGGAGCTGCACGACGACGGTGTCGACAAGGAACTGGCGTTCCCCAACGCGGTGCTGGCGCTTTTCCACTACCCCGACAAGAAGCTTCGCGAACTCGCGTTCCGCATCTACAACGAGTACATCGCGGAGCTGCAGGAGCGCTCCGACGGCCACTTCTACGGCGCCGGGCTGATCAACTGGTGGGACCCGGAGGGCACGCGGCGAACGTTGGACGAGCTGAAATCGTTGGGGCTCAAGACGTTCCTGTTGCCGCTGAATCCCGGCAAGGACGACGACGGCAACATCATCGACTACGGCAGCGCCGCGATGAAGCCGGTCTGGGACGAGATCGAGGCCGCCGGGCTCCCGGTCACCCACCACATCGGTGAAACCCCGCCGAAAACGCCGTGCCAGTTCAACAGCGTGGTTGTCGGCATGATGATCAACATCGACGGCTTCCGCGAACAATTCGCCAAGTACCTGTTCACCGGAATTCTCGACGACCACCCGGGGCTGCGGATCGGCTGGTTCGAGGGCGGGATCTCGTGGGTCCCCTGGGCGTTGCAGGACGCCGAACACCTGGTTGCCTCGTACCAGCACATGTTCAACCGCCCGCTACAGCACGACGTGCGCTACTACTGGGACACCCACATGAGCGCCTCGTTCATGGTCGACCCGTTGGGCCTGCAGCTGATCGACAAGATCGGGGTGGGCAAGGTGATGTGGTCCAGCGACTACCCACACAACGAGAGCACCTACGGCTACTCGGAGAAGTCGCTGGCCGCCGTCGTCGAGGCCCTCGGGCCGGCGGACGCGGCGCGGGTCGTCAGCGGCAACATCACGGAATTCCTTGGCTTGTGACGACTTTCGCTCAGCCCGCCGGTACCACCAGTAATGCTCTGGTGATCCCCGACGCACCCGACCTGGCGCGCATGCGCCGCGAGACGGGGGCGCGATTGCGCTCGGCGATGGCCGAACGCGGCGTCGACGCGATGGTCCTGCTGGGCAACAACGCGGTGGTGTACGCGACGGGAACCAGTTGGCCGCTCGGCGATGCCGGGCTGTCCTACGTCGAGCGGCCGGTGGCGGTGGTGCTCGCGGGCGACGATTCGCCGCACCTGTTCCTGCCGTTTCGTGAAGGTGCCTCGCTGGAGTCGGACCTGCCGGCCGATCACCTGCACGGGCCGGTCTACCTCGAATTCGACGAGGGCGTAGAGAATTTCGCCCGCGCGCTGGCCGACCTGATCCCCGCCGGGGCGAAGGTCGCGGTCGATGAATACACCGGCGCCATGTCGCGCGCCCACACGTCGTTGTTCCCCGGCGGCGCCCCCGCCGACGCCGGCGCCGTCGTCGCCGCCGCCAAGGCGGTCAAGACACCCGACGAGCTGTCGTGTATGCGTACCGCCATCCGGATCACCGATCAGGCGATGGTCGACGTCTACCAGGCGCTGGCTCCCGGCATCCGCCAGATCGACTTGTCGGCGCGCTTTTTGCGCCGTGCGTTCGAACTGGGCGCCACGGCCAGCATGCTGGAACCGATCTGGCAGGTGATGCCGCCGAGCAAGGCCGAAGGCGTGTGGACCACACACGGCGACCTGGCGCTGCCGCTGCTGAGCACCGAACGCGAACTCGCCCAGGGTGACGTGCTGTGGACCGACGTCAGCATCACCTACCAGGGCTACTGTTCGGACTTCGGGCGCACCTGGATCGTCGGCCGGGATCCGTCGCCGCGCCAGCAGGCGCAGTTCGACAAGTGGTTCGAGATCATGACCGCCGTGCTGGACGTCGCCAAGGCGGGCGCCACCGCCGCGGATCTCGGGCGCGCCGCGATCAAGGCCAACGGCGGCACCAAGCCGTGGCTGCCGCACTTCTACCTCGGCCACGGCATCGGCGTCAACGCCGCCGAAATGCCCATGATCGGAACGGATCTCGGCCAGGAGTTCGACGAGAACTTCGTCCTGCAATCCGGGATGGTGCTGGTTCTCGAGCCGGTGGTCTGGGAGGACGGCACCGGCGGCTACCGCAGCGAAGAGGTTTTGGTGATCACCGACGACGGCTGGATTAAATTGACCGACTACCCGTACGACCCCTATGGCTCCCATGTCTCCCATGTCAGTTGAAGTTTGCCCTGACAGTCGCGCGCTGCGCTCCGGGCGCCGGCAACGGGCGCTCGAGCAGATGGCGGCGCGCGACCTCGACGTCCTGGTCCTGGGCCGGCAGGCCAACGTCCGGTACATCACCGGCGCACCCCAGCTGTGGGTCGCCGGGACCCGGCCGTTCGGCCCGACCTGCGTGCTGGTGCGCGAAACCGGCGCGATACATCTGCTCAGCACCTGGGACGAGGGCGTCCCCGACGACATCCCCCACCAAAACCTGTACGGCATCTCGTGGAATCCGATGAACACCATCGCGGCGCTGCAGCGCATCGACGGCGCGGCCACCGCACGCCGCGTCGGAACCGACGCGCTATCACCGGCTTTCGCTCAGCTGCTGCCGACGGCGTTCCCGAACGCCGAGCTGGTCGACGGGGAGCTGGCCATGCGCGCCGCGCGGCGCATCAAGACGGCCGAGGAGGTGCAGTCCCTGCGGGAGGCGATCGCGGTCGCCGAAACCGGGCTGGCCGCCGCGGTGTCCGAGCTGCGGCCCGGGGTCAGCGAACAGCTGCTGGCCGGGGTGCTGCTGGAAGCGGTGGCGGCCGGCGGCGTGAGCACCCCGTCGAATCAGGATGTCGCGTGGGTGACGTCGCGCGAGCACCCGTGGCGGGTCAGTCGGCCCGGTCGCGACCGGCGCGTGGGCGAGGGCGACCTGGTGGCCTTTTCGGCCGGGGTGCTGGCGGGCGGTTACGTCGGCGAGGTGGGACGGACGTGGCCGGTGGGCAACACCGGCTCCGCCGGCCTCTACCGGCGCTGGGATGACTTGTGGGCCAATCTATTAGCGGCGTGTCGGCCCGGCGCCGCGTCCGACGAGCTGCTGTCCGCCTACGCCGCGGTGGGGGAGCCCGCGCCGCCGATGCCGGTGGCCCGCGGCCTGGGCATGGGGTTCGACCCGCCGGTCGTCTCCCAGCACCTTCCCCGAAGCGCGGCCGCCGAGCGACTGGAGCCCGGGATGGCGCTGGCCGTGACGGGCTACGTCTGGGAGCAGGGCATCGGTGCGGTGTTCGGCCGGGAGGCGGTGTTGATCAACGCCGACGGCCCGGAAGTGCTGACCTCGAGCCCGTCATGGCGGGCGTGACCGGAGGGCGTGTCGATCCACCCCTGACCGGCTACGCGGTGGTCGACCTGTCCACCGGCATTGCGGGCGCCTACTGCACGAAACTCCTCGCCGACGGCGGTGCCGACGTCGTCAAAGTCGAAGCGCCGGAGGGTGATTCGCTGCGGCGATGGTCGTCCTCGGGCGCCGCCATCCCCGCCGGCGCCGACGGCGCGCTGTTCAGCTATCTGTCCGGCTCCAAGCACAGCGTGGTCGCCGACCCCGACGCCGGCGACGACCTCGAGCTGGTCAACCGATTACTGGCCGCGGCTGACGCCGTGGTCTGGACCCGCGGTTCGAGACTGGCCGAACACGAGCGATTTACCCCCGCCACGATCCACCGTGACCACCCCCACCTCACCGTCGTCTCGATCACGCCGTTCGGCCTGGAGGGGCCCTGGAAAGACCGGGCGGCAACCGAATTCACGCTGCAGGCGTGGTCGGGCGGGATCGTCGGACTGGGACGCGGACTGCCCGAACGGGCGCCCGTCTTCGTCGGCGGGCGCGTCGGCGAGTACATGGCGGGGGCCTACGCGAGCGCGGCGACCATGGCGTCGCGCTTCGGCCGTGGCGACTCGGCGCAGGGGCAACGCGGGGAACTCATCGACCTGTCGGTACTGGAGACCCAAATCCTTTGCCTGACTTATTACCCGGTTACCTACTTCGAAATGCTCGGCCGGCCCTGGCGAGACGCGCGCCGGCTCACGGTGCCGGGTGTGGCCCAGGCAAAAGACGGCCTGGTCGACCTCGGCTGCGGCACCGCGCAGCAGTGGTTCGACCTGTGTGCGATGGTCGGCCATCCGGAGTGGATCGACGAGGAGTCGCCGCTGACGATCACCGAACAGGCCAACGTCCATGCCGAAGACATCTACGCCTGGGTGGAGGCCAACCTCGTCGACGAGATCCGCGATCTCGCAACGGCATTCCGGATTCCCAACGCCCCGGTCGCCAACGGCGCCACCATCGCCTTTCTCGACCACTTCGCCGAACGCGGTTCCTTTGTGCGCAATCCCCGCGGCGACTTCCACCAGCCCGGCCACCCCTACCGCATGCGGCCCGCGCAGCTGCGCCCACCGGGACCCGCGCCGCGATTGGGCGAACACACCGCGCTGCACCGGGACAGGCCGGCGTCGCCACGCCCCGCGCCGACGGGCTCGGGCTCGCCGAAACGGTTGCCGTTCAGCGGGCTTCGGGTATTGGACATGACGACGTTTTGGGCGGGGCCGAGCTGCACGCACTTTCTGGCCATGCTCGGCGCCGAGGTCATCCACCTGGAATCCGCCCGCCGCCCGGACGGCACCCGGCTCATCGCCGGGATACCGGTGAGCGAAAAGCAATGGTGGGACAAGTCGCCGATCTTCGCGGCGCTGAACACCAACAAGAAGGGCCTGGCGCTGGACCTGCAGAACCCGCGGGGGCGGGGGTTGTTACTGCGACTCATCGCGACGTGCGACGTGATCGTGGAGAACTTCACCCCCAGGGTGCTGGACCAGATCGGGCTGGATTTCGCGGCGGTGCAAGCGGTTCGGCCCGACGCGGTGATGCTGCGCATGCCCGGGTTCGGCCTCGACGGGCCGTGGCGCGACAACCCGGCGTTCGCGTACGCGATCGAGTCCGCGTCGGGCCTGAGCTGGCTGACCGGCTACCCCGACCGCCCCCCGTACGAGCCGTATTCGATCGGCGACCCCAACGCCGGTGTGCACGCGCTCAACGCTGTGCTGCTGGCCCTGGAGCACCGCCGCCGCACCGGGCAGGGGGTGCTGGTCGAGGCGGCGATGGTCGACGCGGCGCTGAGCATCTCCGCCGAGCAGATCATCGAGTACACCGCCTACGGCGCGGTCCTGCAGCGCGCCGGCAACCGGGGACCGACAGCGGCGCCGCAGAACGTCTACCGCACCGCCGACGTCGACGAATTCGGCCGGCTCGACAGCTGGGTCGCGATCGCGGTGGAAGCCGACAGTCAGTGGGAACGCCTGCGCGAGGCGCTGGGATCACCCTCGTGGGCAGCGGATCCCACACTGGCAACCGAGGCGGGGCGGCGCGCGCAGCAGGACCTGGTCGACGAACGGCTGGCCACGTGGTGTCAGCAGCGCAGCGCCGACGACGTCGTTGCGGCCCTCTGGAGCGCCGGCGTGCCGGTGGGCAAGGTGCTGCAGCCCCACCGCCAGACCGAGCTGGAGCAACTCGCGTATCGGAACTTCTTCGAGGAAGTCGACCACCCGCTGAGCGGCCGGGCAAAACTCAGCACCGTGCCGATGCGGCTCTCCGGCGGCCCGGGTCTGTTCCACGCCGATCCCGCCCCCACGTTGGGCCAGCACAACCACGAGTTGCTGTCCGGGCTCGGTTTGAGCCCGGCCGAGATCGCGGCCCTCGAAGCCGACGGCATCATCGGCACCGCACCCGCGTGGCACGCGGCGACCTGACGCGCACCGCACGGATCGCGCACGTCGCCGTTTGACTTGCGCGGAGTTTCTTGCCGGGCCCGGTTTCGCGGCGTTTGCGACGGTTTGTCCGCCAATGCAATAACTTCCGGTTTCGATCGGGCGGCAATTACCGTCAAAATCGGCACCATTAACCAATTTTTCAATGTCGCGAATACGTAAATGACGTCCGCGCAAAATGCTGACAATTCGACACGACTCTCATAAAGTCCTTGTCGTCATGGTGCGTAATTGCCGGCCGAACACCGCGAATTTCTTGGCGGAATCCAATCGGAAAGGACGGGCGTGATGAGTTTCTTGACGTCGTCGCCGGAGGTCAATTCGGCGCAGATGTATTCCGGCGCCGGCTCGGAGCCGATGCTGACCGCCGCGGCGGCCTGGGACGGGCTGGCCGGTGAGCTGGGGTCGGCGGCGGACTCGTTTTCGTCGGTGACCTCGGGTCTGGTGAGTTCGTCGTGGCAGGGGCCGGCGTCGCAGGCGATGACGGCCGCGGCCGCCCCGTATGCGCAGTGGCTCACCGTCGCGGCGACCCAGGCCGGAGGGGTGGCCACCCAGGTCAAGGCCGTCGTCTCCGCGTTCGAGGCCGCGCGTGCGGCGGTGGTGCATCCGCTCACGGTGGTGGCCAATCGCGATCAGCTGGTGTCGCTGGTGGTCTCGAATCTGTTCGGCTTCAACGCCCCCGCAATCGCGGAGAAGGAGGCCGAATACGAACAGATGTGGGCCCAGGACGTGGCGGCGATGGTGGGCTATCACGGCGGGGCGTCGGCCGCCGCCGCGCAGCTGACGCCCTGGCAGCAGGCGCTGCAGGGCCTGCCGGGCCAGGTGGCGGCCGCGGCAGGCGTTAACCCGGCGGCCACCGCCGTCGAGTACGGGCTGATCGCGTCCCTCGTTTCGGTGACCATCATCAGCGGCACCAAGGCGATGGGCTCGCAGCTGTCGACTACGTTCGGCGCGGTCGCAACCTCCATGTCCACCGGCACCGCGGCGGTCGCAAAGGCAGCGACGAGGGCGGCGACGAGGGCGGCCGGGGAGATGGCCAAGGCCGCCGCGCCCGCGGTCCGCGCCCTCACCTCCACTCCGGCGGGAGCCGCCATGGAAGCTGCCGTCAGAGAGGTTGGGACCACGGTGGGCGGCGCCGTCACGACCGTCGTGCACGCGGTCGACGGCGCCGCCACGGCCGTGGTGCACGCGGTCGACGGCGCGGCCACGGCGGTCGGGCAGGCGGCCGACGGCGTGGTGGCCCAGGGGGTCGTGGCGCTCGCCGGCAATCCGACCGCGTTTGTCGACGCGATCAGCGCGGTCTCGGCCAATCCGACCATCTTCAACGACGTCGTGACGTTGCTCGCGGGCAATCCGGCGGTGCTGAACAACCTGGTGACGGCGGTCGCGGGCAATCACGCGCTATTGGCGAGCGCGTTGAACTTATTGCAGAATCCCGCGGTATTCAACGACATATCGACGCTGTTGCTGAACAATCCGGCTTTGGTGCAAGACCTGGTGAACCTGGCGCAGAGCAATCCGGCGCTGGTGCAGGAACTGATGTCGGTATTTACGCAGTTGCCGCCGGGCCTGCAGGAGCAGCTGGAGCAGTTGGCCGCGCAGTTGGCGACCCAGGACGGGCTGGTTCCGCCGCCTAGCGAATAGGCCGCTAGTGCCGCCACCCCTCGGTGGCCTGCTCGTCGAACGTCCGGTCGATCCGCTCGAACCGGCGCTTGACCGAGCCGCGGGCCGCCTCGTGCGGCAGGATATACAGGCGGTTCGCCAGGATCGCATCGGCCGTCAGCCGGGCGACGTCGTCGACGCCGACGCTGTCGTCCTGCGCCGGCAGGCCGAAGTCGCCTGCGGCATCGGGCGCCGAGGCCAGCCCGTAGTCGGCGCCCCGGATGCGTTCCGAGTTGGACACCAGCTTCGTCTCGACCACCATCGGGCACAGCACCGACACACCGATGCCGCTGTCCTTGACCTCGCGGGCCAGCGTCTCGGCCAGGCCGACAACGCCATACTTGGCAACGCCGTACGCGCCGAGCCCGGCGTTGGGCACCAGCCCGGCGAACGACGCGGTGAACGCGATGTGGCCACCCGTGCCCTGCTCGAGCAGCCGCGGCACGAACGCCTCGACGGCGTGGATCGAACCCCACAGATCGATGTCGATCACCCAGCGCCAGTCGTCGTGCGTCATCTGCGCGATGGGGCCGGCGACGACGATGCCCGCGTTGGAAAACACGACGTCGACCTGGCCGAGGAGGCGGAATGCCTCGTCGGCCAGGTGCATCATCTCCTCGACATGGCGGACGTCGCACTGCACGCCGTGCGCATCGAAGCCCTCCCCGCGCAATTCCGCCACGGCCCGTTCCAGCGCGGGCTGATCGACGTCGGCGAGCACGAGCCGCGCACCGCGGCGGGCGAACTCGGTGGCGGTGGCCAGACCGATGCCGCTCGCTCCGCCGGTCACCACCGCCGCGCGCCCTGCAAATCCGTCCATGGGACGGAACCCTATTTCAGGCAGCTACCCGCATCGACGGGCAGGGTAACCCCGGTGACGTAGCGCGCCTCGTCGGAGGCGAAGAACAACACCGCGTTGCTGATGTCCTCGGCGTCGACCCACGGAACGGGCAGGGTGTGGAACATCTGGCAGATCGGGGCCATGTCCTCGGGGCCCGGGTTCTCCAGGTCGGGCCGGAACATCTTCCAGGTGCCCTCGTTCATGATCATCCCGGTGCTGACGTGCGTGGGATGCACGGAGTTCACGCGAATGTTGTGCTGCCCCAACTCGACAGCGAACGAACGCATCAGGCCCACCACGCCATGCTTGGCGGCGACGTAGTTGCCGCAGTGCGGGTAGGCCTTCAACCCGCCCACCGAGCTGGTGAGGATGATCGACCCGCCGTTGCCGCCCTTGATGAGGTGTGGCACACCGGCTTTCACCGTCTTCCACACGCCGGACAGGTTCACGTCGATCATTTCCTGCCAGTCGTGCTCGCTGCACTGGTCCAGGGTGTCGCCGCCGTTGCCGATGCCGGCGTTGGCCACGATGATGTCCAGCCGCCCCAGTTCCTCGACGCCGGCGTCCACCGCGGCCTTCAGCGCGTCATAGTCACGCACGTCTACCTCGGCGGTGTAGATCCGGCGATTGAGGCCCTTGACCAGGTCTGCGGTCTCGGCCAGCTCCTCCGGCGTCGCCGGCGGGATGGGGGAGGTCTCCACGATGCGCTTGCAGACGTCGATCGCGATGATGTCGGCGCCTTCCTGGGCCAAACGCACCGCGTGGCTGCGCCCCTGGCCGTGCGCCGCCCCGGTGATGAAAGCGACTTTGCCCTCAACACGTCCAGTCATGACTACCTCTCTGATTTCGGTTGTGATCGGCTGCGCCTCAACGGAGAACAGCCGGCATTGTCTCCCATCCCCGCACCGTCGAAGTCGGGGAGAGCTTGGCCTCGGCGAGGTCGACGTCCCACTCGGGGAAGCGCTTGAGGATCTCCTCGAGCGCGATGCGGCCCTCCAGGCGCGCCAGCGCCGACCCTAGGCAGTAGTGCGTGCCGACGCTGAAGGTCAGGTGTTGGTGCGTCTCACGCCGGATGTCGAAAACGTCTCCGTCCGGCGGGAATTGGCGGTGATCGCGGTTGGCGGCGCCGATCAGCATCATCATGACGCTGCCCTCGGGCACCCGCTGGCCGTAGTACTCGATGTCTCGGGTGACGTAGCGCGAGACGTGCGGGGCCGGTGGCTCGAAACGCAGCAGCTCCTCGATGGCAGCGGGAATCAGCGACCGGTCCTCCAGCAGGGCGCGCCGCTGATCGGGATGCTCGGACAGCACCTTTCCGGTCCAGCCGATCAACCGCGTCGTGGTCTCGTTGCCGGCGCCGGACACCACGCTGACATAGGTGAGGAGTTCGTCGCGGGTGAGCCTGCGAACGGTCCCCGTCTCGTCCTCGAACTCGGCATTGAGGAGTTCGGTCATGATGTCGTCGGAGGGGTGCTCGGCGCGCCAATCGATGAATTGGCCGAAGAACTCGGGGTTGACCATGCCCTCGGCGCTGGTATCCATCGGCTTGCCGGCCTCGGTGCGCATCTGGGCGTTCGCGAAATCGCGTGCGGCTTCTTGATCTTCCTCGGGAACCCCGAGCAACATGCCGATCACCCGCATGGGCATCTGCGCGCCGAGGTCGGCGACGAAGTCGAACCGGTCCGCTCCGATCAGCGGATCCAAACTGCGCGCGCAGAATTCGCGGATCTTGGGCTCGAGCTCGTTGATCTTGCGCGGGGTGAACATTCGCGAGAGCAACTTGCGGTGGATGTCATGGATCGGTGGATCCTCGAAGATGACGGTGCCGGGCGGAATGTCGATATTGGCCTTGATGATTTCCAGGATCGCGCCCTTGGCCGAGCTGAAGGTCTGGTAGTCGACCAACGCGTCGTCGACGTCGTTGAAGCGGCTCAGGGCGTAGAAGTCGTGTTCGGTGTTGTGATACAGCGGCGACTCTTCGCGCAGCCGGGCAAACATCGGATAAGGGTCGGCGTTGAGCCCCACGTCGTACGGGTCGAAGTAGACTTCGCTGGCCGCGCTGACTGTCACGGGTAATCAATCGCCTCTCGCCGGGTCCGCGCTCGCCCGGAATCGCGGATCGTGCCGCTTGTGAACTCTGTCATCGGCACCAACAGGTGTCAACGACGAATCCGTTTCGGCTAGGTCTGGTTCTAGATATTAGAGAATACGATTCTCGCGAGGCAACTAGCGTGCGCTATTTGCTCAGCTCGTTGACGGTGGGGGAGCGGATCCGGACCGTGTCAGGCGACGAATCCGCGCGAGCAGAAGTCCCACACCTCGTCGGCGGTGATGGGGTGGACCGTGGCGTCGTCGGAGCCGCCGCTGGACTGCGCGATGAACATGACGGTCTGCATGGTCATGGCGGCCGCCCGCTTCGGGTTGACCTCGGTGCGCAGCTTTCCGGCGGTGCTTGCGGCCTCCATGAGTTCGGTGAGCAATGCCAGCAGTGGAGCGTGGGCGATCTTGACTTCGGCCGGATGCGTGACCAGCAATCGCGGCGCAAAGTCGGTGAACAAGGGCCGCTTGGCCGTCGGGTCGGGTCGCGACGCCTCGTACAACAGCTCCACGGCAACCTGCAGGCGCTCCAGTGGGTCGCTGTGACTTTCGGTGGCGGCGCGGATCTGGTCGGCCGACCGGCTCAGCGCGTCCTCGAACAGGGCGAGCAGCAACTCGTGCTTGCCGTCGAACTGCAGATAGAAGCTGCGCAACGACTGTCGGGACCGGTCCACGACCTCCTGGACGGTGAAGTCGGTGCTGCCCTTTTCGATGATGATCGCCTGCGCGGCGTCGAGGAAGCGCTGAACGCGCTGAGCCGCTCGGAGTTTCGCGGTCTTGATGGATCGCTCGACAGCGCGTTGTTTCCAGGCCGGCTCTTCGCTCGGGCTGGTCACGGGCGGCTCGGACGGTTGCCGCGTGCGGAGAACATGGTTGGACTCTACCGGAGAACGCCGTGCCATCGGTGCGCTCGACCCCCTATGGACGCCGTGTCGGAGATTGTAACTTTCTCACGACGAGAATACTATTCTCTTACACGTGTGTATGGAAGCGGAATCTGCAAGAGCAGAGCGCGCCGTCCCGGAGAATCCGGAAACCACCCTGCAGGGAGTGCCGTGCAGCTGACCTTTGACGCCGATGTCGAGGCGTTCCGCGCCGAGTTCGTGGCGTTCTTGGACGCGCACCTGCCGTCCGAGGGCGAGGCGGTCGAGCGGCCGCGGTCGAGCTCGCACATTCCGGAGTGGGCCCGGCGCTGGCAACGGCTGCTGTTCGACAGCGGATGGCTGTTGCCCGGCAACCCGCCCGAATTCGGTGGCCGCAACGCGACGCTGTTGCAGCAGTACGTGTACTTGGAGGAGCTGGGGCGGCGGCGCATCTATCAGAGTTTCAATCCCCAGGGCGTGGGAATCATTGCGGCGTCGTTGTTGACGTTCGGCACCCCGGAACAAAAGCGGCGGTGGGCCGTGCCGATCCTACGGGCCGAGATCACCGCGTCGCTGGGGATGAGCGAACCCGGTGCGGGCTCGGACCTGGCGTCGCTGAAGACACGGGCGGTGCTTGACGGAGACCACTTCGTCGTAAACGGACAGAAGGTGTGGACGTCGGGAGCCCACGACGCCGACGTGCTGTTGGCCTTCGTGCGCACCGACCCCGAGGCCCCAAAGCACAAGGGCATCAGCGCTTTACTGATACCGACCGACGCCCCCGGCGTAGTCTGCCGCCCGTTCGCGTCGGTGTCCGACAGCGAGGACGTCGATTTCAACGAGGTGTTTTTCACCGACGCCCGGGTGCCGGCCGAGAATCTGGTCGGCGAGCTCAACGCGGGCTGGCGGGTGGCCACCGGTTCGCTGGGTCACGAACGCGCGATGCTGTGGCTGGACTACGCCGAGATGTTGCACGCGATGACGGTCGATTTCGGTCCGTCGGGAATGGTGCAGCGCGATCACTACGCGACCCTGGTCATGGACTGTTACGCGCTGCGGCTGATGGGGTCGGCCACGCTGGCCCGTGCCGCCCGCGGGGAAGAAGACGTGCCGGCCCAGTCGGTGCTCAAGCTGCTGGGCTCGGAGGCGCTGCAGCGCGCCTGCGAGAACGCGCTGAACGCGGCAGGCGCAGAGGGGCTCGGGTACCACGAGGTGACCGCCCCGTTCGCGCCGCTGAACCTGGACAGCCACTACCGCAGCTGGTTCGATCGCTACGCGCGGACTTTCGCCGCGACCATCGCCGGCGGGACCTCCGAGATCCAACGGAACATCATCGCCGAGCGGGTGCTCGGCCTGCCCCGCAACTAGCGGGCGTCCGACCACGCGTAGTAGCCGATCGCGACGAGCCCCGCCGCGATGGACACCGCCCCTAATACCATGCCCGCCAATGCGATTCGCGGATTGTTCGCCTCGCCGCGCTGCGCGCGACGGCGGCCGATGTCGCCGGTGATCACCGCGGCGATGCCGAATGGCACGCCGATCAGCAGCCAGCAGGTGAGCAGCGCGACCATGCCCACCAGCAGCGAAGCGACGCCGACCTCGTTTCGGGGCGCACCGGGCTCACTCATCGCGGCGCTACAGCTCGGCCACGCGGGGTGCAAATCCCCTGTCGCGCAGGGTGACCCCCGCCTCATGGGTGAGTTCACGCGCACTGCCGAGCAGGCCGTCGAGCACCAGCGACCGTTTGACGTGGTGGTGCAGCGCGTGCTCGGCGGTGAACCCGATGCCGCCCAGGACCTGCTGGCAGTGGCGCGCGGCGGTCAGTGCGGCCTCCCCGGCCGCGGCCTTGGCCAGCAATGAAGCCAGCCCGTCGTCGTCGGGGTGGCTGGCGGCGACGTTCAGGGTCGCCTCGGCTCCGTCGATGGCAACGAGCGTTTCGGCCAGCCGATGCCGGATCGCCTGAAACGAGCTGATGTGTTTGCCGAATTGGACACGATCCAGGGCGTGCCGGCGCGCCAGGGACAGCATCGCGCGGCCGGTGCCGACCAACCACCACCCCACGGCGCGCCTGCCCGCGGCCAGGGGAACCGGATCACCTTCTGGCACTCGGTGTATCGGTAGGTCGTCGAGCGCGTGGCCGGCCCGGTCGTCGCGCTCCCAGACCACCCACGATCCGCCTGCGAACGGTAGCGGGACAGTCCCCCCGGGCGCATCTCCCATCGCGCACAGGACCACATCGTTGAGCACCGGCGCGTGCGCACCCGTCTCTCCGAGCAGGCGGAACACCAAAGGGATGGCGATATCCGGTATTTCGTCCAGCATGTCGCGCCAGCCGAGATCGGTCAGCGCCGCGTCGAGCTTGCCGCCGGAGGCCGGCAAGGATTCCGTCATCGTGGTGCGCAGCGAGTCGGCCAGCATGAGCAACGCCTCGGGGTCCACGGCCTCACTCCTTCCCGAGGTCGAGCAACCGGCGGGCGATGATATTGCGCTGAATCTCGGCGGTGCCACCGTAGATGGTCGACGAGCGCGAGTACAGGTATTCCGAACGCCACGGTGTGTCTTCCAGCTCCAGCGTCCCGGGCAACAGGTCGCGGACCGTGTCGTAGAGCCGTTGCTCGGCGGTGGCCAGCAGGACCTTGTCGATGGAGGTGTCCGGCCCCAGCCGCGCGCCCTCACGCAGCCGGTGCTGGGTGTCACGCGATCGGCAGCGCAGCGTGTGCAGCGCCAGATAGGCCGAGCCCAGGGCAGATTCGTCGGCGCCGCGCGCTGCTGAAGTTTCCTTGATGAGTTCGTCGAACCGGGAGTACAGGTAGGCGATGCGCTGCCAGAAGCAGGTCGAGCGCTCATACGGCAGCAGATCCATCGCGAGCCGCCAGCCGTCACCCGGGCGGCCGAGCATCCGGCTCGCCGGGATCACCACGTCGTCGTAGTAGACCTCGCAGAACTCGTCGACGCCGTGCATCGTGCGCAGCGGCCGGATGGTGATGCCCGGGGTGTCGAGGTCGACGAAGAACGCGGTGATCCCGTCATGGCCGGGCCCGGTGCGGGTGAGCAGGACGCACCGGGTCGAGAACTGGGCGAAGCTGGTCCAGACCTTCTGCCCGTTGACGATCCAGTTGTCGCCGTCCGGGACCGCGCGGGTGGTCAGCGACGCCAGGTCGCTGCCGGAGCCCGGCTCGGAAAAGCCTTGGCACCATTGCTCTTCTCCACGCAGCAGGCGCGGCACCATTTCGGCGGCGAGTTCTGCGGGGGCGTAGTCGATCATCGTCGGGGTGAGGACTTCGAGCATCGAATACGGTCCGGGCTCGGCCAGCCGGCGACCGACCACCTCTTCGCCGACGATCGCGCGAAGCACGGCGGGCCCGCCCAGCCCACCGACGTCGACGGGCCAGCCGTAGCGCATCCAATCTGCGTCGTACAGCGCCCGGCTGATCCGGGCGAATTGCCGCATGTGGCCCTCCAGCGAGTGGTCGGGCCCGGGCGTTAAGTCGTTCTCGTCGAGCCAGTTTCGCAGGCCCGCCCGGAAGTCCTCAACATTCACGGCGTGGGACGGCCCACGGCGTGTGGGCGGCCGGAGTCGTGCACGCCGCTGCGGCGGATGAACGTCATGGCACGGGTCTTCAGCCGCCAGCCGTCGGCCGTGCGCGAGTAGGTGTCGCGGTAGTAGCCGATCCGCATGTCATGCGTGGAGCCGTCGATGAAGCACAACGGCTGGGTGCCGCTCGCCGAATCGCCGTCGAGGTTTTCGACCAGGGCCGTCCCGGTGAGGAACAGGCCCTTGGGGGCCGCGGCCACCAGTTCAGGGAATCTGTCCAGCTGGTAGGTGGAACCGAAGGCGCTGTAGGTGCCGTCGGGGGTGAACACGCCGATCAGGCCGTCGATGTCCTCCTGGGTGATGGTCACCGCGTAGCGGGCGAGCAGCTGCTGGATCTCGACCAGGTCTTCAGTACTGCTTGGCATAGACCTTGCCGCCTTTCATGACGAAGCTGACGTTTCGGGTAACGGTGATGTCTTCCAACGGGTTTCCCGGCACAGCGATGATATCGGCGAGCTGGCCCGCCGCCAGCCGGCCGCGATCGGTCGAGTTGATGAGCTCGGCCGCGGTGGTGGTCGCCGCCCGTAGCACCGCCAGCGGCGGCATGCCCCACTCGACCAGCGTGACGAGTTCGTCGGCATTTTTGCCGTGCGGGATCGCCGGCGCGTCGGTACCGACCGCGATCTTCACCCCGGCCTCGTAGGCGGCCTTGATCGATGTCTTCGCCCGGGGGAACATCT
The DNA here is from genome assembly GCF_059812405.1 of Mycobacterium sp. NGS57. Taxonomy (NCBI): domain Bacteria; kingdom Bacillati; phylum Actinomycetota; class Actinomycetes; order Mycobacteriales; family Mycobacteriaceae; genus Mycobacterium; species Mycobacterium sp. NGS57. The sequence goes on along the minus strand of NZ_JCALCP010000004.1, from coordinate 150,367 downwards.
CGGCGGCCTTGTCCTGCAACTCCTTCGGAGCGCGCGACACGTCCATCGCCTCGGCGAGCCTGCGGGTGGTCACCAGGAAGCGGTCGTTGTCGACCAGCATCTGGATCGCCTCGTCGTCCATGAGGAACCCGTGTTCGATGCAGTCGATACCGCACGCGACCGCGTGCTTGACCGCTTCCGCTCCATGGGTGTGCGCGGCGACGCGCAACCCCCGCCGGTGCGCCTCGTCGACGATCGCGCGCAGCTCCTCGTCGGAATAGTGTTGTGCACCAGCCTCACCGGTCAACGACATCACGCCGCCGGAGACGCACACCTTGATCAATTCGGCGCCGTGCTTGATCTGGTAGCGCACCGCTTTACGGATCTCGTCGACCCCGTTGGCGATGCCCTCTTCGACCGTGAGCTCGAGTGCACCGGGCATGAACGCGGCGAACATCGTCGGGTCCAGGTGCCCGCCGGTGGGCGTGATGGCGTGGCCGGCCGGGACGATTCGCGGTCCGTCGATCCATCCCGCGTCGATGGCCTTGCCAAGTGCGACGTCGAGCAGGTAGCCACCGGTCTTGACGAACAGGCCCAGGTTGCGCACGGTGGTGAATCCCGCGCGCAAGGTGCGTCGGGCGTTGCCGACGGCGCGTAGCACCCGCGTCGGCGGGTCGTCCTGCACCTGGGACAGCCCGGGCGTCTCGCCGCGGCCGCCCATCAGGAGGTTGACCTCCATGTCCATCAGCCCGGGCAGCAGGATCTGGTCACCGAGATCGATGACGGTGTCGTCTGGGCCCTTTGGGGCCGCTGTGCCCGAACCGCCGACTTCGGCGATCCGGTCGCCCTCGATGCGCAGGATGCCGGGCGAGCGGATCTCACCGGCGTCGATGTCGAGCAGCCCGGCGGCCTTGAGCGTCAGCTGCGTTGAGCCGCTTGCGCGAGGAGCGCCGGGCACAGCTAGATCACCGGTTCCCGGATCAGCTCGACCCAAGCCGCGCCGCTGTCGGGCACGCGCGGCTGCTTCCACGCCTCGATCGGAAACGACACCATGACCAGCGACTGCATGATGTGCATCAGGGTACGTGCGTCGTCGGGCAGATCGTCGAGCGGGAACTTGTCGCAGTACGCGATCGCGTCATCGAGCAACGGGAACGCGGCGTCGTAGAACTCCTGCAGCTGGGCCATCGTCGAGGCGAGCCGCTTGGCGTACCGCTCGGGCTCGGTTGCCAGGTCCCAATCCAAATGAGGCTCGAGGGCCGCGAATTCAGACGGTAGCGCCATTGCGCTGGTACTCCTTCACGTAGTCACTGGTGGTCTTGTGGAGGTGACGGATCAAGACTTCCTGGTCGCACAGCAGGAATTCCTTGACGGCGCGGGTGCCGATCATGGTCTGGGTCGCTTCCAGGGTGTTGGCGTCCTGCAGCGCGTACTCCTTGAACGTCACGGCGGCCAACTCCTGGGCCAGGCGCTCCCGCGCGTTGCGCGGCGGGACGAAGTACAGCGTGGACTCGAAGATGTGCTTGTCCACCGCGGTGGGCCAGTAGTGGTAGGTCAAAAACCAGCCCGGCTCCCAGATCAGCAGCATGAAGTTCGGGTAGAAGAGCCACGAGTCGATGCCCCACTGCTTCACCCGCTTCACGTTGACACCCGGTGGCAGCTCGAGATTCTCGATGATCTCGGGCTTGTCCCACGGACCGAACAATCCGCTGCGCAACACCTGGTCCATCGGCTTGACCATGGACATGTCAGTGGGCGGCGCCTGGCCGCCCCAGGTCGACTGCAGGTTGTGCGGACCGGCCACCTCATAGTGCAGCGCCTCGTAGCCGAACTTTTGGATCTTGGCGGCTTCTTCCTTGGTGTACTGCCCCTGGTGCAGGATCGGCGCGTGGTAGAACTCGATGAACGCGTCGATGAACAGCTTCCAGTTGCTGCCGACCTCGGCCCGGTAGGAGTATTCCTCCGTCATCTCGGCGAAGGGGTAGCCCTCGATGCTCTTGGCCAGCGGTCCGAGGTAGTCGGTGAGCGGCGCCGCGTTGTCGTCGAAATTGATGAAGATGAAGCCTTCCCATACCTCGCAGCGCACCGGCACGAGGCCGTAGTCGCCCTTGTCGACGTTGAAGAACTCCTCTTCCTGCTGGATGAAGGTCAGCTCACCGTCGAGGCTGTAGCGCCAGGCGTGGTACTTGCAGGTGAACTGCCGGCAGGTGCCTGAGGTCTCCTCGTTGGGAAAGTCGTTCCACACCAGCTTGTTTCCGCGGTGACGGCACACGTTGTGGTACGCCTTGACGGACCCGTCCTTGGTCTTGACGATGATCACCGACGTGCCGGGACCCGCCGAGGGAAGTTCACGGGTGAAGTAGCTACCGGTGCGCGGCAGCCGATTGACCCTCCCGACGTTGAGCCACATGCGCTTGAAGACCGCCTCGCGCTCGGCCTCGAAGAATTCCTGGTCGATCGAGTCGGTGTAGTCGACCGGCGCGGTGCCCAGTTCGGGATAGTTTTCTGTCCAGCTGCCGGCGGCTGGCTTGGGGAAGTGGGGCAAGGCTCTAACCTTTCTCGTTCTCAAGCTGGATACCAAAAGTGTTGAAGGCCATGGCCAGCAGCGCGTAGCAGCCGACCGTGAACACGAAATCCATGCGTTGCTGGTCATCGAGTCGCTCACCCAGGGCCGCCCAGGTACGGTCGGACAACTCCGACTTCTCGTCCAACTCGTCGACCCCGGTGATCACCGCTTGGTCGAACTCGTCCAGAGCCTCCCCACGGCGCACCGCCGCGATCTGGTCGTCGGTGATGCCCTCGTCTTTGGCCATCGAGACGTGGTGGGACCACTCGTAGGCGCACTGGCGACGATGCGCCACCCGCAGGATGGCCAGTTCCCGGATGCGAGCCGGCAGCGTTGACGACGTCAACAAATGGACGTTGAAGCGAAGAAACGCCTTGGCCAGCGCCGGGTGGTGCGCCAGCGTGGACAGCGCGTTGTTGGTCTCCGCGCCCCGCATCGCCGAGAGCGCCTGCCGGGTAGCCTCGTCCCACCGGTCGGCGGGGAGCGGCCGCACGCGCATCGGTAGTGTCCTCTCGGTGAAAGAGAATGAGATTCTCATTTACAACCAACAGACTGGCATGAAACGCTCGCCCGGTCAATGCCGGCGGGCCCGGCGGGTGCGAGCGCGGCCGGCGTCGGGTTCATCCCCCCGCCGGAAGAGCTGCATGCACGGAAAACGCGGAAGGCGTCGTCGCGCCGACCTGCCGGGCGCGGGTCTACCTCACCGCATTGCCGTCCGGGGGGCTGGCGATGCGGCTGAGCACTTGGCCGCTGGTCAGGCGGGTGCGGCTTGCCGCGGCAATCGCTGGATGTTGATTCTCGCTTGACGAGAAGATAGTTTTCATTTTAGTGATCTTGGCACGGGAGAGCGATTCGCCGAGGCTGTAAAAATCCGGTGGATCCGATGGAAGGGACGGCCATGAACAAAGAAGACATGATCCTGATCAGCGTCGACGACCACACCGTCGAGCCGCCGGACATGTTCAAGAACCACCTGGCGAAGAAGTACCTCGACGACGCCCCGCGGCTGGTGCACAACCCCGACGGCTCGGACATGTGGAAGTTCCGCGACACCGTCATCCCGAACGTGGCGCTCAACGCCGTCGCCGGCCGGCCCAAGGAGGAGTACGGCATCGAGCCGACCGGGCTCGACGAGATCCGGCCGGGTTGCTACAACGTCGACGAGCGCGTCAAGGACATGAACGCCGGCGGCATCCTGGCCTCGATCTGCTTCCCGTCGTTCCCCGGCTTCGCCGGGCGCCTGTTCGCCACCGACGACAACGACTTCTCGATCGCGCTCGTGCAGGCCTACAACGACTGGCACATCGACGAGTGGTGCGGCGCCTACCCGGCGCGATTCATCCCGATGGCGATCCCGGTGATCTGGGACGCCGAGGCGTGCGCCGCCGAGGTGCGCCGGGTGTCCAAGAAGGGCGTGCACGCGCTGACGTTCACCGAGAACCCGGCCGCGATGGGATATCCCAGCTTCCACGACGAATACTGGAACCCGCTGTGGAAAGCGTTGGTGGAGACCGACACCGTGATGAACGTGCATATCGGTTCCTCGGGGCGGTTGGCCATCACCGCGCCGGATGCGCCGATGGACGTGATGATCACGCTGCAGCCGATGAACATCGTGCAGGCGGCCGCGGACCTGTTGTGGTCGCGGCCGATCAAGGAGTACCCGGACCTCAAGATCGCGCTCTCCGAGGGCGGAACGGGCTGGATCCCCTACTTCCTGGAGCGTGCGGACCGGACCTACGAGATGCACTCCGCCTGGACGCACCAGGACTTCAAGGGCAAGCTGCCCAGCGAGGTCTTCCGCGACCACTTCCTGACCTGCTTCATCAGCGACAAGGTGGGGGTGGCGCTGCGCAACGAGATCGGCATCGACAACATCTGCTGGGAAGCCGACTACCCGCACAGCGACTCGATGTGGCCGGGCGCGCCCGAGGAACTGTGGGATGTGTTGTCCCTCAACAACGTTCCCGATGACGAAATCAACAAGATGACCTACGAGAACGCCATGCGGTGGTACTCGTTCGACCCGTTCACGCACATCTCACGGGAACAGGCGACCGTCGGTGCGCTGCGCAAAGCCGCCGAGGGGCACGACGTGTCCATCAGGGCGCAGGGCCACGACAAGGACAGCCGGGGCGGCTCGTCCTTCGCGGACTTCGCGGCCAACGCGAAGGCGCTTTCGGGCAACAAGGACTAAGGCGCCGCCCGCGCCCCGCGAGAAGACGCAGAATCGCATCGCCCGGCGGGCAATCATGCGATTCTGCGTCTCCTCGCGCTGAAGAAGGAAGGTGCCACCAGTGGGTGGAATGAATTTCGAGCTGACCGAGGACCAGGAGCTGATCCGCCGGTCGGTCGCCGAGTTGGCCCGCAAGTTCGACGACCAGTACTGGATGGAAAAAGACCAGGCGCACGAATTCCCGACCGAGTTCTACAAGGCCATCGCCGACGGCGGCTGGCTGGGCATGACGATTCCCACCGAGTACGGCGGTCACGGCCTCGGGATCACCGAGGCCACCATCCTGCTCGAGGAGGTCGCCAAATCCGGCGGCGCCATGAACGCGGCCAGTTCCATTCACCTGTCGATCTTCGGCATGCAACCGGTGGTGGTGCATGGCTCCGACGAGCTCAAGGCGCGCACCCTGCCCTCCGTCGCGACCGGGGAGGTGCACGTCTGCTTCGGGGTCACCGAACCCGGCGCCGGGCTCGACACGTCGCGCATCACCACGTTCGCCAAACGCGACGGCGACCGCTACATCGTCAACGGCCGCAAGGTGTGGATCTCCAAGGCCATGGAATCCGACAAGATCCTGCTGCTGACGCGCACCCAAAGCTACGAGGAAGTCACCAAGAAGACCGACGGGATGACGCTGTTCATCACCCACCTCGACCGCAGCAGGGTCGACGTCCGCCCGATCCGCAAGATGGGCCGCAACGCCGTTAGCTCCAACGAGCTGTTCATCGACAACCTCGAGGTGCCGGTCGAAGACCGAATCGGCGAGGAGGGCAAGGGATTTCAGTACATCCTCGACGGCCTGAACCCCGAGCGGATGCTGATCGCCGCCGAGGCACTCGGCATCGGTCGGGTGGCGCTGGACAAGGCGGTCAAGTACGGCAACGAGCGCGAGGTCTTCGGCCGGCCCATCGGCATGAACCAGGGCCTGCAGTTCCCGCTCGCGGACTCGCTGGCCCGGCTCGACGCCGCCGAGCTGATGTTGCGCAAAGCCACGTGGCTGTACGACAACGGCAAACCCTGTGGGCGCGAAGCCAATACCGCCAAATACCTGTGCGCCGACGCCGGTTTCACCGCCGCGGACCGGGCGCTGCAGACCCACGGCGGCATGGGCTATGCGGAGGAGTACCACATCACGCGCTACTTCCGTGAGGCCCGGCTGATGAAGATCGCGCCCGTCAGCCAGGAGATGATCCTGAATTTCCTGGGCGCCAACGTCCTGAAGTTGCCGAGGAGCTACTGATGACCAATCCGCTGTTCGACCTCACCGGCCGCTCGGCGCTGGTGACCGGGGCCGGCAGCGGAATCGGGGCGGCGGTCGCGCGGGCGCTGGCCGCCGCCGGCGCCGCCGTGCTCGTCAGCGACGTCGATGGCGACGCGGCTTCGGCTGTCGCCCAAGCGATTTGCGACAACGGCGGCAAGGCCGACGGCATCGCCCTGGACGTCCGCGACCGCCAGACGGCCGAGGCCGCGGCCGGGCGCGCCGCGGGGCTCACCGAAGGGACGCTGCACATCCTGGTCAACAACGCCGGGGTGACGGCGCCGGCGATGTTCGCCGACCTCACCGACGAGAGCTTCCACCGGGTCCTCGACATCCACCTGATGGGCGCGTTTCACTGCACCCAGGCCGCGCTCGGCCTGCTGCCCCACGACGGCACCGGCCGCATCATCAACGTCGTCTCGTCGGCCGGGATCACCGGCACCCTGGGCCAGGTGAACTACTCCGCCGCCAAGGCCAGCATCATCGGGTTCACCAAGTCGTTGGCGCGCGAGATGGCACGCAACAACATCCTCGTCAACGCGCTGGCGCCGCTCGCGGCCACCCGCATGACCGAGACCATCCGCACCAACGAAAGGTTCGCCGCCAATATGATGACCCGAATCCCGTTGAAGCGCTGGGCAGAACCCGACGAGGTCGCCGGCGCGTTCGTCTTCCTGGCCTCCGACGCCGCCTCGTACATCACCGGGCAGGTGCTGCCGGTCGACGGCGGCATGGTGATGTGACGTCCTCCGCTGAGACCGACGAGCCGGTCCTGCTGTCCGAGGACCGCGACGGCGTTCGGACGCTGACCCTCAACCGACCGCGCCGCAAGAACGCCATCAACCCCGGGCTATGGATCGCGCTGCGGGACGCGCTCGACGACGCCGGCCGCGACCGCGGCGTGCGGGCACTGGTGATCACCGGCGCGGGCGGCAGCTTTTGTTCCGGCGCCGACATCTCGGTGCCCGACGACGTCCACCCTAAACACAAGCTGCAGCGGCTGACCGATGTCGCGCTGGCGTTGCACGAGCTTCCGATCCCGACCGTCGCCAAGGTGACCGGTGTCGCCGTCGGCGCCGGATGGAACCTGGCGCTGGGTTGCGATTTGGTGGTCGCGACCCCGGAATCCACGTTCTGCCAGATCTTTTCCGCGCGGGGCCTGTCGGTCGACCTCGGCGGATCCTGGCTGTTACCGAAACTCGTCGGCCTGCAACAGGCAAAACGGCTGGCGCTGCTCGCCGAGAAGATCGATGCCGCCGAGGCCCAGGCCCTCAACCTGGTCACGTGGATGGTGTCCGGGGCGGAGATCGACGAGTTCGTCGACGACCTCGCCGACCGGCTGGCTGCCGGCCCGCCCATCGCGCTCGCCCAGACCAAGGCCCTGCTGAACGAGGGCGCCGACCGCACCATGCGCGACGCGCTGGCCAACGAGGCCCGCGCCCAGGTCGGCAATTTCGCGACCGCGGACGCCGCGGCCGCCTATGCCGCCTTCGCCGAGAAACGCGAGCCGTCGTTTACTGGTCGGTGGGCGGTTCCAAGACCCAGTGATCGGAGCAAGGATGCGTGAGACAGTCATCGTCGAGGCCGTACGGACGGCCGTGGGTAAGCGCAACGGGGGATTGTCCGGCATGCACGCCGCCGACCTGTCCGCGGTCGTGCTCAACGAACTGCTGGAACGCGCCGGCGTCGGCCCGGAGATCGTCGACGACGTGATCTGGGGCTGCGTGTCCCAGGTGGGCGACCAGTCCAGCAACATCGGGCGCTACGCGGTCCTGGCCGCGGGCTGGCCGGAAACCATCCCCGGGACCACGGTCAACCGGGCGTGCGGCTCCAGTCAGCAGGCGCTCGACTTCGCCGTGCAGGCGGTGATGTCGGGTCAGCAGGATGTCGTCGTCGCCGGCGGCGTCGAGGTGATGAGCCGCGTCCCGCTGGGCTCGGCCAGGGCAACCGGCATGCCCTACGGGCCGAAAGTCCTTGCGCGCTATGACGATTTCTCCTTCAACCAGGGCCTGTCGGCGGAGATGATCGCCAAGAAGTGGGGATTCTCCCGCGGCTGTCTCGACGAATACTCGGCCCAGTCCCACGAGCGGGCGGCCGCCGCCCAGGACGCCGGCGCTTTCACCGATCAGATCGTGCCCGTGTTCACCGACGACGGCACCGTCGTGGCCGACGAGGGCATACGGCGCGGCACGACCGTCGAAAAGCTGGCGGGGCTCAAGCCCGCGTTCGCCGAGGACGGCGTGATCCACGCGGGCAACTCCTCCCAGATCTCCGACGGCGCGGCGGCGCTGCTGGTGACCACCTCGGAGCTGGCAATCGAGTTGGGATTGACGCCGCTGGTGCGCTACCGGGCAGGCGCCGTCACCGGCGCGGATCCGGTGCTGATGCTCACCGGCCCCATTCCGGCGACCGAGAAGGTGCTGGCCAAGGCAGGCGTCTCGCTCGCCGACGTCGGGGTCTTCGAGGTCAACGAGGCGTTCGCGCCGGTCCCGCTGGCGTGGCTGGCCGAGACCGGGGCCGACCCGGGCGTGGTCAACCCGCTGGGCGGCGCCATCGCGCTGGGGCACCCGCTGGGCGCCTCCGGCGCGGTCCTGATGACGCGCATGGCGCATCACATGCGCGCCAACGGGATTCGCTACGGCCTGCAGACCATGTGCGAAGGCGGCGGCACGGCCAACGCCACGCTGGTCGAGCTCGTCTCCTGACACCAGCCGCAAAACGGCGCCCGGTGAGACCCTTGTCACCGCAGCCAAACCAACCTACTGTGTGTTCACTAGGTTGGTTTAGTCCGCCGATCGACAAGGAGCCCGGTGGCCGTCGCACGCCGATACGACACGCTTCTCGCCAAAGGTGAGGACCGCAAGCAGCGGATCCTCGACGTCGCGCAACGCATGCTGACGCGCAACGGCTGGCGCAACACCACCCTCGCCCAGATCGCCGGCGAGGCCGGGGTCACCCCGGCCGGGCTGCTGCACCACTTCGAATCCAAGGAGCAGCTGCTGCACGCGGTGCTGGACGCGCGCGACCTCGACGACGACTCCCACGCCGACCGCGCCGGCGATCTCCTGGTGGAGATCGCCCGGGTCGCCGATCGCTTCAATCGGGCGCCCGAACTGGTGGGCACCTTCACGGTGCTGCTGGTCGAGAACATCCTCCCGGACGCGCCGCTGCACGACCGGATGCTGTCGCGGCAGCAGGAAGCGATCGACATCGTCGCCGAGCTGATCCGGCGCGGACAGGCCGACGGCCGCTACCGCACCGACGTAGACCCCACCGTCAAGGCGCTGGAAATTCTCGCCTTTGTCCACGGAATGGAAACGATATGGTTGCTCGACCCTTCGATACCTCTCGGCGATGTGTTCAAGGAGTACGCGGAGGCATTGGCCCGGGACTTCGCGACGGCGGGGACGGCCGGGACGAAGACATGAGGTACCGGCTCGACGTCGTGGCCACCAGCGTCCTCGACGTGGTGCGGTTCGCGGGCGGCTGGCTCTTCGACCGCTCGATGGCCGGGTGGGACGTCACCGTGCTGCTGACCGACGAGGACGACCGTCCCGACCCCCGGCCGCTGCAGATCCTCGGCGCCCGCACCGTCGACCTCGAGGACGCCCTGGAGGCGGTGGGGTCGCGCCCCCGCCCCCAGGCGCTGGCCGCGGCGGCGGATCTGTTCGGCTGTGACTCGCGGGTGCGTCGCGGCGTCCTGCAGGCGCTCGATCAGGGGGCGACGGAGGTCACGCTGTGGGGCGAGGCCTGGCCCGCCGAGCTCGACGACAGCCTCGGTCTGGTGCAGCACCGGCTGAGCGGGGCCGCCAAGATCTTCAAGGCCCGGGCGCTCGCGGCCGCCCTGGGCGTCGAGGGGATGCCGCCCGGGTCGATCGCCCACCCCGATTCGTTGGAGACCTTCCGGAGCGGGCTACTGGCGTGGCCGTCGGTCGCGGCCGATCTGGTGCCCGCGGGCTAGTCACCCCCCCTTCGTTGACGCCCGCGAGACCGTGTGAAAATGTAATACTCATCTGCGAGAGGCACGTTCTCACTAGCCGAGATTCGAGGAGCAGGAGATGGCGAACGAATTCTCCGAGTTGGACTTCTTCCGCGGCAGCGAGCTGATCGAGGACCCGTACCCCTACTACGAGGCGCTGCGCGCGCAGTGCCCCGTCACGCGCGAAAACCACCATGGGGTCACCATGGTGACCGGCTGGGACGAGGCGTGCGCGGTGCTCAACGACGCCGACACGTGGTCCTCGTGCATCTCGGTGACGGGGCCGTTTCCCGGGTTTCCGGTGAGCCTGGAAGGTTTGGGAGGGGGAGACATCACCGAGCTGATCGAGCAGCACCGTGACGAGCTCCCCTTCAGTGACCAGTTGCCCACGCTCGATCCGCCGACCCACACCAACCACCGTTCCCTGATGATGCGGCTGATCACCCCCAAGCGCCTCAAGGAGAACGAGGACGCCATGTGGGCGCTCGCCGACCAGGCACTCGACGATTTCCTGGCGCCCGGGCGCGGCGAATGGATCAAAGGCTTCGCCGGGCCGTTCACGCTGCTGGTCATCGCCGACCTGCTCGGGGTGCCGATGGAGGACCGCGACAAGTTCGTCAAGGGCATCGCTGAGCACGCGGGCGGCGGCATCGGAGGCACCAAGGGATCGCTGGCGCACAGCCCGCTGGAATTCCTCTACGGCCTGTTCTCCGACTACGTCCGCGACCGCCGCCGCGAGCCCCGCGGCGACGTGCTGACCGGCCTGGCGACGGCCACCTACCCGGACGGTTCGATACCCGAGGTCGAAGACGTGGCCCGCGTCGCCAGCAACGTCTTCTCGGCGGGCCAGGAGACCACCGTGCGGCTGCTCGGTGCCGCCTTGCAGACCATCGGGGAGAACCCCGAAATTCAGGAGCAGTTGCGCACGGACCGCAGCCTGATCCCCAACTTCATCGAGGAGTCGCTGCGCCACGAGAGCCCGGTCAAGGGTGACTTCCGGATGAACCGGGTGCCCGTCAGCGTCGGCGGGGTGGACCTACCGGCCGGCACCACCGTGATGATCGTGCAGGCGGCCGCCAACCGGGACCCGCGCCGCTTCGACGACCCCGCCACCTTCGATCCGGCACGCAAGAACGCGCGCCAGCACATCTCGTTCGGGCGGGGGATCCACAGCTGCCCCGGCGCGCCGCTGGCGCGCGCCGAGACCCGGGTCGCGATCGAGCGGCTGCTGGACCGCACCTCCGACATCAGGATCGACGAGCGCATGCACGGCCCGGCGAATGACCGCCGCTACCAATACGTTCCGACGTACATCCTGCGCGGCCTAACCGAGCTGCACCTGGAGTTCACGCTCTCATGAGAGTCTGGGTTGACGATCAGTGCTGCCGCGGCCACGGCGTGTGTGTGACGTTGTGCCCGGAGGTGTTCACCCTGACCGAAGACGGTTACTCGGTGGCGATCGACACCGATGTGCCGCCGGAGTTCGAGGCTGCGACCCGCGAGGCCATCCAGTGCTGCCCGGAGCAGGCAATCAGCGAGAAACCCAGCTAGCAAAGGAGATTCGAGTGCCCAAAGGCTACGTCATCCTCACCGAGGCCATCAAGGATCCCGAGGGCATGAAGGCCTACGCCCAGGCGGCGGGGGCGGCCATGGGCGGCGTCAAGGTCCTCGCGGTGGACACCGAACCCGCGGTCCTCGAGGGCGGCTGGCACGGCGACCAGACCGTGGTGCTGGAATTCGAATCGGTCGACGCGGCCCGCGCCTGGTACGAGTCGGAGGCCTACCAGAACGCGGCGAAGCTCCGGCAGGCCGCGGCCGACTGCAACGCGGTCATCCTCGGCGGTTTCTGAACCGCTTCGCCGGAACCGAACCGCTAGTCCGTGATCGACAGCGCCTGCCGGGGGCATTGACGGACAGCGTCGCGCACGTCCTTCTCGGTTTCCGGCGTGATCTCCGGCTTGAGAATTGTCAACACGTCATCTTCACCGAGATCGAAGACCTCCGCATTGATGCCCATGCATACCCCATTGGCTTCGCACAGCCCGCGATCGACTTCGACCCTCATGACAGCACCCTCACCGGTACGTGTTTCCATCCCGCGACGTTCTGCATCCGGACGCGTTCGCATGCCGCCCAGTCCACTTCGTAGCGCGGCATGAAATCGAGCAGCTTGTCCAGCGCGATCGCACTCTCCATCCGGGCCAGCGCGGCGCCCAGGCAGCTGTGAATTCCATAGCCGAATCCCATGTTCTGCGCTTCGGTCCGGTCGCGGTCGATGTCGAACTTGTCGGGATCCGTCCAGACCTCGGGGTCACGGTTGGCCGCGCCGTTGATGAGGAATATCGGCTTTCCGGCCGGAATGGTGACGCCGTGCAGGTGAACGTCTTTCATCGAGCGACGGACCTGGTATTGCGACGGCGCCTCGTAGCGCAGTAGCTCCTCGACCGCGGCGGGGATCTTGCTGCGGTCGTCCAGCAGCTTCTGCCACTGCTCGGGGAAACGGGCGAACACAACCGGCGCGTTGCCCACCAGCTTGGTGACGGTCTCGGCGCCGGCGCCGCCCAACAACGTTGCGAAGCCGGCTATTTCGAGGTCGTCCAGCTTCCGCGTTTCCCCGTTCTCGCAGTCCATCTCCGCCTCGATGAGCTTGGTGAACAGGTCGTCGCGCGGCTCGGCTCGGCGTTGCGTCACGAGGTCGTAGTAGAGCATCGCGGTGTTGATGTTGGCCTGCATGCCCCTCTCGCCGACCTCGACCTGGCCCGGTTCGCGGGTCAATCCCTCGTCGATCCAGTGGCGCACCTGCTGCGCGTGCTCCTCGGGCACGCCCAGCATGGCCGTGATCACCTCGACCGGGAACGGGCCGGAGAAGTCCTGCACCACGTCGAACCGGTCCGGATCGGCCGCCGAGAGGCACTTGTCGATCTTCTCGGTCACCATCTGCCGCTGCGATTCGATGGCCCGGGGGGTGAAGACCTTGTTGAGCAGGCTACGCATGTGGCGATGGTCGGGGGGATCCATGAAGATGATCGACTGCGGCGGCCGTTCGCCGGAGCGCACCATCGACAAGTCGATGCCGTAGGCCGACGAATAGGTTTCGAAGTCCTTCAGCCCCGCCGCCACGTCCTCGTGCCGAGTCAGCGCATAGAAGTCGTATTCCTCGCTGTAGTAGACCGGTGTCTCTTCCTGCATGCGCCGGTAGGTATCCCAGGCGCCGTTGAAAAACTCCTGGGAAAACGGATCGAACACGATCCCGGATCTGGTCACTGCATCCTCCTCGGCAGCGGGCTGACAACCGTTACAGCGGATTGCCTGACTGTAACGCTAACGGTAGCGGTTTCATGACGGGGCGAAAAGACCAAAACGCTGCCATCTCAGACCTTCCCGCCGCTATGTGTCACCGGGCCGGCGACCTTGATGACGTCGTCCAGGGCGCCGAGGCCGCTGCCCAGTGCCGCGGCGATGTCGCGCGCGACGGCCACGTCTTTGCCGACGAATTCACCGGCCACCTCGGTGAACGACGCGACCGAACCCCGGGCCGCGACGATGTCCAGCACGCGGCTGGCCGCGCTGCCGTGCGGCAGCGCGCGCAGCAGGGTCGACTCCGGCACGCCGAGCCGCTCTCCCAAGCGGACTGCCTCCGTCAGCAGCCCGATGTGACCGGCGAACAAGGCGTTGTTGACCAGCTTCACCTTCTGGCCGGCGCCGACCGGCCCGACGTGCAGGATCGGATCGCCGTAGCAGCTCAGCACCGGTCGCAGCCGTGCCACCGTGTCGTCGGCGCCGCCCACAAACAGCGTCAGCCTGCCCGCCGCGACGTCGTGCGGGCCACCGCTGACCGGCGCGTCGACGACGCCGATAGGCCCGATATGACCGGTGCGGGTTGCGATGGCCTCGATCGTCCTCGGGCTGGCGGTGGTGTGCGCCACCAGCGTCGCGCCCGCCGGCATCGCGGACAGCAGGGCGCCATCGAGGCACACCTGGCGCAGCTGCGCGTCGGTGAACACGCAGACCACCACGACGTCGGCCCCGGTGGCGGCCCCGGCCGCGTCGGCAACCGCGCGGGCGCCCAGGCCCTCGAGGTCGCGGCGCGCCCCGTGCGTCCGCCCGAGCGCCCGCACGTCGTGTCCGGCCTCGACGAGGCGGGTCACCATCGGGCGCCCCATCCGGCCCGCGCCGATGAACCCGACCCTCATCGCGCGTGTCCCATCAGACCCAGTGTCGCGTCGGCCGCGTCGAGCACCGCACCGCCGCGGGCCGCGGCCCGCTCGGCGAGTTCGGCGATCAACCGGACATCTTTTTGCAGCAGCGTTCCCGCCAGGCCGGCGAGGCGTCCCAGGCCGCCGGCCCCGCCAACCGCGTTGAGCGCGAAGCTGTTTCCGCTGCCGCGCGAGACGACCTCGACGAGCCGATCCGCGGAGACGCCCAGCGACTCCGCCAGCGACAGGGCGGTCGCCGCCGTGCCCAGGTTGGCGGTGAACAGCAGGTTGTTGAGCAGTTTTGTGGTTTGTCCGGTTCCCACCTCGCCGAGGTGAACGACGGGATCGCCGTAGGTCTCGAAGACCGGACGGCAGCGCGCGACGACGTCGGCGTCGCCACCGACCATCACCAGCAGACGCCCTTCGGACGCCGCCGCGCCGCCGCCGCTCACCGGCGCATCGACGACCGAAACACCTTTGTCCTCGGCTTTTTTCGCGAGCTCGCGGCAGGTGTCGGGGTGCACGGTGCTGTGCACCGCGATGATGCTGCCCGGCTTCATCGCCGTCAGCAGGCCGCCCTCGCCCCCGGTGATCTCCTCGACGTCGGCGTCGCCGACGACGCACAGGCAGACCAGATCGCTGGATGCGGCGAGTTCGGCCGGCGACCCGGCGACGGCGGCCGGGGTGTCGGCGAACGGTTCGAGGGCCGCGGGCCTGCGGGCCCACAGCGTCGTCTGGTAGCCGCCCCCGGCGATCCGCCTCGCCATGGGGCCGCCCTGGCTGCCCAGCCCGATGAATCCGACCTTCACCCTGTCTCCAGATCGCCTTCTGCGGCTTCGCTTTCAGCGGGGTTCACGCGGGCGCCCACGCAGTCGCTCGCGAACGCAAGGATCTCCGCGTGGTAGTCCGGGGCGCTGTAGCCGAGGCTGATGTTGTGTCCCGCGCCCGCTTGCCGGTGGACGGTGAACCGCGGCGAGCCGGAGAACAGGGCCGCGATTTCCGCCAGCGCCGAATCGTCGGTCTGCCAGACCCTTTCGTGCTCGGCGATGCTGAAGTGCACCGGGACGCGAATGGCGGGGGCGAGCGCGGGGAAGGTTTGGCGGGCCCAATCCGACACCATCTGGTCCTCGTAGGAGGGGGCGGTCGGGGAAACGGTGGCCCCGTTGAGGACCTCGGGCGGATACAGGTGCTCCGGGTGCCACAACAGCTCGCGCAAACCCGCCGGGCGCCGTTCCCGGGTCGCCGTTTTCAGGATGTCGCGGGCCGCGGGATGGTAGTGCCGGCCGGTGCCCACCAACTCGATACCCAGCAGATCGGCGCCGCGCTCGTCGGCGGCCATCCGCATCGCCAGTTCGCACCCGCCCGAATGGCCCATCACGAACAGCCCGGCGCCCCGGGGCTTTTGCCGCAGGATGCGATCCACCGCGCCGTAGGCGAGGTCGACGCGCTGTGCGGGGTCGGCCATCGCCTCGGGATACGGGGCGGAACTGCCGTAGCCGGGCCGATCGAGCGCGACCACGGTGAATCCCGCTGCCGCGCCGGCCCTCAACAACGAGAACGACGGGTGGCCCGGGCAGTCGAAGTAGACCGCGGTGGTGCCCCCGCCGTGGATGGCCACGATCACCGCACGAGGGCCCCGGGGGCCGTCGGCATCCGTGGCCTCGGCGACCAGCGCCGACATCGGCACGCCGTCGACGATCACCAGCCGGGGCCGAACGCTCATGTGTCCGCCCGCAACAGCAGGACCCCGCTGGGGGTGAGGCCCCCGCTGCTGACCACGCCGACGCGGGCGCCGGCGACCTGCCGGTCGCCGGCCTCGCCCCGCAACTGGCTGATGGCCTCGTGCAGCAGACCCATGCCGTGGGTACGGCCATGCGACAGCTGCCCGCCGTGCGTGTTGAGCGGCAGCAGCCCGTCGCGGGCGATGTTCTTGCCGCCGTCGAGAAACTCCTTGGCCTCCCCGATCCCGCAAAAACCAAGCGCCTCAATCCAAGACAGGCAGTTCATGGTGAACCCGTCGTACAGCTCGGCGACGTCGACGTCGCCGGGCCGCAGCGAGGTGCGCGTCCACACGTGCGCGGCCTGGCCCAGCACCTGCGGCTCATGGGTCAGGGTGCTCTGGTCCCAGTCGATGCGTTCGATGATCTGCGTGCCCACCGCCTCCACCAGAACCGGCGGCTTGGCCAGGTCGCGCGCGGCGTCGACGGCGGAGACGATCACGGCGATCGCGCCGTCGCACGGCACGTCGCAGTCGTAAAGCCCGAACGGGGTGGTGATGGGGCGTGCGTTGAGGTAGTCGTCCATCGTCATCGGCGTGCGGTAGATCGCCGACGGGTTCAGCTCGGCGTTGGCGCGCTGGTTCAGCGCGATCCAGCCCAGTGTCTCCTTGGTGGTGCCGTAACGGTGAAAGTGCCGCTGCGCGTTCATCGCCAGGGTGTGCGCGGCCGATGTGGCACCGAACGGGAACTGCCAACTCGCGGTGCGGCCCATCGAGGGAACGATCTTGCCCTGCTTCATCAGCTCGCCGTGGGTGGCTTCCCACAGCGTCCGGAAGCACAGCACGTGACGCGCCAGGCCGCAGGCGACCGCGAACATCGCGGCGATCACCGAGCCGCCCGGGCCGAACGTTTCCATGGCGCCGTTGTGCCACGTCGGGCGAATGCCCAGCGCGCCCTCCAGGGCGGTGACGCCGCCCTCGCCGAAGCCGGCGACATTGATCGCGCCGGGGTAGGTCGACAGCCCGTCGATGTCGGCGTAGGTCAGGCCGGCGTCGGCGATGGCCGCCTCGCACGCCTGCACCGTCAGCGCCAGCGGCGGCTGCATCAACCGGCGCCCGATCGGCGACATGCCGATCCCGGTGAGCGCGACCTTGTCCTCGAACTTCTCCTCGGTCAGCATGGGCCGGACGTGTTCGCCGATGCGCTCCGGCGCGATCTCGTCGGCGGGCAACCGACCGGGTTCGGCATCGGGAACCGGCCGGAACAGCGGCAGCCAGACGTCGTCGATCTGCTCGAACGTGACCTGCACCTGCTGGCCCAGCTCGAGCCGATCGGGCTCGGCGTCGACGATGTTGGTGGTCAGCCGGACCCGCGGATCTTCGGCGATCGCCACCTCGGCGACCACGTACGGCGCCGGCATCCCGGGCAGGCTGAACCGCTCGTTGAGCGTGAACCCGGCCAGCGTGGCCCTGCCGGAGACGGCCCGCACGCCCATGTCTTGGGAGCGGCAGTACCGGCACACCGGGGCCGGCGGATGGATCAGGGACCGGCAGCTCGCGCACTCCTGGAACCGCAGCGTGCCGTCGGCCCCCGACGTCCAGAAGAACTCGTTGTCCAGTGTGATCTGGGGCAGCGGTCGTCCCGGTGCTGCGGACACGTCACCTCCGGAGGCCGGCTGGCTCGCCAGGAGCCAAAATGATGGTAGGCCCATTATACAAATCGGAGAATTACGTTATCATCCGCAAGCAGGCACGATCCAGGCCGTCGACCGGGAGGGCTGGTTGCTCGACGCACAGAAAATCCTCATCACCGGGGCGACGGGCAAGATCGCGTTTCCCATCGCCCGGACCCTGGCGGCGGCGGGCAACGAGGTGTGGGGCGCCGCGCGGTTGAAGGATCCCGCGGCCCGGGAACGACTCGTCGGCGCGGGCATCAAACCCGTCCCTCTGGACATCGGATCGGGCGACTTCGCCGATCTTCCGCGCGATTTCGACTACGTCTTTCACGCGGCCGTCGACCCGGGCACCGACGACTGGGGCCGCTGCGTCGAAACCAACGCACAGATGTCGGGCGAGTTGCTCTACCACTGCCGCGCCGCCAAGGGTTTCGTGTTCTGTTCGACCGGCTCGATTTACGCCTACCAGGGACGGCGACCGCTGACCGAGACCGACCCCCCGGGGGCGCCGCTGCGCGCGAATTACAGCTTCTCCAAGGTTGCGGCGGAGGCCGTCTGCACGTGGATCGCCCGGCACCATCGGATTCCGCTGACCATCATCCGGATCTGTTCGACGTACGGCCCCGAGGGCGGCGCGCCCGCCGACCGTTTGGATGCGATGCTGGCGGGCAAGCCGATTCGGCTGCATCCCGACAAGCCGAACAACTACAACCCGATCTATGAGGACGACTACGTGGACCTCGGCATCCGCGCCATGGAGGTCGCCGCGGTGCCGCCGGTCGTGGTGAACTGGGCCGGCAGCGAAACGGTCAGCGTCGAGGAGTACTGCGCGTTCATGGGTCAGCTTGTCGGGGTCGAGCCGACGTTCGAATATTCGGCCGACGCGCACACCCCGCTGTGGCCGGACGTCACCCACATGCACGACGTCCTGGGCGACACGAAAGTTCCGTGGCGAGAAGGCTTCCGGCGCATGATCGCGGCCCGCCATCCCGAAATCCCGCTGCCCCAACATGATCAACGACCTTAAGGACGTATGCGATGCAGCTTCCCGGAACGCCGTCGGACGACGTCGCCGCGGTCCTTGCCACCGGGCGCGGCGAGATCACCACGCTATTCGTGTCCATGGCCACTCGCCATCCCGACGGGACCGACGCCGCTTACCTGCGCTGGCACACCCTTGACCACCGCCCCGAGCAACACCGGCTGGCCGCGGTGCGCGCCTCGTTGCGGTTGGTGTCCACGCCCGCTTGCCGCGCGGCGCGTCCCGTCACCGACGGACCGTTGGACGCGGTCGACCACGTGATGACGTACTTCTTCAGCGATGCGGCCGGGCTACGCGGGTTCAACGAGCTGTCCACCGCACTCGGCGACGCCGGCCGCAAGCTGCCGCTGCTACCGCCGGTGGAGCGAGGCGTCTACGAGGTGCGCAGCAAGGTGGCCGCGGCGCGGGTCAAGGTGGGGTCGGATGTGCTGCCCTGGCTGCCGGTGCGGGGTGCGTTCGTGTTGGTCGAGCGGGGAGCGGTGGCGCCGAACCCGCTCGCCGAGGTGCCCGGCGTCGCCGGTGTGTGGTCCGCCGTGTCCCGGCACGTCAGCGCGGATCTGGCGAGCGCGCAAGGGGGACAGTCGATCACGTACTGCTTCCTCGACGACGACCCCGTCGCCACCACCGAACGGCTGCGCCCCGCGCTGGCGGCCCGCTGGGACGATACCGGCGTCGAACCCCTTTTTGCCGCACCATTTTTCGCGGTGTTGCCCTACGAGTGGGACCGGTATGTGCCCTAGGGGGCGGGCCGCATGCGCGTAGGCCAGATGGTGGGCTCCGACAAGGAACGCCCGCGCGGTGACCGACTACCCGGGTTGGTCGCCGACGCCGTGGCCGCCGAACGCGCGGGATTCACGTCGTTCTGGATGCCGCAGGTCCCCGGCTACCTCGACGCGATCACGGCCGTCACCTTGATCGGGCAGGCCACCGAGCGCATCGAAATCGGGACGGCGGTCGTCCCGATCCAGACCCGCCATCCGATGATCATGGCGCAGCAGGCGCTGACCACCCAGATCGCGTGCGGCGGGCGGTTCACGCTCGGCATCGGTCCCTCGCACCATTGGATCGTCAACGGCCAGCTGGGATTGCCCTACGATCGGCCGGCGCGATTGATGGGCGATTATCTCGACGTCCTCGCCGCCTCCTTCGCCGGGCCGGGGACCGTCGACGTCGACAACCGCAGCTATTGCGTGCACTCGCCAGTGGATGTCACTGACGCACACGGGGTTCCGATCCTGTTGTCCGCGCTCGGGCCGACGATGCTGCAACTCGCGGGCGAGCGGGCCGGCGGCACCATCCTGTGGATGGCCGACGAGCGGGCGATCGGCGACCACGTCGCCCCGCGCATCACCGAGGCGGCCGTCCGGGCCGGGCGGCCCGCGCCGCGGATCGTCGCCGGTGTTCCGGTCGCGCTCTGCTCGAACGCCGAGACCGACGCCGCCCGCGCATACGCCGGCGAGGTGCTCGGGCACGCGGAGTTCTCCCCGAATTACGTGCGACTGCTGGAGCACGGCGACGCTGACGACGTCGGCGACACCATGGCGGCCGGCGACGAGGCGGCGGTCCTGTCGCGGTTGCGTCGCTACCGCGACGCGGGCGCCACCGACCTGGCGGCGCGAATTGTCCCGTTGGGCAAGGACGCAACCGAACGCGCCGCGTCGCGGCTGCGGACCCAGGAATTCCTGTCGTCGCTGTGTCCCGATTTGTGACGACGTCACGGACCGCTTGAGCGTGATCAGCGCGACGGCAGGCCCAGCACCCGCTGGGCGATGATGTTGCGCTGGATCTCCGAGGTGCCGCCCGCGATCGTGCCAGCATAGGAGCTGATGTAGCGGCTGAACCAGCTGGCGGTGAAAATGCCTGGCGCGTAGGGGTTGTACGGGGCCGTCAGCGCCTTGTCGCGCAGCCCCTCGGGCCCGGACGCGTCCAGCGCATGCCGCAGCGCGTTCTGTTCGGCCTCCGAACCGAGGACCTTCAACACGGACAGGCCCGCCACATCCACGTCCCCGCGGGCCGCCCGGCCCAACGCCGCCGATCCGAGCAGCCGCAGCGCGCAGTGGTCCATCACGATGGTGGCGTAGCGGTCCCGGTTCATCGCGCCCGCCGGCCGGTAGTCCTCGAGCAGCTGCTCGAGCCGGTTCGCGAAGGCCATCCACATCAGGGTGCGCTCGTGCCCCAGCGAGCCGTTGGCGACGCGCCACCCGCCGTGCAGCGGGCCCACCAGGTTGTCCGCCGGCACTCGCACGTCGGTGAAGAAGACCTCGTTGAAGTCCAGGTCGTCGCGGTCGTAGACCGACGGGAACGGTCGGCACACCACGCCGGGGGTGTCGGTGGGGATGAGCAGCGCGCTGATTCCCTTGTGCTTGGGGGCGTTCGGGTCGGTGCGCACGAACGTGAGGATGACGTCGGCGTCGTGGGCGCCGGAGGTCCACACCTTCTGCCCGTTGACCACGAAGTCGTCACCGACCAAATCGGCTCTGGTCGACAGCCCGGCCAGATCGGAGCCGGCCCCGGGCTCGCTCATGCCCAGCGACGCGGTCAGCTCGGCCCGCAGGATCGGAACCGCCCAACGCCGCTTCTGTTCGTCGGTGCCGAAGGACAGCAGCGACGCGGCGATGATGCCGACGCCCTGGGGGTTGAAGCAGTGGTAGATGCGGCGCCGCGACAGCTCCTCGCGATGCACGAACTGCTGCAGGATGTTGGCGTTGCGGCCGCCGAATTCCGGTGGATTTCCCGGCAAGAGCCAGCCGTGGTCGAACTGCAGCCGCTGCCAGCGGCGCGACCACTCGGGCACGTGCGACGTCGAGGAGGGCCGTTCGGTGGCCTGCGCCTCCGGGGGCAGGTGTTCGGCGAGAAAGCTGACGAACTCGGCGCGGAAGGCTTCTACCTCGGGGTCAAAGGTGAGTTGCACGGCCCGGCCCGAAGCAAGGGCCGCTCAACGCGTGAATCCCCACTCCGCCTCGTTCTCTTCGGTTTTGAGGTGCTCGGCCGGATCCTCCGCGTCGGTCAGCGGCAGCTGCCGGGCGCGAGAGGTCCGGTCGCCGATCTCGGCGATGGCATGCACCGGGCAGTCCAGCAGAGCGCGCATGACGTCGTCGCGATCCTCCTCGGCGACGGTGCCGTCCCCGATCACGCAGGCGTAGCCCCAGTCGTCGAGCGAGAAGTACTTCGGTGCGTGCTTGGCGCAGATGCCGAAGCCGTCGCAAACCGTGCGGTCCAACCGAATCTTCATGCGTGCCTCACCGGTTCGGCCTCGTAGGGACGGTCGGCGCGGAACGCGCCGCGGGCGCAGTCCGGGCAGCCGCCACCAAGGTGCACGGCGACGTCGTCCGGGAACTGATCGAGCAGGCTGGCGGCCACATTGGTGGCGGCGTCCAGCGTCGCGCACGCGCCACGCCCGCGCAGCACCACCGACCAGCGACGCAATCGGTCGACGTCTTCCGTCGTCGCGAAGCCGTCGCGCAGCGCGCCGGCCACGGCGGCCATCGCCGCCGTCCCGTTGAAGCACGAGCCGCATTGGCCGGCGTTTTCCCGGTCGAAGTAGGCCAGCACCGATGCCGCCACGGCGACCGGGCAGTCGTCGGTGATCACCGAGATCGCGCCACAGCCCAGGCCACTGCCGAGGCCCCGCATCGTCTCGTGGTCCAGCGTGGTCTCCAGCACCGTGCGGTTGAGCAGGCCCGCGAAATAGCCGCCCAGCAGCGCCCCGCGCACCTGGTCGGGTGAAACTCCGTGCAGGGCAAGTAGTTCGGTGAACGGCAGGCCGTGCGGAAGCTCGTAGAGCACCGGCGGCCGCCCGGCGCCGGTGATGGTGGCCAAAAACGTCCCGGTCGACAGGGCCGTGCCCTGGGCGCGAAACGCCGCCGAGCCGTGGCGCTGCAGGTAGGGCAGGTTGGCCAGGGTCTCGACGTTGCTCACCAGCGTGGGGTAGTCGCCGACGCCCGCCTCGAACGGGCGCGGCGGCTTGTCCGTCGGCTTGGCCGGGCCGCCGTTGATCGCGCGGACCGCCGCGGTTTCCTCGCCGGCCACGTACCCGGGCTGCACGCTCAGCAACTCGATCGCGAGACCACCGAGCGCGCCGGGATCGAGCTCGGCGAGCGCGGTTTCGACGCTGTGCACCGATTCCGCGTCGGATACGTAGACGTAGGCGCGGTCGGCGGCGACGATCGCGGTGGCAAGCCGCAGCCCGTCCAGAATCAGGTGCGGCCGGTTGCGCAGCAGCCACCGGTCCTTGATCGACGCGGGTTCGCCCTCCTCGCCGTTGGCGACCACGACCGCGCCGGCGGCCAGGCGACCGTTGTCGCGCACCGCCCGCAACTTGACCGCCAGCGGGAAGGCCGCGCCGCCGCGGCCGACCAGTCCGCTGGATTCGACCTCGCTCAGCAATGCGTCGGGGTCGGCGAGCGGGCGGTATCCGCCGAGCCGCCGATATGCCGCTAAGTCCTCCGGGGTGTGGCCGGGCTGCTCGGGCAGTAGCCGGGCCTGGCACCCGGCCGGTGTGGCGGTCCTGATACCGGTGGATTGCGTGATGCTCACGGCCGGCCCGCCGTCGTCTTGGTTAAGCTGGCGCGCATGCGAACTGCGGTGGTGCGCATCAATGTCGACCCGCCGGGCGCGTGCACGCCGGAGCAGCTACGCGAGGGCGTGGCCGCGCTCCTCGGGCTCGCCGGCGACGCGGGCGCCGGCGTGGTGGACAACGACCTCGCGGCGCGGCCCGCCGGCCGCCGCGAAGTCGAATTGCTGATCCCGGCCGAGGACGGCGACATCGCCACGAGGGTCGCAATCGAGCTGTGCGCCAAAGCGTTCGGTGCGACCCCGGTTCCGGGCGTGGTCACATTCATCAGCCGGGGAACCGATGACGACGCCCACGGCGTGCTGTCCGGGTTCGGCCTCACCGGCGACATCGTGCGGATCCCCGACGACGACGGCTTCGACGTCGTGTACGTGACGCTGCGCGAGGAAGACCTCGAACGCGTTCCGGAAAGCCGCGTCCACACGGCCCTCGAGTCGTCGCTCAACTGCGAGGTCCACATCCGCACGGGGTAGCCCATCACGAGCCCAGGAACTCGAGGATCGCCGGCGCCGCCTGCACCCAGGTGTCGAACATGTTGAAGTGCTGCACCCTGCCCGCGGCGCGATCTTCCGACGCGCGCTCCCAGGCGTCCTCCGGCCAGGGTGGGTCGATCAGCTTCGACCCCTTGATCAGGCAATTGACCTCCAGCGACGTGCGCTTGGGGTGGTCCATGTCGTTCTCGCCGCCACGAATGATCAACGTGGGGACCGTGATCCGGTCGAACATCTCGTCCTCGACGCCCGGAATCGTCTGGCCCGGCTTGGAAACGAACGCGTTGAGCCAGCGCAGCATGACCTTGAGGAATTCGTCGCGGTCGAAGTCGAGGAAGCGCTGCTTGTTGTCCGGGTTCTCTTCGATGCGCTCCCGCCACTCCGACACCTTGACCACGCCGTCCATCCCGGTGCCGCGCACCGCGAGAATGCTCGGGACGATGTAGAAGGAGCCGAGCACGAACGTGCCGTAGATGCCGCCGACGATGTTCCACACCACGAGCTTGGTGACCATCTCGGGGTAGAGCATCGTCGTCAGCATGGAATCCCTTGCGCCCCCGGAACCCCCGGCGAGAATGCAGCGTTCGAAGCCCAGCCCCGTCACCAGCTTGTGCAGCGTCTCGGCGCGCATGTGCGATTCGCTTTGTCCGTAGAACTGCACGTCGGAGGCGCCGCAATTGGGGCGGTCCCACAGCAGCACCCGGTAACCACCGGCCACCAGCGCGTCGGCCAGCGGGCGTAGGCCCGGGATCTCCATGCTGAACCGGCCGCCCGGCGTCAGGGCGATGAGATCGCCCGAGTCGCCGAGGATCTCGTAGACGACGTTTCCCCCGTTGATCTCGATTGAAGGCACCCGATTCTCCTGTGGTTAGGCCTGTACCAAAACGTCGTTGCCGACAACGCGCACCGGATAGGTACGGATGCTCCATTCGGGCTTGACCGCGGTCGTGCCGGTCGCCAGCTCGAAACCCCATTGATGCCAGGGGCAGTAGATGAACTCCAGGTCGCGCACCATGACCGAGTCGCCCGGAGCGGTCTCGTCCACGATCGTGCGTCCCCGGGGGCGGCCCGAACACAGCGGCCCACCCTGGTGCGGACAGTAGTTCGCGATGGCGTAGAAGGTGCCGTTGACGTTGTAGACGCCCACGCCGTGCCGGCCGATCGGCACCAACTTGTGTGTGCCCGGCGGGATTTCGTCTACCGTCGCGACGACGTGCTCACGGCCCTGGGCGAGGCGGGGCCGCTTCGGGGTGTGGTCCGACAATTCAGAGCACCCGAACCTGTCCCTCGAGCACCGGAACCGTCTCCGGCAGGTGATAGGTCGCGATGCCGTTCTTGTACATCACCGCATCCCGTGCCGCCTTGGGAAGGTGCTTGACCAGCCAGCGCGGGTCGTCGAAGGTCCAGTGCGGGTAGTCCGAGGAGTACAGCAGGATCTTGTCGCACTCCATCCATTCCAGCGCGCGGGTCAGCTCGGTCTTGTCCTCGGGATAGTCCAGCGGCTGCGTGGTGAACTTGATGTGTTCCTTGACGTACTCCGACGGCTTGCGCTTGATCTCCATGCGCGACTTGCGCGCCTCATAAATCGAGTCCATCCGCCACATCAGCGGCAGGATCCAGGTGAACGCGTGCTCGACAAACACGATCCGCAGCGTCGGGAACCGGTCGAAGAGACCGTCGAACACCATGCTCATCACCTGGTTGGCGGCCAGCAGCGAGTAGGTGACCATGAAGTCGTGGTTGTAGCTGGGGAAGCCCACCGGCGGCGTTGGCAGCATCTCGTAGCAGCTGCGCGACAGGTGGCAGCTCACCACGATGTCGTGCTTGGTGGCCGCCGCCCAGATGGGGTCGTATTTCGGGTGGCCCCACGACGGCCGCGGCTCGGCCTTGACCAGGATCTGGGCCATGTACGGGTGCCCGGCCCACTTCTCGATCTGGTCGACCGCGCCCTCGGGATCCTCGATCGCGACGCAGATCGATCCGCGCCAGCGCTCGTGCCAGTTGTTGTGGCTGTCCAGCCAATGGTTGGCCTGCCAGTCGTTGAGCGCGCTGCAGTACGCCTGGTGGGCCTCCCCGATCCGCGGTGTGCGCCCCGCGGGTTCCAGAATCGCGATGTCTGAGCCCGCCTCCATGATCAGCTGGCGAAAAGCCATGTCCGGATCGCTGCCGGGGAATTCGCCGTCCGGCGGGAAGGTGTCGGTGCGCATCGCGAAGGCGTGCGCGTAGTCCGGGGCGTCGTAGTAGATCAGCTCGCCGACCCGGTGGTCCAGGAAGAATTTGCTGCGCCACGGTTCGGGGATGTACGGGGCGATCTCGCCGCGCTTGGGGACCGGGTGCACGTCGGAGTCGACGCACCGGACGGCGATCCGCTCGGCAGCGGGGACCCGCTCGTGGGTGTGGGTGAGCGTCATCTCGACCTCCTCAGTGTCCCTTTCCTCATTCTGCGACTAGCCCGCGGCGAGGTCGACCGCAATGTCGATCCCGTACAGGTCGGCCGCGTTGCGCCAGCACAGCTTGTCGCGCTGCTCGGGGGACAGCGAACCGGGCAGCTTGCGGATGTCACCGCACTGCCAGTGCGGGTAGCTGGATCCGAACATCACCATGTCCTGCTTGCCGGTGAAGCCGAACCACTCGCCGGCGAAGTCCGCGTCCGGGGGACCGTCGAGGCTGCCCTGGACGAAGTACACATGGCCCGGCAGGTAGTCGCTGGGGATGCGGGGCGCCCACGGCGTCTGCTCCAGGTGGGGCCGGCCGAACGTGTCCATCCGCCACATGAACGGCGTCACGAAGTCGGCGGCGCCGTCGGCCCACACGAACTTCAGCGCCGGGAACCGCTCGAACACGCCCTCGGCGATCATGTTCATCAGGTGATACAGGTAATTCAGCGCCATGAAGCCGACGTATTGCTCGTAGGTCTGGGTGTGCCCGGACGGCGTGGGGGGGAACCCGATTCCCTCGCCGGTCTCGATGTGTACCGCCACCGGCAGGTTGGCCTCGGCGGCGGCCTCCCACAGCGGCCAGAACTGCGGTTTGCCGTACAGCTCACGGGATTGCAGCGGGACGCCGATCTGCACCACCCGCGGGTGTGCGCGCCACTTTTGGATCTCGCGCAGCGCGCCGGCGACGTCGTCGGGGTTGACCCGGATCGTGCCGCGGAATCGGTCGCCGAATTCGCCGGAGTCCAGCCAGCGCGACACCATCATCTCGTTGTGAGCGGCGTGCAGCGCGCTGCCCAGGTGACGGTCCGGCATGATGCCGCGGCCCATCGGGTGCAGGATCGCCACGTCGACGCCGCGCTTCGAAAACAGCTCGTCGGCAACGAATTCCGGGTCCGACCCCGGATAGCGGCGGTCGGGGCCCTCGGTGTTGGGCGCGTACTCGCCGCCCGGCGCGCCGTACCAGTCCATCTCGTAGTCGGGGAAACCGCGGCTTTTGAACGGCTCACGCAAAAACGAGCGCAGGTCCTTGTTGGACCGACAGAAGATGTGCACGCTGGCGTCGATCACCGGCGTGCGCGTTCCGTCCGCGTGTTCGATCACGAAAGCCACCCTTCGGCCCCGGCAACCAGAGCAACCCCGGCCGGGCCATATGATAGATAATCTAACATTCTCGCCGGGGGCCGATCAATGGATTTTCGGTAAGCGTTTCGGTTACTCATCGCGCCTGGTAGTCGTGGGTTTTATGGATAAAAATGCAAGTGCGGTTCTTTTCTATGGATAATAGCATTCTCAGCACTTGTCGGGATGCCGCCGCGGGTTAACGAGCGGGCCGGCCCACGGTCACGCCGGCGGCGTTCTCGAGCGGTTTGACGACCGTCGTGAAGTCCGACTCCGGGCCTTGGTCGCGCGCCGTGGCCTCCCACGCGGCGGCGATCGCCTCGGCGATATGCGCCGGCACGCCGAGCGCGTGTGCCTCGTCGAGATAGAGCCGCACATCCTTGACCATCAGCCCGGTGGCGAAGCCGTAGTCGAAGGTACGCGGCAGGATGGCGCGCGGGAACTTGTCGCGGCTCGCGCTGGTGCCGCCGGATCCCGCGTTGAGCACGTCGATCATCACCTCGGGATCCAAGCCGGCCTTGACGCCCATGACGATCACTTCCGCGGTGGCGGCCAGGACGTTGGCGGCCAGCATGTTGTTGGCGAGCTTCATCGTCTGGGCCGCCCCGGCCTGTGCGCCGACGTAGAAGGGCCTGCCGAGCGTCTCGAGTGTGGTTCGTATGGCGTCGAATTCGTGGCGGGGCCCCGACACCATGAGCGCGAGCGTTCCTTTTTCGGCCCCGCCGACGCCGCCGCTGACCGGGCTGTCGATCGCCACGATGTTTTG
This sequence comes from Mycobacterium sp. NGS57, assembly GCF_059812405.1. NCBI lineage: Bacteria > Bacillati > Actinomycetota > Actinomycetes > Mycobacteriales > Mycobacteriaceae > Mycobacterium > Mycobacterium sp. NGS57. Next base: position 122,334 of record NZ_JCALCP010000004.1, on the reverse strand, counting down.
CTGCGCGAGCAACTCATGGATTCGCGTCGCCGTCCGGCTGCCGACGGTGGACAGGTCCAGGTAGCGCTTGACCCGTGAGCCTCCGATCACGCCGTCGGCACCCGTTGCCACCTGAAGCGACGCGGCCGGCGACGGGAGGCTGGCCATGACCGTTTCGGCGCGGTCGGCGACCTCCCTCGGCGAGGACGCCGCGCGCGCTCCCAGCGCCACCAGTCGATCGAGCGCCGCACCGCGCGTGTCGAAGGCGACGACGTCGTGTTGCGCCCCGATGAGCCGAATCGCCATGGGAAAGCCCATGTTTCCCAGGCCGACGAAGCCGATCTCCATCGCGTGCCCTAGCCCTCGTCCACTTCGGCGAACGCCTCGCCCGCGATGCGAAAGCTGTCGACCGCGGCCGGCACACCGGCGTAAATGGCGACCTGCAAAAGAACTTCGCGGATCTCGTCGCGACTGACGCCGTTGGTCAGCGCCGCCTTGACGTGCGTGCGCAATTCGTTAGGGCGGTTGAGAGCCGAGATCATCGCCAGGTTGAGCATGCTGCGCGTCTTGAGCGGAAGCCCCTCGCGCCCCCACACCGCGCCCCAGCAGTACTCGGTGACGAGATCCTGCAGGGGCCTGGTGAAGTCGTTCGCGGTCGCCAGGGCGTGGTTGACGTAATCCTCGCCCAGCACCGCCGAGCGGATCTCGAGTCCTCGTTCGTATGTTTCGCGATCCACTGCTCATCTCCTTTGCGTGGGGCACTGCGCCTAAATATCTATACGGTACTGTATATTTTTGTCTCGTGGCGACGACGACCCGGCGTGGACGACCGACCCAGGCCGACGCCAAGAAGCTGCATCAGAAGTTGCGCAAGGCGGCGGTGGCGGTCTTCGTCAAGCACGGCTATGACGCGACCACCATGGAGGCGATCGCCCAAGCCGCCGGCATCACGCGGCGAACGCTCTACGCCCGCTATCCGGACAAACGCGCCGTGTTTGTCGATGTCATCCCCTGGGCGCTCACCCGGCGGACCGAACCCGACTCGAGCGACGATGTCGACGACGGCGATCTGCGCTCTGCCCTCGTCGTCATCGGCCGCGCCGGGCTCAAGCGTGCCACCGATCCCGACGTCGTGGCTCTGACCCGTATCGCCATGAACGAATCCGCCAGGTTCCCTGAGTTTGCGATCAGCGCCCACTCCATGACCTGGTCGCCGCGCCACCGCCAGGTCATGGACGTGCTCCGCCGGCACCAGGGCGCCGGGACCATCGACGTGGACGATCTCGAGCTGGCCGCCGGCCACTTCATCGGGATGATCGAACATCTGCCCGCCCGGCTGGCCGGTTGCGGGATCTACCGCAGTGCCGAAGAGGAGGAGCGTCACGTGCAACACGCCGTCGATCTCTTCCTGCGCGGCATTCTCAACCGCCGCTAATCGCGGCTGGCCACTGATGCGAAATTAATATACGGTGGTGTGTACTTAATTGATCGCCTCGTCGGCGATGCGGCAACCGGGAGCCACGGATGACATCTGCGACCGAACGTCTCATCTCTCTGGTCGGGGCGAAGGATTGCTTCGACATCGCGCCCGCCGAGTTGCTTCCCGTGCAACTGGAAGCGGCCGATGAGCGGCTGCAGAGCCAGGCTGAGAGCATTCCGCTGTTGGCCAACCGCGCGGAGTCGGGCGGGGTCAGCGAGATCAGGCGACCGACCGACCTGGTGCCGTTGTTGTTCGCGCACACCACCTACAAGACCTACGCGCAAGGTTGGCTCACCGAACGGCGGTGGGACCGCATGGGCAAATGGCTGGCGACGGTATCCACGCGTCCGGTGGATGACCTCGACACCAACGGAGTGGAGACGCTCGACGACTGGCTCAAGCGACTGGAATCCGTCGGCCACTACCTGTCGTGCTCCAGCGGAACCACGGGCAGGCCGGCCATGCTGTCGGGCACCGAAGGCGACATCGAACTCTCCGCAACGATCAACATCGAGGCCCTGCTGTGGGCCACCGGGCTCACCCGCGGCGAGGACCGCAAATTCCTCGGTCTGGGCCCGCAATTCGCGGCCCCGCGGGAGGACGCGATTCGGCAGGCCATGGTCGATTGCTTCTCTTCGCGGTACCCGCCCTACCAATTCGGCGACGGCGAACCGCTGACGGTGGGGTCGATGGTCGACATGATCACGTTGCGCCGCAAGCTGACTGACGGCAGCGCACGGCCCAGCGAGATCGCGGAGTTCGAACGCATCGCCACACAGCGGGCGGCCGACATGGACGCCTCGGCCAAGAAAGCCGTCGAGGCGGTGGTCAAAGCCCGCGCGCTGCCCCTCCTGGCTACCGGTATGTTCGCGACGCTGTACCAGATCGCGGAAGGCATCCGCGCCAAGGATCATGGCGGCGACGACTTCAACCCGAACAATGCCATGATGGTCGCCGGCGGGCTCAAAGGCGCTGCGCTGCCGGAAAATTACCGCGAATACGTGCTGGAAACGTTCAATGTGTCAGCGGACCGGCTTTATCACGCCTACAGCATGCGCGAGATCAACGCCACGTTCCCGCTGTGCCGCGCCGAGCGTTACCACATCTCGCCCTGGGTGCTCATGCTGCCGCTGGATACCAGTGGCGAACACCTGCTCGATGTCGGCGGCGGCGAGATCGAATCCAGGGCAGCGTTTTTCGACATCTCGATCGAGGGCCGCTGGGGCGGTGTGATCAGCGGCGACCGGGTCAGCGTCAGTTTCGCGAAATGCGGGTGCGGGCATCAGGGCCCCACCGTCGGGCGCGACATCACCCGGTATGCGGATCTGCCCGGAGGGGACAAGATCACCTGCGCCGGCAGCATCGACGCCTACGTGCGGGGGATCGCATGACGACCCTCGCGGCACCGCATTTTGTCCAGGGGACGCTCGTCGAGGGCGGCGCGGTCCGTCACCGATCCCGCGATCTGGGATCTGATTTCACCACGCCCACAATCGATCTCGATACTCTTGTGTTGCCGCGGGCGCAGCTGCCGCCGCTGCTGGACGTCAAACTCGACGAGATCATCGACTTCCTGGTGGAAACCGGCGAGCGCCTGCACCTGGACCGCAACCCCCACCTACAGCAGTGCCTGGAGTTGATCGCGGCCACCAACCCGTTGCCGCGAAGGGTGGTGGAAAACCTCTACCGGCAGGCGCCGTACTACCTGACCAGGCCGCTGCTGGAGAGCATGGTCGACTCGAACTTCGCCAATCGCGCCGCGCTCGACGGGTGGGTCGAGCGGGTCGACGGGTACGGCAACAAGGGGGCGATCCGTGCCTTTCCGCCGCGCATGGTGCACATGCTGGCGGGCAACGCCCCGTCGGGATGCGTGGCTTCGATCGCACAGGGAGCTCTGGTCAAGGCGGTCAACCTGTTCAAGATGCCCTCGAGCGATCCGTTCACCACGGTCGCGGTGCTACGCACGATGGCGGAAATCGACCCGAAACACCCTGTCGTACGGTCGATGTCGGCGGTGTACTGGCAGGGCGGCGACGCCGCGGTCGAACGCGTCCTGTACCGGCCGCAGTACTTCGACAGGATCGTCGCCTGGGGCGGTGGCGAGGCGATCGACAATGTGATCCAGTACCTGGGGCCGGGAATCCAGTTGATCTCGTTCGACCCGAAATCCTCGATCTCGCTGATCGGCCGCGAGGCGTTCGACTCTGAGGAGAGCGCCGCGGAGGCGGCCGAGCATTTGGCCGCCGACACCACGGTGTTCAACCAAGAGGCGTGCCTGGCCAGTCGCTACGCATTCGTGGAAGGCGCACGGGCCCAGGTTGAATCGTTCTGCGCCACGCTGGCCGGGCGCCTCGGCGTCGACCGTGACTTCGCGTCGGCGGTGAGCCCGCCGCTGTCGCGGGAGCTGCGCGATGAGATCCAGGTGATGGAGGCGATGGGCGATCTCCAGCTGTGGGGCGGCTTCGACGGCCGCGGCCTGGTGATCCTTTCCGACCGGCCCGTCGAGTTTCAGCCCACCAACAAGACATCGAACGTGGTGCGGGTGGACTCCCTCGGCGACGCCGTCCGCTACGTCAACGTCGCCACCCAAACCATCGGCGTCTACCCCTACGAGCGCAAGGCGCAGCTGCGGGACCGACTGGCTAGCGCGGGGGCTCAACGCCTGTGCCGCTTGGGAACTGCCAACGCTCACGTGCTCGGCAGTCCGCACGACGCGATGTATCCGCTGCAGCGATTCGTGCACTGGATGGGCGACGACGACGTCGCGTTGTGAGCTCCCGCGCCGCGCCGCGATATGTTCCACGCACAGGATGCCGACGCCGAAGGGAGCGACGATGGCGCGAGCAACCAGCGACGTCTGGGAAGTGATGTCGACGGCGCGGACGATCCGGCGCCTCACCGACGAGCCCGTCGACGACGCGACCCTGGCGCGCTGCCTCGAGGCGGCCCGGTGGGCCCCCTCGGGCGCCAACGCGCAGGGCTGGCGATTCGTCGTGTTGCGCTCCGCCGAGCAGCGGGCGGTCGTGGCCAGGGCCGCCGCTCACGCGCTGGAGGTGATCGAGCCGGTCTACGGGATGAGCCGGCCCGCCGCCGACGACAACAGCCGCCGCGCCCGCACCTACCGCGCGACCTACGAATTGCACGACCGGGCGGGCGAATTCACCTCGGTTCTGTTCGCCCAGCAGCACTACCCGACGGCATCCGAGTTACTGCTGGGCGGGTCGATCTTTCCCGGGATGCAGAACTTCCTGCTGGCCGCGCGCGCCCAGGGCCTGGGGGCATGCCTCACCAGCTGGGCCTCCTACGGCGGCGAACGGCTGCTGCGGGAGGCCGTCGGCGTGCCCGACGACTGGATGGTCGCCGGCCACGTCGTCGTCGGATGGCCCAAGGGCAACCACGGGCCGCTGCGCCGCCGGCCGCTGGCCGAGTTCGTCAACCTCGACCGCTGGGACCAGCCGGCAGACGGGCTGGTCCCGGGTACTCCATAGCCGCTTTTCGAGATTATTACTTCCGCGATGGAGAATGTTATTCTCGCGGAGGCGGTGACGACAGGAGGCGGCTCGGATGCTGTTGGAGTTCGATGCTGATCAGCGGCTGTGGCAGCAGACCGTTCGCGACGCCGTCGCCAAGCAGTGCCCGCCGTCGCTGGTGCGCAGCGTGGCCGAGGACGGCGTCGACCCCAGCCCGCTCTGGAAGTCCTACGTCGACCAGGGCTGGACGGAGCTGAACGATCCCGGCAGTGCCGTGGAACTGGCCATCGTGCTCGAGGAGTTGGGCCGCGCCACCGACCCCACGCCGTTCTTGGCGACGCTGAGCCAATTCGCGCCGCTGGCCGCCGACCGGTTCGACCCGCACGAGTCGGGCACGGCCGTGCACAGCGGGGTGGCGGCGCACCGCGACGCCGACGGCTGGGTGCTGCACGGCACGGCACGGCACGTCCTCGACGGCGACCGCGTCGACCAGCTGGCCGTGTCGACCGACGCCGGCGTGTTCCTCGTCGCGGCCAACCAGGTGTCCGCGCGCCGCTCGGCGGTGTTCGACCCCGTCCTGCACGTCGCCGACCTGTCCTTCGCCGACGTGCGGGTGCCTGATAGCGCCCGGCTCGCCTCCGACGCCGAGCGCGCGCACCACATGGCGTTGACGGGTATGGCGATCACGATGGTCGGCGCCTGCCAGCGCATCCTGGACCTGGTCCTCGACCACGTCCGCAACCGGCAGCAATTCGGTGTGCCGATCGGCTCGTTCCAGGCCGTCCAGCACAAGGCCGCCGACATGCACGTCGCGGTGGAACGCGCCCGCGCGCTGGCCTACTTCGCCGCGTTGACGATCGCCGCCGACGATCCGCGCCGGCGGCTGGCGGCCGCGATGGCCAAGGCATCGGCGGGGGAGTGCCAGTCGCTCGTATTCCGGCACGGCTTACAGCTTTTCGGCGCGATGGGATTCACCTGGGAGAACGACCTGCAGTTCGCGCTCAAGCGGGCCAAGGCGGGCGAGCTCATGCTCGGCGGCGCCGCGGAGCACCGGGCGCGGATCGCGGAGGAATACCGTGCAGCTGACTTTTGATTCCGACGTCGAGGCGTTCCGGGCGGAATTCGCGGCGTTCCTCGACGAAAACCTGCCCGACGCAAGCGAAACGCTGGAGCGGCCCCGCTCGGTCTCCCACATGCCGCAGTGGGCCCGGCGCTGGCAGCGGCTGCTGTTCGACAACGGCTGGCTGCTGCCCGCCCAGCCACCGGAATACGGCGGCCGCAACGCGACGGTCATCCAGCAGTTCGTGTACCTCGAGGAGCTCAGCCGCCGGCGGATCTATCACAGCTTCAACCCGCAGGGCGTGAATATCGTTGGCGCGTCGCTGTTGTCGTTCGGGAGCGACGAACAGAAGCGGCGCTGGGCGGTACCGATCCTGCGCGCCGAGATCACCGCCTCACTCGGGATGAGCGAACCCAGCGCCGGCTCCGACCTGGCGTCGCTGCGTACCCGCGCGGTGCGCGACGGCGATCACTTCGTGGTCAACGGGCAGAAGGTGTGGACCTCGGGCGCCCACGACGCCGACGTCTTGTTGACCTTTGTCCGCACCAACCCGGATGCGCCGAAGCACAAGGGAATCAGCGCGCTGATCATCCCCACCGACACGCCCGGTCTGGTGCGCCGGCCGTTCCCGTCCATCTGCGGCGCCGACGACCTGGACTTCAACGAGGTGTTCTTCACCGACGTGCGGGTGCCGGCGGAGAACCTGGTCGGCGAGCTCGACCAGGGCTGGCGGGTGGCCAACGGGTCGCTGGGCCACGAACGCACCATGATGTGGCTGGGCTTCGCCGATCGCCTCGAGAACATGATCGACGACTTTCGTCCCGGCACCGAGGTCGAGCGCGAACAGTACGCCAGCACCATCATGGACAGGCAGGCGCTGCGCCTGCTGGGCTCGGCGGCCCTGGCCCGCGCCGCGCGCGGCGAAGACGACGTGGCCGCGATCTCGGTGCTCAAGCTGCTCGGCTCCGAGGCCGAGCTGCGTGGCATGGACCTCGCGCTGACCTCTGCGGGATCCGATGGGCTCGTCCACCCGGGCCAGACCGGGCCATACGCGCACATGAACCTCGACCACTACTTCGCCAGCTGGTTCGAGCGTTACGCCCGAAGCTTTTCCGGCACGATCGCCGGCGGCACCTCGGAGATTCAGCGCAACATCATCGCCCAGCGCGTGCTGGGCCTCCCGCGCGGCTAGTTTTCCTGCGACTGCTCGCCGACGCCTAAACGGGGTCGAAGTTGGTGATCAGCCAGCTGCCGCTGACCCGGGTCAAACTCACCCGCACGCTGCTGGAGGCCATCGCGGGGTCGGGGTTGTCCTTGCTCGTGGTGCTCTGGTCGACGAGCACCAGGACGACGGCCGAATCCGGGTTTAATTCCTGAACGGCGGCCGCCACCACCCGAGCGTTGGTTTTCAGCGACCTTTGTTTGGCCGCCGGAGTCACGATCTGCTCGGTGAACAGGTTGTAGTTCTTCAGGAAATCGCCGGAGAGGTGTGACTTGGCGGCGGCGAAGTCCTTGTCGAGGGAATCGGGAGAGTAGGACAGCAGCGCGACCGTTCCGTCGGTCGCCGCGGTAGTGACCGCGGTCGCGACGCCGGGGTCGGTTTGTTTGTCCGGCCGGTACTGCTTGAAGTACAGCCACGTCGCGGCGGCGCCGGAAAGCAGCAGCAGCACAATCAGAATCACGGGAACGGCTTGCACCTTGCGCCGGGCGCGTGGCGCGCTACTTTCGCTGTGGTCGGTTTGTTCGGCAGACTCGTCGACGGTGTCGATGCTGGGCTCGTCCTCGCTCATGGAATGAACTCCACATTGGACATCTTGTATTGCCCGCCGTCGTCTTTGACGGTCACCTTGAGCCGCCAATTGCGTGGTTCGTCTTTGGCCCCCGCGGCGTTGGTGATGTGCGATGTCGCCGCGACGAGAACCGAGGCGAAATCCCCGTTGATGGCTTGCACGGCCGCCGCATTCACGGTTCCCTGGGTGACCACCTTCGACTGCTCGACGACGGTCGCGAAATCTTTTGCGCGCGCCTGAAAGTCGTCCCGGAACTGTCCAGTCGAGCTGTCGATCACCCGCTGGACGTCCTCCTTGGCCTTGTTGCAGTCCATGGAAAACAGGTTGACGACCCCCTGCCTGGCCCCCGCGATGATGCTCGCGGTGCGTTGTTTGCGCTCGGTGGTTTCATGGTGGTTCCACATCATGTATCCGCTCGCCCCCAAAAAGGCGCAGATAAGGATGATGACGGCCGCTTTCCACACCACGGACAACGGGGGCAACCGCAGGCGTCGCCGCGAGCGAGCCGACGTAGATTCCGACTCGACGTCTTCGGGAGCTTCGTCGGAGACTTCTTCCTCGGACTCGGCTTCCTCGGACTCGGCTTCGTCGGTGTCGGTTGCCTCGACGGTGTCGGAGATCTCGTCGCCGGTCTTCGCCTCGTCCGTCTCGGTTGCGTCATCGACGGCGTCCGGCGCCTCTTCGGACCTCTCGGTCTCGGTCTCTGCCTCGGCGGCGGCCAGCGCTTCCCGCCGGAGCCGGGCGGCACGGGCGCGGGCGCGCGCCGCGGCGGCCAGCGCTTCGGCCTCGGCTGCCTCGGCCTCGGCTTCCTCCAGTAACGCATCGACGTCGGCTTTCGGTGTGGCCGAATCTTGCGGCGCCTTCTTGGCCTCAGCCATCGTGCTTGCTGCCCGTCGCCCTCGTGATCGACCGACCCCCCGTACCTCTCACGCGGCTACCATCGCACGAGCGAGAACGGCCAACTGTTGGTGCCCCCCGGTCCGCCACCGCAGCCGGTGTCAAACGTCGAGTCGACCTGACCCGCCAGCGTCACCGCGTCCCACGAGTAGACGTCGTGCGAGGGAAAGAACTGGACCACGCAGCGCACGCCATCGGGCACATCAACGGCCAGAGTGTAGCGGCCGTTGGCCAGGTGAGCTATTCCCCGGTAGACCGTCGCTTGCCCATTGGGCTGCGGAGTTGCGTACACCTGCAGGCATCCCGGCGTTGGCTGGACGCATGGATTGATCGACCAAACCCAGAGGTGGCCGGGATCCCGGTCCGTGTCCAGCCGATAGTTGGCATACAGCATGTCCGCGTGCGCGGTCGGCGTCATAGTCAGCGCGGCCATGGCAAGCGCCGCAAGGCTGATTGCGAAAGTCTTCACCGATGCGTCTCCCTCTCTGCGCACGTGCCTGGCCCAAATATAAGGCGATGCCATGCCGAACAGGCCTACTCGGAAAAATTATGAGCCGCTCAGTCGATGACGGCGGCTTCCCTGCGTTCGGTGATCGGCCTGGCGAGCTCTTGCTCGTCGCAGATGCGTTGGAGCTTTTCGAGCGTCTCGTCCAGTCCGGCTCCGACCTTGCGGCCGGGCGTGAATGTGGCCGGCAACTTACGCATGCCCTGGATGACACCTATCGTCTCGTAGTGGACGGTCCCCTCAGGATCGCACTTGTAGTCGGGCATCCGGTCGAGAACCGCGGTGAGCATGGATTTGAACACGGTGCGTGCCACATTCGACCCGATGCACCGGTGGACCCCAAGCCCAAAGCTGAAGTGCCGGTTGCCTTTGCGGTCGAGGATTATCCTGTCCGGGTCGTGGAACAACGCTGGGTCGCGGTTGGCCATCGCCCACGAAATCCATAGCCGCTCGCCCTCTTTGAACTGGGTGCCGTCGAGTTCGGTGTCGTCGGCGAACGTCCTGCCGTCCCCGGACGCCGGGGTGAAGAAGCGCAGGAACTCTTCGGTTGCGGGGTCGAGCAGAGTTTTGCGCTCATCGCTGAGCAGCTGCCGTTGCTCAGGGTGTTCCGAAAGCCATTCCAGCGAGTGGGCGGTCAGGGCGGTCGTGGTGTCGAAACCACCGCCGATGACCAACCCGAGGTTGCCGAGGATTTCCAGCTCCGGTGCGGGCTCACCATCGATGCGCATCTCGAGCAGACCGTTCACGATCCCGGGCCTCGGATTCGCGCGGATCTCGATCATGTTGTTGACCATGTCGAGCCCCATCTCCCGGTGCATCGCGGTGACCCGCTCGATGTCGGGGGAGTGCTCGGGCGTGTAGACCGCCGCATGCACCGGCTCGCTGTACATCTTCCACTTCTTCAACGGGATGCCGAGCATGGCCAGGGTGAATACGGCGGGCACGATGTTGGCGAGGTCGTCGACGAAGTCGATGCTGCCACCCTCGATCTTCTCGTCGAGGCAGGCGCGCGTCACGTCGTCGATGAAGGGCTCCCACCGCTTGATCGCGGCCGGGGACAGATAGGGGTTGAGCACGGTCCGGTAGGTGCGGTGCTCGGGGTCGTCCATTTCCAGGATGCCGCCGCGAACCGCGCTGACGCGGCTGGCCGTGGGGATCGAAATGCCTTTGTAGCCACGGCGTTCGTTGTGGATGTCGTGGTCGTTGGAGACCGCGGGGCAGCGAGCCAGCTCGAAGACCTCGTGGCTACCGGCCGCCACCCAGTGCCCGCCGTAGGTTTCGCTCCACGCCATCGGGCAGCGGGCGTGCATCTCCTCGGTGACGGCCTTGAACTTCGATCGGTACTCCGCGGAGTGCCGGTCGAAGTCATACCGGTTTCGCTTGCGGTCGTTGTCGCTGACGACGTCATCGACGGTCAAGGCGCTGTCTCCCTCTAGCTTTCGTTCGTGATGATGATGGCCTGCTCGGGGCACGATTGGGCGGCCTCGCGAACCTGATCCTCCCGATCGGCCGGCACCACTTCGTCGATCGCCGACGATGTGCCGTCGATGTCGCTGAGCCGGAAGGATTCCGGCGCGATCATCGAGCAGAGGGTGTGGCCCTGGCAGCGTTCGGGATCAACCCAGACCTTCACGATGACTCCTTTACGTGTTTCTGCCGCCGTTGACACCCAAGATCTGACCGGTGATGTAGCCGGCCTCCTCGGAGATCAGGAAGGCGCACGCCGCGGCGATGTCTTCCGGCCGGCCGATCCGGCGCACCGGGGTCCGGGCGATGGTCTCCTCGATGTCGCCGAGGAAGCCCTTTTGTTCGGCGGCGCGCAGCATCGGGGTGTCGATGAACCCCGGGGGCACCGCGTTGACGGTGATGCCGCTGGGCCCGTATTCCAGTGCCAGCGATTTGGTGAGCCCATTGACCGCCGACTTGGCCGCCACGTAGTGGCTCATGTAGGGCGCGCCGGAGTGCGTGCTCGACGACGAGATGTTGACGATCCGTCCCCACCCGGCCTCGACCATGTCGGGCAGCACCGCCTGGACCATGTGGAAGACGCCGTGCAAGTTGACGTCGATCACCCGCTGCCAGTCCTCGAAGGTGATGTTGTTGAAGCGCTTGAAGCCGTCCAGGCCGGCGGCGTTGACCAGAACCGTCACCGGGCCCAGCCGGGCGCGGATCGCGGAGAGCGCGGCATCCACCTGCGATCGGACGGTGACGTCGGCGGTGAAGGTGAAGTCGGCGTCCGATGGCCTGAGGTCGATCGTGGCGACGTCGAGGCCGTCGGCGCGCAGGCGTTGCGCGACGGCTTGACCGATGCCGGATCCGCCACCGGTGACAACGGCGGTCTTCACGATCGCGACACCAGGCTGGCGTCGTCTCCAAACGGGGCCGTCTCAGTCACAAAGAATCTCCCTTGCAATTATGAGAACCTTACTCTCGTCGCCGAGCCGCGTGCAACACGGTCGCCAAACCGCTTTCGGCCTGCGCGGAGAGGACCGTCCCGTGGCCGGCGGAGCCCTAACGCCGCTGGTAGACGGGCCGTCTCGGTTCTTGAGAGTTTCTTGAATTATCGAGAGGCGAATGTAAGATTCGCCGGTGAGGAGAATGAAGTTATCGTGACGGGCACCACATCAGGGGGAGGACCAGGCATGAGGCCGCTCGAGGGCATCCGTGTCCTGGAAGTCGCGATGTACGGCTTCGTCCCGTCGGCGGGCGCGGTGCTGACCGAATGGGGAGCCGACGTGGTCAAGGTCGAGCACGCCGTGACCGGCGACCCGCAGCGCGGGCTGCGCCAGACCGGCATGCTGCGCGTGGACGGTGACCCCAACCCCAACATCGAGCATGCCAACCGCGGCAAGCGCAGCATCGGGCTCGACATGTCGGTGCCCGAGGGCAAAGAGGTGCTCTATGAGCTGGCCCGCCGGTCCGATGTCTTTCTGACCAGCTTCCTGCCCGATGCCCGGCGCAAGTTCGGCATCGACGTCGACGACATCCGGGCGGTGAACCCGAAGATCGTCTACGCGCGGGGAAGCGCCCTCGGCCCGCGCGGCGAGGAGGCCACCAAGGGCGGCTACGACATGACCGCCTTCTGGTGCCGGGCCGGGACCGCCGCCACCATCACCCCGGCGGGGATGCCCGGCATGATCGCGCCGCCCGGACCGGCCTACGGCGACACCATCTCCGGCACCAATCTCGCCGGTGGCATCGCGGCGGCGCTGCTGAAGCGCGAGCGCACAGGCGAGCCGTCGGTCGTCGACGTGTCGCTGTTGGGCAGCGGCCTGTGGTCGATGGGACACACGGTCGCGTTGACCAAACACCTGGGGCAGCGGCTGGAATCGCCGCCGCCGGGTGTGCACGGGGCGCCGAACAATCCGTTGGTCGGGCTCTACACCACTTCCGACGGCCGCTACATCTCCTTCGTGATGATGCAGCCCACCAAGTTCTGGGCCGATGTGTGCCGGCACGTCGACCTGCCCGAGCTTGCCGATGATCCCCGCTTCGCCACAGTCGAGACGATCGCCGCCAATACCGCGGAGGCGGTCGGGATCTTGACCAAGGTGATCGCAACCCGCACGCTTGCCGAGTGGAGCGAACGGTTCGCCACGCTCGCCGGACCATGGGCGCCTGTCCAAGACACCTTGCAGGCCGTCGACGACGCGCAGATCCGCGCGAACGAGTACCTGGTTCGCGCAGGCGAACTCGACCTGGTCGCCAACCCGGTCCAGTTCGATGTCAGCGCGCCGCACACCGGCCCGGCGCCCGGATTCGCCGAGCAGACCGACGAGATCCTGATGGAGATCGGGCTCGATTGGGACCGCATCATCGAACTCAAGACGGCCGGCGCCGTCACTTGAGTACTGCGGGGACCGGAGCCGTCCGAAACGCCCGACCCGAACCTGGCCCGTCACCCGATGGCCTCGCCGATAACGGTTGTGCATTTTCTGCTCCGACGAGACGCGGTATGAGTCATAATCGCCGGACGCTTCGAGACTTGGGGCCCCTCGTTTCGGAGCGTCAACTCACGCGACGAACGGAGGTCCTGGCGTGAGGATGGTAGCGGTTGTCACGCCTGAGCCGGATGCCGGAATGTGGCTGCCCGCTATGCATTTCAGTGACGCTGGCAGACCGCCGCGTCCGTCGGCCCAACCGAATCCGCAACGCCCGGCCCACAAAAACGAGACTGCCGGTCTGAAAAGTGTTGGGAGGGGCTGACGCTGATGGCGGTTAAGCGAGCCGGCCCGGAGCGGTGGACTGGCGGCATCTTCTTGGGGCGCGGCGCGAAGCCCATGCAGGCGGTCGGGGGACTGTTCGCGATGTCGGCCGACGCGATCAAATTCGTGTTTCGCCGCCCCTTTCAGTGGCGCGAGTTCCTGGAACAGTCGTGGTTTATTTCGAGGGTCGCGCTGGCGCCCACGTTGCTGGTGGCCATTCCGTTCACCGTCCTGGTCAGCTTCACGCTCAACATCCTGTTGCGCGAACTGGGCGCCGCGGACCTGTCCGGGGCGGGGGCTGCTTTCGGTGCGGTGACCCAGGTCGGCCCGATCGTCACGGTGTTGATCGTGGCCGGTGCGGGTTCCACGGCGATGTGCGCGGATCTGGGGTCGCGAACGATCCGCGAGGAGATCGACGCGATGGAGGTGCTGGGCATCAACCCGGTGCAGCGCCTGGTGACCCCGCGCATGCTCGCCTCCGGCCTGGTGGCGCTGTTGCTCAACAGCCTGGTCGTCATCATCGGCATCGTGGGCGGCTACATCTTTTCGGTCTTCGTCCAAGACGTCAATCCGGGCGCGTTCGCCGCGGGCATCACCCTGCTGACCGGCGTGCCCGAGGTGATCATTTCGTGCGTAAAGGCAGCGCTTTTCGGCCTGATCGCCGGATTGGTCGCGTGCTACCGGGGGCTGACGGTATCGGGCGGCGCGAAGGCCGTCGGCAACGCCGTCAATGAGACGGTCGTGTACGCGTTCATGTCGCTGTTCGTCGTGAATGTCGTTGTGACGGCTATCGGCATCCGAATGTCGTCCAAGGGTCACTGAGGGGGTGCAGGACAGACCGTGATCACGCTACGCGCGACCTATCCGCGCCTGACGCGACAACTCGACAAGCCCGTCGGCGCTTTGAGCCGGATCGGCGACCACACGCTGTTCTACGGCAAGGCGCTCGCCGGGGTTCCCTTCGCGGTCCGCCACTACCGGCGGGAAGTCATCCGCCTGATCGCCGAGATCAGCATGGGCGCAGGGACTTTGGCCATGATCGGTGGCACGCTGTGTATCGTCGGCTTTTTGACGCTGGCCGCGGGCGGAACTCTCGCGGTGCAGGGCTATAGCTCGCTGGGCAATATCGGCATCGAGGCGCTGACCGGATTTTTATCCGCCTTCATCAACGTTCGCATCGCGGCGCCCATCGTCGCGGGCATCGGCCTGGCGGCCACCTTCGGCGCCGGCGTGACCGCGCAGTTGGGTGCCATGCGGATCAACGAGGAGATCGACGCGCTGGAATCCATGGCTATCCGGCCGATTTCATATCTGGTGAGCACCCGGATCGCGGCGGGGATGATGGCGATCACGCCGCTGTATTCCGTCGCCGTCATCCTGTCGTTCATGGCCAGTCAGTTCACCACGGTGGTGCTCTTCGGCCAATCAAGCGGCCTGTATCAGCACTACTTTTCGACATTCTTGAACCCGATCGACTTGTTGTGGTCGTTCTTGCAGGCCGTCCTGATGGCCATCACGATCTTGTTGATCCACACCTATTTCGGTTACTTTGCTTCGGGCGGACCGGCCGGTGTGGGCGTCGCGACCGGTAACGCGGTGCGAACCTCGTTGATCGTGGTCGTGTCGGTGACGCTGCTCGTCTCGCTGTCCATATACGGCACCAACGGCAACTTCAACCTGTCGGGCTAGGGAGGGTGGTGACAGGACAGTGACGCGCAATCTCGGGCCGGGCCCCATCCACCGATCCGAAACCACCAGCGCCGCAAAGCCCGTCGCGGCGTCACCCGGGCGCCACTTCGGCGCGCAGTCCTATGCACGCCCGCTGGCAGGGTTGGCGACCATCGTCCTGATCGGCGTCATCGTCTACGTCGCGGTGGGCCTGTTCCAGGGCTCGTTCACCCAGAGCGTCCCCGTCACCGTCTACGCGCAACGCGCCGGCCTGGTGATGAACCCCGATGCCAAGGTGAAGATGCGCGGCGTCCAGGTGGGCAGGGTCTCCTCGATCGAATCGCTGCCGAACGGCGAAGCGGCCATTCACTTGGCCATGGACCCCTCGCAATTGCACTTCATTCCGGCCAACGTGCTCGTCGACATCGCGTCGTCGACGGTTTTCGGTGCGAAGTCCATCCAGCTGGTAGATCCTGCCCAACCGTCGGCGCAGCGGCTGCACGGCGGCCAGACGCTGCAGGGCCAGCACGTCATGGTCGAAATCAACACGGTGTTCCAGCAATTGGTGTCGGTGCTGAGCCACATCGACCCGCCGAAGCTCAACGAGTCACTGGGTGCGCTGGCACAGGCGTTCAGCGGGCGGGGACCACAGCTGGGCCAGTCGCTGAGTGACCTGGATTCGTTTCTTGCCAGGCTGGAGCCGAGCCTTCCCGCCTTCAGGCATGACCTTGCCGTCTTGCCGGCGGTGTCCAACGCCTACGCGGACGCGGCGCCGAATTTGGTGAAGACCGCCGCGAACGCGACGCGGATCAGCAAGACGATTGTCGATGAGCAGCACAACCTGGATGCGTTGCTGATCAGCGCGATCGGCCTGGCGGACATCGGTAACGACGTCTTGTCGGCGAACCGCGGACCGCTGACGAACGTGATGCACCTGCTCGTGCCGACCACCGATCTGACCAACGAGTACGCCCCGGCGCTCAACTGCGCGTTGGCCGGTCTCGTACAGATATCGCACGGGGCGCCGTTGTCGGAACCGAGCATCAACATCTCGGCGAGTCTCACGTGGGGCGCCGAGCGTTATCGGTATCCGACGAACCTGCCCAAGGTTGCGGCGACGGGCGGCCCGCGGTGCGTGGGTCTTCCGAAGATTCCGTTCAACACGGCTCCGCCGCAATTGATCGCCGACATCGGCGCCAACCCCGTGAACTATGGAAACCCGCAACTGTTGCTCAACTTCGACATCCTCAAGGAGTTGTTGTACGGACCGATCGCCGGCCCACCGCGCAACCCCGCTCAGATCGGACAACAAGGATGAGAACGCGCGCAACGCTAATCAAGTTCGGCATCTTTGCGGTCGTGATGGCGATGCTGACCGCCTTCCTGTTCTTCATCTTCGGCGAATACCGGACGGGTTCGACGAGCGGGTATTCGGCGGTGTTCACCGACGTGTCGCGTCTCAAGCCCGGGGAGTCGGTGCGGGTCGCCGGAATCCGGGTGGGCACGATCGATAGCGTTTCGCTGCAGCCGGATAAGAAAGTTGTGGTGAAGTTCGACGCCGACCGCAGCGTCGTCCTCACCGAGGGCACCAGGGCGGCGGTGCGCTACCTCAACCTGGTGGGCGATCGCTACCTCGAACTCGTCGATGGTCCGGGCTCGACCAAGCACCTGCCGGCCGGGGGTCAGATTCCGGTGAGCCGCACCGCGCCGGCGCTGGACCTCGATCTGCTGCTCGGCGGACTGAAACCCGTTACCCAGGGCCTGAATGCGCGCGATGTCAACGCGCTCACCTCAGGATTGCTGCAGGTTTTCCAGGGGCAGGGCGGCACTCTCGAGTCACTGTTCGCCAAGACGACGTCGTTTTCGAACGCCTTGGCCGACAACGATCAAACCGTGCAGCAACTGATCGACAACCTCAACACCGTGATCGGCACGGTTTCCAAGGAGGGCAACAAGTTTTCCGGCGCGATCGATCGCCTCGAGCAGCTTGTCAGCGGCCTGTCGGATGACCGCGACACCATCGGGACCGCCATTGACGCCCTGGACAGGGGAACCGCCTCGCTGGCGGATCTGCTGGCGCAGGCCCGCCCGCCGCTGTCCGGCACGGTAGCCCAGTTGAATCGGCTGGCGCCGATCCTCGATGGCGACAAGGACCGCATCGACGCCGCGATCGCCAAGGCGCCGAAGAACTACCGAAAGCTGGTCCGTCTCGGCGTGAACGGCGCCACCATCCCGTACTACCTCTGCCAATTCGGGCTCCGCGGCACGGACCTTCAGGGCAAGACCGTGCGCGCCAACATCTTTAGGTCAGACGCAGGAAGGTGCACGGAACCCTGATGCTCAAGTATCGCGGAGCTGGGCTCATCAAAGCCGGATTCATCGGCGTCTTCCTGGCGGTGATGGTCATCCTGGTGGGCCTGTCGCCCGACCGATTCGTCGCATGGGCGACGATGGTCAGGTACCAGGCGCTGTTCACCGAAGCCGGCGGCCTCGCGGTCGGCAACCCCGTCATCGTGTCGGGGATGAAGGTCGGCACGGTGTCGGATGTGAAGCTGCGCCACGGCGATGCCCTGGTGACGTTCGCGATGAAGGGCAACGTCCTGCTCGGGTCGGAGACGTCCGCGCACATCCGCACCGGCACGTTGCTCGGCGAACGGATGCTGACGGTGGAGTCCGCCGGCGCCGGCACGATGCATCCGATGGCCCTGATCCCCGTCTCGCGCACGTCGTCGCCGTATTCGTTGACCGAAGCGGTCAGTGACCTGACGACGGACACGGCCGGCACCAACACGGCGGCGCTGAATCAATCGTTGGACACCCTGGCGGCGACGCTCGATCAGATCGCGCCCCAAATGGGGCCGGCCTTCGATGCGCTCACCCGGTTATCGCGCACCCTCAACAGTCGTAACAAGAACCTGGGCGAGCTCTTCAAGAGCGCCGGCGACGTCACCGGGATACTCTCCGAGCGCAGCCAGCAGGTCAACAAGCTCATCCTGAACTCCGACTCCCTGCTCGAAATCCTGGTAGCGCGGCGACAGGAGATCGTGGACCTGCTGGCCAACACCTCGGCGGTCGCCAAGCAGCTGACGACGTTGGTGCACGAGAACGAGAGCACGTTGGCACCGACGCTGGAGAGATTGAATTCGGTGACAGCGATGCTGGAGAAGAACCGCGACAACATCGCCAAAGCGATGGCGGGCCTCAAGAAATTCCAGATCACGGTCGGTGAGGCGATCTCCGGTATGTACGCCTACCAGGCATTCGCCCCGAACTTCCTTGTCCCGCAACTCTTCCAGGAGTTGTTCGACTACCTCTGGGGATTCCGCACCTTCGACACGTCCAAGGGTCCGGGCTACCCGTCGCCGGTACCTCGGGCACTGACCCCCTGGCCGTACAACCTCATTCCACAGTGCCCTGGCTGCACGTCGGGCGGACGGATCGGAGGATCACAATGACAGTGACCTCCCGGATCTCCCGGATCCCCCGAAAGAGGCTGGCGGCCGTGGCGGCGGTCGCCCTCGTCGGGCTCCTCATTGCCGGCGCCGCCGTGGTCGTTCGTAACACGTTCTTCGGCCAGAAGACGATCACCGCCTACTTCACCACCGCCACCGCGATCTATCCCCATGACGAGGTGCGGGTGTCGGGCGTCAAAGTCGGCAACATCAAGTCGATTCAGCCGCAGGGCACACAGGCCAAGATGATCCTCAAGGTCGACCACGACGTGCCGATTCCGGCGGACGCGAAGGCCGTCATCGTCGCGCCGAATCTAGTGGCCGCCCGGTACGTCCAGCTCTCGCCGGCGTACCGCGACAGTGGGCCGGTCATGCGCGACGGGGCCGTCATACCGGTGGAACGCACCGCGGTGCCGGTCGAGTGGGACGAGGTCAAAACCCAGTTGATGCGGCTGGCAACGGATCTGGGACCCAAGAGCGGGGTATCGGGCACATCCGTGGGTCGGTTCATCGACAGCGCGGCCAACGCGCTCGACGGCAACGGCGACAAGCTGCGACAAACTCTCGGTCAATTGTCAGGCGTCGGCCGGATCCTCGCCAACGGCAGCGGCAACATCGTCGACATCATCAAGAATCTGCAGACGTTCGTCGGCGCGCTGCGCGACAGCAACGTGCAGATCGAGCAGTTCAACGGTCGCCTCGCGACGCTCACCAGCGTGGTCGACGACAGCAAATCCGACCTGGACGCGGCGCTGACCGATCTGTCCACGGCGGTCGGCGAGGTGCAGCGCTTCATCGCGGGAACGCGCAACCAGACCAGCGAACAGATTGCCCGGCTGGCCGATGTCACGCAGAACCTGGTCGACCATCACATGGATCTGGAGAACGTACTGCACGCGGCGCCGAACGCGTTCGGCAACTTCTTCAACGACTACAACGCCGACACCGGAACCATCGTCGGCGGATTCGGGCTCATGAACATGGCGAATCCCACCTGGGGAGGCCAAGTTCTGCTGGGTGTACCGGGATGCACGCAAATGGGCGCCGTCGACAACATCACCGCGGTCGAAACGGGCAAGCTGTGCTCCCTGTTCCTCGGTCCCGGGCTGCGAGTGACCAACTTCAACAACTCGCCGATTCCCCTCAACCCGTTCATATCCAAGTCGATTGACCCGTCGAAGGTTCTCTACACCGAACCGCGCCTGGCGCCCGGCGGCGAGGGCCCGAAGCCCGCAGCACCGGAGATCCCGCCCGCTGTGTCGGCCTATACCGGCCTGCCGGGTGATCCGGTGGGACCGCCGGGTTCGGTGCCGCCGGGGCGGATACCGGGCGCGGCGATGCCGCTGCCGCCGCCACCGTCGACACCGATGCCACCGCCACCGCCGCCCGCGTCGAACTTGTCGGACATGCTGCTCCCGACCGACGGGCCACAACAGTGATCGCCCGGGTTGCGGCTCGGCGGCTGTTCGTCGTCGGCTGTTGCGTGGTGTTGACGTCGACGGGATGCGCGTTCCACGGCCTGAATTCACTGCCCCTTCCGGGCGCGGTCGGACGCGGGCCGGGGGCGAACATCTACCACGTCGAACTTCCGAATGTCGGCACGATGGAGTCGAATTCGCCGGTGATGATCAACGACGTCGTCGTCGGCAGCGTCGGCGCGATGCGGGTGAAAGGCTGGCACGCCGACGTCGAGATCTCGGTCAAGCGCGATGTGGTGGTCCCGGCCAACGTGGTAGCCGTCGTCGGTCAGACCAGCCTGCTGGGCTCGATGCACGTGGAGCTCAATACGCCGCTGGGCCAGCAGGGCAGCGGGCGGCTGCAGCCCGGGGCCACGATTCCGCACAGCCGGTCATCGGCCTACCCGTCGACCGAGCAGACGCTGTCGTCGCTGGGGGCGGTCGTCAACGGCGGGGGACTGGGACAGATCGGCGAGGTCATCCACAATTTCTCCGCCGCCCTGTCCGGGCGCGAGGGCGCCGTGCGTGATCTGATCACCCGCCTCGACACGTTCGTGGGAACGCTGGACGACCAGCGGGACAACCTCGTCGCCTCCATCCAGGCGCTGAACCGGCTCGCCGGCACATTCGCCGACCAACGCGACGTTCTCACCCAGGCGCTGCAGAAGCTACCGGCCGCGCTCGAGGTGCTGGTCAAGGAGCGGCCGCGGCTGACGGCCGCCTTGGATCACCTGCGCGTGTTCAGCAACACCGCCACCCGGCTGGCCAACGACGTCCAGGCCGACCTGGTCAAGAACCTCAAAAACCTGGAACCGACCCTCAAAGCGCTCGCCGACGTCGGACCGGACTTCGGCGGGGCCATCGCGGCCTCGTTCGTGTTCCCGTTCACCCAGAACTTCGTCGACCGGGCGGTCCGAGGCGACTTCTTCAACCTGCATTTCGATTTCGACTTGACGATCCCACGGCTCAAGAAGGGATTGATGCTCGGAACTCACTGGGGGCAGCTGGACATGCCCGTACCGCCGGTGCCGGGGGACCCGTATCGCCTCAACTACACACTCGATCCTTTGCATAACCCGCTGAGGCCACCGTGGATCGATCCCAACGCATTGCCGCTGCCCCCTCCTCCGCCGGGTGCGGTACCGCAACCGGGACCGGGGAATTACGGACCGCTGCCCGGGCCTCCCCCCGGCGCGAGTCCGTCGCCCGATGCAGGTCTTGGTCAAGCGCCACCGCCGGCAGAGGCACCTGCGGCGGAAGGCGGCGGATAGATGCTGACACGCTTCGTTCGGATCCAGCTGGCGATTTTCACGGTCGTCGGGACCCTCGGCGTGATCGCGATGGTCCTCTTCTATATTCAGGCGCCGACCCTGCTGGGCATCGGCCGGATGACGGTGACGCTGGAGCTGCCGGCCACCGGCGGCCTGTACCGCTTTTCCAACGTGACCTACCGAGGTGTTCAGCTCGGCAAGGTCACCGCGGTGGGTTTGACGCCGACCGGCGCGAAAGCGACGCTGTCGCTGAGCACTTCACCGAAGGTCCCCGCGGACCTGACGGCGGCGGTGCTCAGTGTCTCCGCGGTGGGTGAACAGTACGTGGACTTGCAGCCCAAAACCGATTCGCCGCCCTACCTGCACGACGGCTCGGTTATCGCCGTGCGCGACACGACAATTCCGCAGCCGGTCGGGCCGATGCTCGAACAGGTCAATGCCTTGGTCCAGAGCATCCCGAAGACCAAACTCGGCCAATTGCTCGACGAGTCCTTTGAGGGCTTCAACGGCACGGGTTACGACTTGGGGTCACTGATCGATTCCTCGAAGACCTTGTCCCGCGACGCCAACGGCGTGGTCGATCGCACCCGCGCCCTCACCGAAGACACCGGGCCGCTGCTGGATACGCAGGCGCGAACCACCGATTCGATCAGGACGTGGGCGCGCAGCTTCGCCGGCATCTCGGATACGTTGGTGGACAACGATTCCCATTTCCGCACCATCTTGCAAAAAGGTCCTGACACGGCGGACGAAGCGTCACGGCTTCTCGAACAAATCAAACCGACGCTGCCGGTGTTGCTTGCCAACCTGACCACGATCGGGCAGATCGGCATCACCTACCACCCTTCGATCGAGCAGCTGTTGGTGTTGCTGCCGTCGGGGGTCGCTATCGAGCAGGCCGCTCAGGGTGAAAACCATCCCGACGGCAGGGCTTACGGCGACTTCGCGGCCACGGTCGACGACCCGCCGATTTGCACGGTTGGCTTCATGCCACCCAACACCTGGCGATCCCCGGAAGACCTCACCGACATCGACACACCCGACGGGTTGTACTGCAAACTCCCGCAGGATTCACCGATCGCTGTGCGCGGTGCGCGCAACTATCCCTGCATGGGTCACCCGGGCAAGCGCGCGCCGACCGTCGAAATCTGCAACAGCGACCAGCCATACATGCCGCTGGCGATGCGCCAGCACACCCTCGGCCCCTATCCGCTGGATCCGAATCTGCTGTCCCAGGGTGTTCCGCCCGATGACCGGATCACCTCCAATGACAGGATCTTCGGCCCGGTCGAGGGAACGCCGCTGCCGCCGGGGGCGGTGCCGCGCGGCAGCCCGGCGGGTCCGCGGGGAGAAAATCCGCCGCCCGGCACGCTGGGAGCCGCCGTTCCGCCGGTGCCGTCGTCGGGACCAGCGCTCGCGCCGATGTCGCCAATGTCGGCGGACATTCCGGCTTTTGCGCCCCTCGATGTCGCTGCACCGAGCGAACTTCCGGCGCCGCCACCACCGCTGATACCACCGGCGCTGCTGCCACCGCCAGCGCTGCTGCCGCCACCACCGGCGCCCGCAGCACCGGATCAGGTTGACGGTGGACAGCCCCAGGCCGCGCCAAGCTCGTACGGAGCCAACACATCCAAGCCCGCGCCGTCGGTCGCGGTGGCAAAGTACGATCCGCATACCGGTCGTTATGTCGGTCCGGACGGTAAGTTGTACCAGCAGTCGGATCTCGTTGCTCCGAAAGCGCCGAAGACGTGGAAGGACATGATTCCCACCTGAATCCGCCCTGAGGCGGAGCGGCCCAGGGGCGGCGGGGCGACGCTACGAGAAACCTACGACCACTGGGTCAGGAGAGCTGGTCCAGACGCAACGGCATCGTGATATCCAGCCACTGGTTTTGCCCGCAGGCACCGCTTGGGCCGACTGTCTTGTCCTTGCCCGAGAGGACCCGCGACCCGAGTTGCCATCCACCATTGTCGTTTACCGGGAAGAAAAAGAAGGTCTGCTGCCCGGGAAACGCGGTGCCGTCCTCGCATCGCTCCCAGTTCGGCACTTCGTGTTTCACCTTCCACATCTCCCCGTCGTTCATGTAAAGGGGCGCGCTCCATCCGTGGTCGCTGGTCACCGTGCCATGGCATTCCTGGGTCGAGTCGCATGTCGAGGTGATAGTCCATACTTGGTAGATCGTCGGTTGGCCGAAATACTGATCGTTTCTCTGGGCATAGTCGCCAATCGACGTGGCGCGGAAGGTCCCGTTGAGGGCCACGTCTTCCTTGGTTATTGCCTGGGCTGTGGAGGCGGTGCTCAAACCGCCGAATGCACTGGCAGCCAACAGGCTTGCTGTGGCGAGTGTTTTGACTGAACGCATCAGGTGCTCCTCGAAGCGCGTAATCCGAGAGTGCCTGTGGCACCTTATCGCCGTCGGTTGCGGCGCCCTCGAGCGATGACGTTACACCGCTTGCGCCCACCAGGTAACGGTTGGGACAAGATCTGCCGTGCTCACCCGGATGGGTCGAATTTCGCGATCAGCCAGGACCCGTCGACTTTTGTCAGTGTGACCAGAATGCTGCTTTGCGTCTTGTCGGGTTCTTTCTTTTGCGCGCTTGCGGTGGTCTGGTCGACGAAAACCAGCACGACTGCCGAATCGGGATGCAGTTCCGAGACTGCGGCCCGGATCACCTTGGCGGTTGCCGTCAGTTGTCCCTGCTGCGCCGTCGGCGCGACGGCGGCGTCGGTGAATTTGCTGTAATAGTCAAGGAAGTCGCCGGTGAGATGCGACTTCGCGTTGTCGAAATCGCGGTTCAAATGGTCGTAGGAATATGACAACACCGCCACGGCGCCATCTGACGCCGCCTGGATTGCCCTGCGCGCCGCCGCGTCGCCGACCTGCTGATCCGGCCGGTACAGGATGAAGTACACGCCGGCGGCGACTCCCATGGCGGCAACAACCAACGTTGTCGCGACGATCGAACGCCACCCTGCCAAATACCGGCGGGCCCGGCGCCGAATCGCGGGCAGCCGGCGTAAGCGTGCCGGTTCCTCGTTGACGGGCGGCGCTCCGCGCTCGTCGGCGTGTGAATTCTCCACGGCGTCAATCGCCTCGTCGGCGCCGTCCCGCGACGAGCCGTGTTCGGACGTCATCGCAGGAAATCAACTTTCGACATCTTGAGTTGGCCGCCGTCGCGGTCCATATTCACGCTGAGCCGAAACAAAGCCGGTGGCGGTTTGGCGTCATCCGGCCCAAAGGGGTTGGTTTTCGCCGCCACAAGCACGACTCCCGAATTGTCGCTCAACGACTCGACGGCGACGGCTTCGATGCTGACCTTGATACCGACCTTCGTTTCCTCGGCCTTCTTGACTATCAGGGTCGACAGCACAGATAGCTGGTTCTTCTGGTCGCCGGTGGAGGCGTCGATCGTGCGCTGGACATCCTCCTTGGCATGCTCGGGGTCAATCGACATCAGTGCCGTGATCCCTTGCCGGGCGGCTGCACTGAACTCCGCGGCGAGTTGGCGGTTATGGACCGCGGTGTGGTGCTGCCACAGCATGTAGCCGGTCGCGGCCACAGAGGCCGATAAGAGCACGGCGCCGACGCCGGCGGCCACTGTTTTCCGTTTTGGACGCCGGAGCGACTCCGGGCCCCGCAGCCGTTTCGGACGTCGGACCCGTAGCCGCTGCCGGGTCCACTTAGCGGGGCGCCGGTCGACATCTCGGACGTCGTCCGCGCCCCCGGTTTCGGCGGCCTCGCGCAGCATCGAGAGGCGCGCCCGAGCCGCCTCGGCGCGCGCTTCGGCCTTGGCAACTTCGTCTTCGGCGTCCACTCCCGAGGCGGGCGCTACGGCACTGGAACGTAGCGCCGAGCGCGACTGGGGCCCATCGGGATCGGTCCCGGCCGACCGGTCATCACCATGGTCGGCGTCGGGGCCCTCCGGATCGTGCACGGAGAAGCAGCTTATCACTTCAGCATGGGCCGGCCGTTGCCATCGCGGGGCTCCCTTGGTGGCTTTCACGTGCGGAAACGCTCGCTCAGCGCGGACGGGTACGAAGGCATCGGGTGCGGTCGACACCGGCTGCTGGCTGGCCCAAATGATCTTCTCCAACCAGGAGAATTTTACTTCCGGGTATGGCAAAGTAATTGGGTGCGATTCATCGTGGCAATGGCTGCCGCGTTGCTCGGCGCCCTGCTCAGCGTCACCGTGCTGGCGGCGCCGCCATCGTCGGCCGGCCCGACCGTCTGCGACTACCCCGCCTGCACCCCGGGCATCTTGTCGCATCGGGTCTTGGGCGCGCCGTGTGATAACACCACCTACTACGTCTTTGGTGTCGACGACAGTGTCGTTCCGCCCGCAGCGCAGCCCGGGCGCCTGATGTTCTGCGGCTCGCCGAGGAGATATCAGCCTCGATGGTTCCGGTCGCCGCCGATGGCGGGGGTCAAGGACGAAAACGCCGACTGCACCAATTATCTGAATTACGTCGCGCAGGCCCCCGATGGTTTGTTCCTGATCTGTATCGCGCACGACGGCATATCGAGTTGGGTCCGCGCCGACACGTAGCAGTCAGTTGGGCGCCTCCCGAGGCAGGCCGAGCAGGCGTCGGCTCAAATCGGTAACCCGTTCGAACAACGTGGCATCGTCGACGTCGGCGACCAGCGGGTGCATGACGGCGCTGCTGACGGCGCCGGAGAACATGGCGGCCTCGATCCGCCCGTCCAGACCCACATCGCTCAGCAGCACCTGGTACAGACGGTCCATGAACAGCTGGAACGGCTTGTGCTCGGCCAGCAGCCGGACCACGACGGGATCGAATTGCAGCGTGCGCACCAACCGCCGGTCGCGGACGGCCATCTCAATCACGCGCACCAACAAGGCATCTCGCGCTTGAGGCCCGTCGTCGTATGCCTCGGCCTCCTCGAGCGCCGGCTCGAGGCGGCCGAGTTCGCGCTCGGTGACGGCGATGACGATCTGCTCTTTGGTTCGGAACTGATGGTAGACAGCGGCTTTCGTTACGCCGACGGCATCGGCGATCATCTGCAGCGACGTTCCGCTGACGCCGTGCGTGGCGAACAGATCCAGCGCGGCATCGAGGACCCGCGTCCGGGCCGCGCTGTGCTCGATCAGCCAGAATTGCCGATCGTCGGCAGGCTGCCGTGCTGTTCCCACGCACCGAGAGTAGACGACGCTATTGACCGTGGCTAGCCGATCGGCTAGCTTCGCTGACTAGCCGAGTGTTGGCGCATTTACGTGCGGGGTCCATGCGGGAAGGAACACCGATGTCCGATGTCGTCGGAAACGATGCAGGCAGTCGCCAATCGGCGCGAACCGCGCTGCGGCGCATCGACGGTGAGCTCATCCTGCTGTGGACGCTGCCCGTGACGGTGATCATCTGGATCGCCGCCTTTTTCCTGTTTCCGGCTTTCAATCCGCCGATGTCGCCCGCGCTGTCGGCAGATCAGGTGGCTGCGTTCTATCGCGATCCGGCGCACCTTCCGGAGATCCGGTACAGCATGATCGTGTTCAACTGGTTCGGCGTGTGCCTGGTGCCGATCCTGGCGTTGATCGTGTTGCAGATCCGCAGGATGGCGCACCGGACGCCGATCTTCTCCTACGCCATGCTGGGCTGCGTGGCCGGCGGTCCGACACTGTTTCTCGTCGCCAACGTCTGCTGGCTGCTGGCCGCATTCCGCCCGGAACGCAGCCCCGAGCTGACCCAGTTGCTCAACGACTTCGCCTGGATGACCTTCACGATTTTGGTGCCGTTTCTGATCGGACAGAGCGTGATCCTGGCGCTGGCAATCTATTTCGACGATCAACCGCGTCCGGTATTCAACCGCTGGGTGGCCCACTTCAACCTTCTGGTGGCCGCCGCTCTGGTGCCCGCCGCCTTCGTCGGTGTGTCACTATCCGGCCCGCTGGCGTGGGACGGCTTCCTGTCCTTCTGGGTGAAAAACGTCGCCATCGCGGTCTGGATCGTGGTGATGGGCATGGTGCTGGGACGGGCCATCTATCGGGAGCGTGCCGAGAACGCCGGGCGCCCAGGGGAACTGGTCAACGCGTGAGCGCTGTGATCACACCGCCGACCTCGCCCGCCACGCCGCCCCCGGGACCACTGCATCGCCGAGTCGGCTGGCACCTGTGGCACGGCCCCAAGCGGGAGCTCTGGCTGGCCTGGGCGGTACTCGTCGTGTTCTACAACCTTTTCTTTCCGATGTTCTTCATCGTGGCGCAGGTTCAGCCGCCGCCGCAGCCCACCTGGGACCTCGCGACGCAGGTGCACTGGTTCTCCGAACGCCGCCTGGGGATACCGTTCGGTTTCGGCGTGATCTTCGCCATCAGCGGCATGATAGCGATCAACAATGCGCTCATCGCGTATTCGATGCGGCGAATGTCGGTCAGCCGCGCGTTCGGGTATTCCTACCTGCTCATCTACTCCTTCAGCGCCGTCCCCGGCATGCTGCTGCTCAACATCGCGCTGATCGTCGGAACGCTGCGACCGGAGCGCAACCCCGAAGCCGTCGGCTGGCTCTACGACTTCGCCTTCCTGTCCTTCGACGGAACGATGGGGGTGTTCCTGATCGGTTCGCTGATCTGGATGGTCGCGATTCTGCTCGACAAGAACAGGGTGTTCCCCAAGTGGTTCGGTTACCTCAACCTGTGCAACGCGCTGACCGAGGTCGTCGTGGCACCGTGCTGGATCTTCCGGCGCGGCGTGCTGGCATGGAACGGCCAGATCGCCTGGTGGCTGGACATGGTCGTATTCGGCATCTACCAAGTCACGTTCATCGTCATGCTCTTTCGCATGATCCAGCGCGAGGACTTTGGTACCGGCGCACTGCCCCGCCCGGCGCGGCACACGGCGGTTGCACAGTGACCGACGTAGCCGAAAAGGGCGGCCGCAACAGGTTCGTGCCCGGACAGCCCGACATGTGGGCCTTCGTGTTGTTCGAAACCTTGGTGTTCACCGCGTATTTCGGCTTCTACCTGTTCTACCGCGCCCGCAGCCCGGAGCTCTTCCTGTACTCCCAGGCCCAGCTCGACCTGCGGATCGGGGTCTTCAACACGCTGGTCTTGCTGCTGAGCTCCTGGTCGGTGGCGCGGTGTGTTCAGTCCGCCCGCGCCGAAGCGTTCCGGGCTGCACTGCGCGACGTGTACGTCACGGCCGCATTCGCCGCAGTTTTCCTGTTCTTCAAGGTGTTCGAATGGACCCGGCTGGTCCGCGCCGGACGCGGCTTGGACAGCAACGACTTTTTCACCTACTACTTCTTTCTAACCGGGATTCACTTCGTGCACCTGCTGATCGGCTTCGTCGCCCTCGGCGTCATCGTCTATCAAATCCGCGGGGCGGCACGAAAAGCTCAGGGATCACAGGGATCCCAGGAGCTCGTCGAAACATGCGCCACCTACTGGCACACCGTCGACTTCCTCTGGGTGCTCATCTTCGCGCTGCTCTACGTGGTGAGGTGATCGGTGGTCAAGTTCAACAAGAGGTTATTGGTCGTGTGGGCCGTCCTCGCGGCGCTCACGCTGGGCTATCTCTGGATCGACCACGCGGCGGATGGATCGCTGCAGCCGAGTGCGGTGGTCACGGCGAGCGTGATCGTGATCGCACTGATCAAGGTGCGCATCATCTTTCGCGAGTTCATGGAAGTCCGCCAAGCCCCGATCTTGCTATGCCGCCTCACCGACGCATGGGTGGTGATCATGGCCGTGGCCATGCTCGGCTGCTACTTCGTCGGCAGGACGATCTGACTCAGGCCACGGGCGCGACAATGTCGGCGGTCGTGAACGACAGGTGTAGCTCGCTCAAACCGCGCAAGATGTACGTCGGCTCGTAGTTGTAGCGACGTCCGGAGCTCGGACCGTGGTGGGCCTCGTCGATCTCGATGCGCGACATCCGGTCCAGAAGGCGCTCGATTGAGACACGGCCTTCGACGCGGGCGAGCGGCGCCCCGGGGCACGAGTGCACACCGCGGGCAAAGGCCATGTGCTCGCGCACGTTCTTGCGGTTGATGTCGAATTCGTGCGGATTCTCGAACCGGCGCGGGTCGCGATTGGCGGCACCGGGCAAGATCATCACCACGGTGCCGGCGGGGATGTCGACACCGCCGATGTTCGTCGCCCTGCGGGCCAGCCGCGAGTCGCTCTTGACCGGGCTTTCCATGCGCAGGGATTCTTCGATGAAGTTCGGGATCAGGCTGCGGTCGTCACGTAACCGCTGTTGGATGTCCGGCCGGTCGCCTATCACCTGCAGCGCAACACCGAGCAGCTTGGCGGTGGTCTCCTGCCCGGCGGCAAAAAGGAACGTGGCCGATCGGACCACCTCGATGACCGGGGGCGTCGACCCGTCGGGATACTTCGCTCCCGCCAGCGAGGTCAGCACGTCGTTGCGCGGTTCGCGGCGGCGGTCCTCAATGTAGGAGCAGAACTTGTCGTCGAGCCACTCCAGCGGGTTGATGCCGACCGATTCGTGGTCCAGGGCGCCCACCCGCGTGTCGGGACGATCGGCGCCCAGAACGACGCGGAACTCCTTGTGGTCGTCCTCGGGGACACCGAGCAGGTCGGCGATCACCAACGTGGCGAAGGGCTTCGAGTATTCGGCGATGAACTCGCACTCACCGTTGTGCAGGAACTCGTCGAGCTGGCGGTCGGCGAGGCGCCACATGAACTCCTCGTTCTGCTTCAGCCGGCTCGGGGTCAGCAGCTTGGCCAGCACCGATCGGGCACGTGTGTGCTCCGGGGGATCCATGGTGACCATGTGCTCGAACATCGGAAATTGACTGCGGTGCGCATCGATCTGGGCGCTGATGTCGTTGCCCTCGGGTTGGAACGGCAGCGGGGGAAACGGACCGCCCAGCGCGACGATGTTCGAGAACGTCTCGGGGTCCTTGTAGACCGCGCTGGCCTCCTCATAGCCGGTGATGGCGACGACCCCGTAGTGCGGCAGGCGGAGCACCGGGTTTTGACTGCGCAGGTAGTCGAAGTAGGGATGCGGATCGGGGACCAAGGACTGATCGGTGAAGAAGTCGATCGAGTCGTAGCTGCTCATCGGATTGCATCTCCTGGGCTGGGTTTACCGGTGGTGTTCGGCGGCAGCGGTGTCGCCGCCCGATGTCGAGATCGAGAAATCTGCTGAGCACCTGCTTAGCATGGCGGTAATGTCGTGGTCAAGGCCGCGAGGCCGTACCACGATACGATCCGTGTGGCCGGCACACTGCGACGAGAGTCACGGGCGCGACGAGAGTATGGAGTGAAGGCATGACACCTACTTCCGTGGCCCGCAGGATCGGGGCGCCGGACGCGAAGAATCGTGGCCTGTTGCTCGACGCGGCCGAGCGGCTGATGCTCGAGGAGGGCTACGCCGCCGTTACCTCGCGTCGGCTCGCCGGCCGCGCGGGGCTGAAACCCCAACTCGTGCACTACTACTTCCGCACCATGGACGAGCTGTTCCTCGAGGTGTTCCGCCGCCGCGCCGAAGAGGGTCTCGCCGTGCAGGCGCACGTGCTGCAATCGTCGCAACCCCTGTGGGCGCTGTGGAGATTCGGCACCGACCCCGGATTCACCCGCATCTCGATGGAGTTCATGGCGCTGGCCAACCACCGCAAGGAGATGCGCGCCGAAATTGCCTACTACGCCGAGCGTTTCCGCGAGGAACAACGCCAGGCGGTGACGGCCGCGCTGCAGCGCTACGGGGTCAAGCCCGGAGACGTGCCGCCGGTGGTCTGGACGGTCCTGATGACCAGCCTGTCGCGGTTTCTGGTGCTCGAGCGGGCGGTCGGCATCTCCGGCGGTCACGCCGAAACCCTGGAGCTGGTGGAAAATTACCTGCGCCGCCTCGAAGGCGAACCACAGCCCGTCGCGGATATACCGGAGGCCTGGGTGGTTCACCAGTGCCGCAGTGAGCAAAGCACGCCTTTGGGTCCGTCCTTGGATACGACGACGGCTCCGTCTACCGCCAATTCGCAATGAAGGTTGGGCGTCCCGGGTTCCGTGCCCGTGCTCGCCACGACCATCGCATACACCTCGGGTTTCGACAGGTCCAGCTCGTAAGTCCACGGCTGGCCCGGCACCAGGTCGACGTCGACGTGTGGTGTGAACGAGTAGGGGTTGTGGCTGTAGTCGGCAAAAATTGCCGGCTCATGGTCCAGGTAATAGATGTCGGTGTAGATGGGATTCTGGGCGGTCACCGTGTACTTGACGTGATGCATGACCGGATCGTCGGCATGGGCCCGTCCGCTCCCCGTCAGCGCACCCGCCACTATCAACAGCGAAGCCACCGACGCGATGGAGCCGGCGCGTATCACCGTCTTCGATCTGATGGTCATGATGCTCCTCCGGCCGCCGGGCGCGGTGTGGCGTTGCGGTTCATCACCCGTTCTGCGGCCTGCCAGTGCGGGTCGGCAACCCATAGCCGTGCAAAGGATGCTATCGCCTCATCAGGAGAAACTCCGCGGATTACGCGCTTTATCTCCGCCGCTGGGCGGCGGGCCAGCGACCTCGCGACAGGTCGCCATCCCTCATCAGGCGAGTCGAAGACGTCGCGGGGCAAGACTTGGTCCACCAAGCCGATTCGCTCGGCGTCAAAGGCGCTGAGTGCGGTTCCCGAACCGGCCAACAGCAGCGCCTTGCTCTTTCCGACCAGCGCGGCCAGCCGCTCGGCGCCACCCCAGGCCGGCATGATCTCCAACTGCACTTGGTTGAACGCGATCTTGATGTCGTCGGCCGCCACCCGGATGTCGGCGGCGACAGCGACTTCGGCGCCGCCGCCGAATGCGTGGCCGTTGAGTGCGGCGATGACGGGCGCGGGGAAGTCTGCCAACTGGTCGCAGATGGACCGCATCCGCCGTGCCATCGCTGCGGCGTCCGCCTCGGTCCGCAGCGCACTCAATTCCTTGAGGTCACCGCCCGATACGAAAGCGCGATCTCCGGCGCCCTTGATCACCAGTGCGTCGGCGCCCGCCGCTGCGTCGATTGCCTTCTCCAGCTGGTCCATGGTGTCCGGCGCGATGGCATTGCGCGCGTGGGGGCGATCGATGGTCAGCACCGCCAACCCCGGAACGAGGCTGTCGATCTCTAGGTCCACCATGCTCAATCGCTCCTCGGCAAGAGCCCGATATTGGCATTCTCTTTTCGCGAGAATAACATCATCGCTGCAGGCTCAAGAACTCTCACGGCGAGGATGGAGGTGACTCGGTGCGGAGCCGAATCGTGGCCGCCGCTGTGGCCCTCACCGTTGCCCTGCTCGGGGCATGCACGTCGCGGCCGCCGACCCAACTCTCCAGCACGGCATCGGCCACCGTGAACGGCAACGAGCGAAGCTTTCACATCGTCAAGTGCAGTCAGCTCGAGTGGACGCGGACGATCGACATCGGCAGTGATTTTGCCGGAGCCAAGCTCGTCGTCGACGAGAGTGCACAACCGGCGGTAGCCGAGTCTGTCCACATCCGGAACCTGGGTGGGTTCAGCGGGATGTACTCCCGGGGTGGCGGCGGCAACGCCGACCTGAGCATGACTGGTGACAAGTTCACCATCAGCGGCACCGCCGCCGGCCATACGACCGACAAATCCAATGAACCGGCTACCGCCACGTTCAAAATCGTTGTGACGTGCTGACCGCTTCCGGGCAGGGGGGCCGCGTTGCAGTCTGACCCGAGAGAGAATACTATTCTCACAAATCGCGAAGGAGGATCTCATGGGCCAGTTGTCACACCGGGAAGACGTTCCGTTTCCGATCTTTGACGCAGATAACCATCTCTACGAGCCGCCGGAGGCGCTGACCAAGTTCCTGCCCAAGCAGTACAAGGACTTCGTCCAGTACGTGCAGATCAACGGGCGGACGAAGATCGCGATCCGCGGGCACATCAGCAACTACATCCCCAACCCGACCTTCGAGGTCGTCGCCCGGCCGGGTGCCTGGGAGGAGTACTTCAAGTACGGCAACCCGGACGGCAAGAGCAAGCGCGAGCTGTTCGGTGAGCCGATGCGGGCGATCCCGGCGTTCTTCGAGCCCGGCCCCCGCTTGGAGAAGATGAACGAGCTGGGCCTGGACCGCACGTTGATGTTCCCGACACTGGCCAGCCTGCTCGAGGAACGGCTGCGCGACGACCCGGTCGCCATCCACGTCCTGATCCACGCGCTGAACGAGTGGCTCGACGAGGTCTGGGGGTTCAACTACCAGAACCGGATCTTCACCACCCCCGTCATCACCCTGCCGATCGTCGAGAAGGCGATCGAGGAACTGGAGTGGGCGGTCAAGCGCGGTGCGCGGTGCATCCTGGTCCGCCCGGCGCCGGTCCCCGGCTTCCGTGGTCCGCGTTCGTTCGCGACGCCCGAGTTCGACCCGTTCTGGGAGCGGGTTGTCGAGCACGACGTGCTGGTCGGCATGCACTCGTCCGACAGCGGCTATTCCCGGTACACCTCCGAATGGGACGGCGCCGAGCAGGAGATGCTGCCGTTCCAGACCAACGCGATGGGCATCCTCAACGAGTGGCGCCCAATCCAGGACGCGGTGGGATCGTGGGTGATTCACGGCGCGCTGTACCGCCACCCGAAGCTGAAGGTCGCGATCGTCGAGGCCGGTTCGAAGTGGATGACGCCGCTGCTGGACGGCCTGGCCGAGGTCTTCCGGAAGGCCCCGGAGGTTTTCCCCAGCGACCCCGTCGAGATGGTCAAGAACCGGATCCACGTGAGCCCGTTCTTCGAGGACGGCATCGACGACCTGGTCAACCTCGTCGGCGTGGACCAGGTGCTGTACGGCTCGGACTGGCCGCACCCGGAAGGGCTGGCGGAGCCGACGTTCTACGTCAACGCGCTGTCGCATCTGTCCGTCGACGACCAGGCCAAGATCATGGGCGGCAACCTCGGTCGACTCGTCACGGTGTGACGCGCCGGCCGAGCTGGCAGACCATCCCCGAGATGGTCTTGAGCGCGGCGGACCGCTTTGGCGACGCGGAAGCGATCGTCGACGGTCCGCTGCGCCTCACCTTCACCGAAGCTGTCGAGCGAATACGTTGCGCGGCAGGCGCGTTCGCCGACCTCGGCATCGGCAAGGGCGAACGGGTCGCCATCTGGGGACCCAACTCCGCGGAGTGGATCATCGCGGCGTTCGGGTTGCTCACCGCGGGCGGCGTGCTGGTGCCGGTCAACACCCGGTTCAAGACGGAAGAAGCCGGCGACATCATCGCGCGCAGCGGCGCGAAGGCCGTCTTGGTGCAGAAGGGCTTCCTGGGCAATGACTACTCCGACTACACCCCGCCCGCGGGGATACCGGTCATCGACCTGAAGTCCGACTTCCTTTCCGGCGGTTCCCCGTTCGAGCGCGCAGTGGACGGTGCCGACGTCTCGGACGTCATCTTCACCTCGGGCACGACGGGCCGCCCCAAGGGCGCGATGATGAATCATCGGCAGACGTTGCGAATGTACGAGGAGTGGGCGACGCTCGCCGATCTGCGCGAGGGTGACCGCTACCTGCAGATCAACCCGTACTTCCACACGTTCGGCCTGAAGGCGGGGCTCATCACGTCATTTTTGCGCGGCGCGACGATGCTGCCGGTCGCGGTGTTCGACGTCGATGCGGTGGTGAATCTCATTGAACGCGAAAGCATCACGATGCTCCCCGGTCCGCCGACGCTGTACCACTCGTTGCTGACGGTGCGCGACAAGGCCAAGCTGTCGACGTTGCGGGCGGGCGTGACCGGCGCCGCCGACATCCCCGTCGAACTGGTCCGCCGCATCCACAGCGAATTGCCGTTCCAGACGTTGATGACCGGTTACGGGCTCACCGAGGCCGGCAACGTGACGCTGTCGCGGCCCGGCGATTCGTTCGAGGACGTCGCCACCACGGCGGGCCTGCCCTGCGAGGGCGTCGAGGTGCGCATCGCCGACGACGGCGAGGTGCTGGCCCGCGGGTACGGCGTCATGCAGGGCTATCTCGACGATCCCGCCGGGACCGCCGAGGCGATCGACGCCGACGGCTGGCTGCACACCGGAGATCTGGGCAACCTCGACGACGCGGGCCGCCTGCGCATCGTCGGCCGCAAGAAGGACATGTTCATCGTCGGCGGATTCAACGCGTATCCGGCCGAGATCGAAGGTTTCCTGATGGACCACCCCGCCGTCGCGCAGGCGGCGGTGATCGGTATCCCCGACGAGAGGCTCGGCCAAGTCGGCAAGGCGTTCGTGGTCCGCAAGGGCCCCAATGACACCGTCGAGGCTGACGAATTGATCGGCTGGTGCCGGGACCGCATGGCCGGGTTCAAAGTGCCGCGCGCGGTACAGTTCCTTGATTCACTCCCACTCAACGCGACGGGGAAAGTGATGAAGGACCAGCTTCGATGAGTACCGGCGACATCCACTCGATGGTGATCGCGTCGGATTATCGCGTCCCGGATCCCACCCGGGTGTGGCCGCTGCTCGAGCGCAGTCAGGCGGCGCTCGCGGACATCGGCGCACACCACGTGCTGGTGTACACGTCCACCCACGACTACGGGCGCGTGCTGGTGATGATCGGGGTGCACAGCCGCGAGCCCATCGTGGAACTGCTGCGCTCGCGGGTCTTCTTCGATTGGTTCGACGAAGCCGGCGTCGAGGACATCCCGGGCGTCTTCGCCGGCGAGATCGTCGACCGGTTTGTTCCCCAGCCGCCGCCGGCCCCGGGGGCGCCCGGCGTCGTGGTATCCGCGATCGCGTCCGTCGACGACGTCTCCGCCCTGACCGCGGAAGTCGGATCGGCGATGGACAGGTTCACCACGGCCGGCATCCGAAAGACGTGGGTTTTCCAGGCTTTTGACGATGAGCACGAGGTTCTGATCCTGCAGGAGTTTCCCGACGAGGAAAGCGCGCGGCAGTGGATCGACCATCCCGACGCCGCCGCGCAATGGCTGTCGGGGGCCGGCGTCGGCGCCTACCCGCCGCTGTTCGTCGGCCGGTTCTTCGACATGATGCGCATCGAGGGATAGGCGCTTTCAGCGCCGCGGGCGGGCTCCGGGTGACATGGATCCGACGAGCTCGCCCAAGAGGCGCGGGATCTCCAACCGCGGCAACACCACCTCGACGAACACCATCCGGTCCCGGTGCTCGGCGGCCGCGGTGAGCGCGTCGTCGAGTTCGCCGTAGGTCTGCGCCCGGAACGAGAGGTGGTCGGTCACCCCCAACGCGTTGGGGACCTCGGTCCACTTCCAGCTCACAATGTCGTTGTAGGGGGCCGTTTCTCCGTGAATCGCCCGCTCCACGGTGTAGCCGTCGTTGTTGACCACCACGATCACCGGGGACAACCCTTCGCGCGAAAAAATGCCGAGTTCCTGGACGGTCAACTGCGCGGCCCCGTCGCCGATCAACAGCACCGTCCTGCGTTCCGGGCGTGCCACCGCCGCCCCGAGCGCCGCGGGCAGCGTGTAACCGATTGAGCCCCACAGTGGTTGGCCGATGAACGTGACGCCCTGCGGCAACCGGTGATCCGCCATGCCGTAGAACGAGGTGCCCTGGTCGGCGAGGACCACGTTGCCCGGGGTGAGCGCCGCGCACAGCCGGTCCCACAGCATCCGTTGGGTCAGGGGTTGATCGCGCGGCGGTGCCGGCGGCAGGGGAGCGGCCGGCGGCGACGCCACCGGCGGCGACGTGATCCCGCGCCGGACTAGGACCGTGGCCAGCGCCTCCAGGGCGGCGCCCATCTCCAGCGGCGCGAAAACCTCGCCGGCGACACTGCTTTGGTATTGGCCGACGTCGATGGTCCGCGCCGGATCGACCCGCTGGCTGAAGAAGCCGCTGACCATGTCGGTGAACACCACCCCCGCGGTCAGCAGCACCGGCGCGTCCTCGATCGCCGCGCGCACCCGATCGGCGCTGGCCGCGCCCGCGTAGATTCCCAAAAAGTTCGGGGAGCTCTCGTCGAGGAGGCTCTTTCCCCACATCAACGTGGCGTGCGGCACCACGTCGGCCGCCAGCAAGGCCTCGAGCTCCTTGACGGCCTGCAGGCGGTGCACCAGCAGGTCGGCCAGCACGGTCAACTGGTGCTCGCCGATCAGCTCCGTGGCGGCCTCGACGAACAGCGACAGCGCCCGGGGGCTGGTGCCGCCGCGGTAGCGGGGCAGCGGCGCGTCCGGCGGCTCGGTGGGGAAGCGCGCCACGTCGGTGGACAGCAGGATATAGCCGGGCCGCTTGTGTTCGCGCACCTCGGACAGCACCCGGTCGATCTCTCTGCACGCCGTCGCCGGCATGAGATTGGCTTGGGCGCAGGTGATTTCGCGGCCGATCCGGAAGAAGTGCTCGAAATCTCCGTCGCCGAGCGAATGGTGCAGGGCGCGCCTGGTGCCCTGCGCGTCCTTCGACGGGCCACCCACGATGTGCACGACGGGCACGTGCTCGGCGTAGCTGCCGGCGATCGCGTTGGCGGCGGAGAGCTCGCCAACGCCGAATGTCGTTACCACGGCGGACATTCCGCGCAGCCGGCCGTACCCGTCGGCCGCGTAACCGGCATTGAGCTCGTTCGCGCTGCCCACCCAGCGGATGGCGGGGTGGGCGACGATGTGGTCCAGAAACGCCAGGTTGTAGTCGCCGGGGACGCCGAAGATCTCGGAGACACCGAGTTCGGCGAGGCGGTCCAGCAGGTAGTCGCCGACGGTGTAGACGGGATCAGTCACAAACACGACGGTACGCCCGGGCGAAACCATTCCGGCCGACACGGCAGTTCAGTATCGTGCGGGCCATGGCAATCAAGGAATCCCGTGACATCGTCATCGAAGCCAGTCCCGAGGAGATTTTGGACGTCATCGCCGACTTCGAAGCGATGCCCGAATGGTCGGACCCCCACCAGAGCGCCGAGATCCTCGAGACCGGGGCCGACGGGCGGCCCAGCAAGGTCAAGATGAAGGTCAGGACGGCGGGCATCACCGACGAACAGGTGGTGGCCTACACCTGGAGTGGCAACGACGTGAGCTGGACGCTGGTCAGCTCCGGGCAGCAGAAGTCGCAGGACGGCAAGTACACCTTGGTCCCCAAGGGGGATTCCACCCTGGTCAAGATGGAGATCACCGTCGACCCGAACGTTCCGCTGCCCGGCTTCGTGCTGAAGCGCGCCGTCAAGGGGACGATCGATTCGGCCACCAAGGCGCTGCGCGAGCGGGTGCTGCAGGTGAAGAAGGGCAACTGACGCGGTGACCGGCGCGGGGCCGCTGGCCGGGGTGCGGGTGATCGAACTCGGCGGCATCGGGCCCGGCCCGCACGCCGGGATGATGCTCGCCGACCTGGGTGCCGGCGAAGGCTGGGGGCACCTCCCGCTTGCGGGGGACGGTCCCGACGACTGCGCGGCGGTCAATCCGCGGCTGATCTTCGCGCGCATCACCGGCTGGGGCCAGGACGGGCCGGTGGCGCAGACCGCGGGCCACGACATCAACTACCTGTCGCAGACCGGGGCGCTCTCGGCGCTGGGCTATCGGGATCGGCCGCCGATGCCGCCGCTGAACCTGGTCGCCGATTTCGGCGGCGGGTCGATGCTGGTGCTGCTGGGTATCGCGGTCGCGCTCTACGAACGCGAGCGCTCGGGCAAGGGTCAGGTCATCGACGCGGCGATGGTCGACGGGGTCAGCCTGCTCGCCCAGATGATGTGGACCATGAAGTCGACGGGCGCGCCGCGCGACGAGCGTGAGTCGTTCCTGCTCGACGGTGGCGCGCCGTTCTACCGGTTCTATGAGACCTCCGACGGCAAGTACGTGGCCGTCGGCGCCATCGAGCCGCAATTCTTCGCGGCGCTGCTGGACGGCCTGGGCCTGTCGCCCGACACGGTACCCGGCCAGCTCGACATCGGTTCGTACCCAACGATGTACGGCGTCTTCGCGGCCCGGTTCGCCAGCCGGACCCGCGACGAGTGGGCCGAAATCTTCGCGGGCACCGATGCCTGCGCGACCCCGGTGCTGAGCTGGGCCGAAGCCGCCACCAACGATCATCTGAACGCGCGGTCGACGGTGATCACCGCGCAGGCGTCGAACAGGCCGCGCCCGCGCCGCGTTTCTCCCGGACGCCGGCAGGCCGGGTCGAACCGCCGCCGGCGACGACCACGTCGCTCACCGAAATCGGCTGGTAGTTAAGAATATACGGCGAAAAGCCACGCGCGCGCAGGCCGTTGGGGTTAGTTTGTCCCCAGTGGCCGTAAAAGCATCACGGGAATTTGTCGTCGACGCGCCGCCAGAAGTGGTCATGGACGCGTTGACAGATGTCGGCCTGTTGTCGTCATGGTCGCCGCTGCACAGACAGGTCGAAGTGATCGACCGTTATCCCGACGGTCGACCGCACCATGTCAGGGCCACGATCAAGATCCTGGGACTCGTCGACAAAGAGGTCCTGGAATATCACTGGGGTCCCGACTGGGTCGTCTACGACGCCAAGGGGACCGCCCAGCAGCATGGCCAGCACATCGAGTACAACATCAAACCCGAGGGTGTCGACCAGACGCGGGTGCGTTTCGACATCACCGTCGAACCGGCAGGGCCCATCCCGGGTTTCGTCGTCAAGCGGGCGACCGAAAAAGTTCTCGACTCCTCGGTGAAGGGGCTGACCGACCTCGTGTTGGGTGGCGCGGATTCGGGCAGGCCTAGTTGACCTTTATAGGTTCCGGGCGCGTGCTGGATTGCTAATTTTGTAGCAGTGGCCGTACAAGCATCGTCGGAAATCGTCATCGACGCGCCCCCGGAAGCGATCATGGAGGCGCTCGCCGACATCGACGCCGTGCCGTCGTGGTCGTCGGTGCACAAGCGCGTCGAAGTCGTCGATAAGCATCCCGACGGGCGACCGCACCACGTGAAGGTCACCATCTCGGTGACCGGCATTCACGACACCGAACTGCTCGAATACCACTGGGGCCCCGACTGGATGGTGTGGGATGCGCACAAGACGGCTCAACAGCGCGGCCAGCATGGCGAGTACACGCTGACCCGGGAGGGTGAGGACAGGACCAGGGTGCGGTTCGTGATCACCGTCGAGCCCTGGGCGCCGCTGCCCGAGTTCTGGGTCAGGCGGGCCCGCAAGAAGATCCTGCAGGCCGCGCTCGAGGGGCTGCGCGAGCGCGTCATGGGCGGTTCGCCTACGTAGCGGACCCGTTCCGCAGCGCACCCAGCCGCCTGATCGCCTCGTCGAGGGTGTCGTCGCGCTTGCAAAATGTGAAGCGCACCAAGTGATTCCACACGTCCAAGTTCGGCGCCGCCGGGTCGCAGAACGCGGACATCGGGATCGCCGCCACCCCTACCTTTTCCGGCAGTGCCGCACAGAACGCGGTGCTGTCGTCGTAGCCGAGCGGGCGCGGATCGGCGCACAAAAAGTAGCTGCCGTCGCTGTCGTGCACGGCAAAGCCGATCTCGGTCAGTCCCGCGGCCAGCCGGTCGCGCCTGGTCTGCAACGAGCGGCGCAGGCCGGCCACCCAGGCGTCCTCGGTGTCCAGCGCGAGGGCCACCGCGGGCTGGAACGGCGCGCCGCCGACGTAGCTCAGATACTGTTTGGCGGCACGGATCCCCGCGACGAGTTGCGCTGGGCCGCAAGCCCATCCGATCTTCCACCCGGTGCAGTTGAACATCTTGGCCGCGCTGGAGATCGTGATGGTGCGCTCGGCCATGCCGTCGAAGCCGGCCAGCGGCAGGTGCTTCCTGCCCCCGGGACCGTCGAACACCAGGTGTTCGTACACCTCGTCGGTGATCACCAACAGGTCGGCGGCCACGGCGATCTCGGCGACGGCCGCCAGCTCCGTCGCGGTGAGCACGGCGCCGGTGGGGTTGTGTGGGGAGTTGACGATCAGCGCGCGGGTCCGGGGCGTCACCGCCCGGCGCAGGGCATCGGCGTCGAGCGCGAAGCCGCGCCCGTCGGGGACCAGCGGCACCGCGACGCGGTGCGCACCGGCCATGGCCACCACCGGGGAGTAGGAGTCGTAGAAGGGTTCGATGAGGACCACCTCGGCGCCCGGCTCGACCAGGCCGAACACCGCCGCCGCGATGGCCTCGGTGGCGCCGACGGTCACCAGCACCTCGGCGTCGGGGTCGTACTCGATGCCGAAATGGCGGCGACGGTGCCCGGCGATGGCCTCGCGCAGCGGCGCGATGCCTATCCCGGGCGGGTACTGGTTGGCGCCGGCGGCGATGGCGTCCTGGGCGGCCTTCAGCATGGCGGGCGGTCCGTCCTCGTCGGGAAAACCCTGGCCGAGGTTCACCGCACCGATCCGCGCGGCGAGCGCCGACATCTCGGCGAACACCGTCGTGGCGTAGGGCCGCAGTCGCGACACCGTCATGGGCGTTGAGCTTAAGGGGCCGGCAGCTGTCACGTCGCTGCTGGGCGCGGGTCTGTTCTTATAGCCAATAGCTGGGCTTTTGTGGTAATTGTGGGCATGCGCTTTAGCCATGTCCGCGCGGCGGTCGGTGTCCTGTTCGTTGCCCCGCTTGCGCTGATCGGGACGCCGTCGGCCCTCGCTGACACGGGCGTCAACGGTTACGTTCAATGCCTGGGCGGCGACGCGAAGCCCCCGCCGCCGGGGGTAGACGCAGACGTGTGGTTCCCCAGTGTCCACGTGATGGCGACGGAATTCGATTCCGGTGTCCCCGCGGCCCAGATAATTCAGAAACTTGAAGTCATGGGGGTCCCGCCGAACGACGCCGTCAAACGCGTGCAGTGCTTCCAGGCCAACCAACCGCGCGGGGCAGGTCACTGACGGGGTTTGCTGCCCTCGAGGTTGATCGCCTTCCTTCCGGAACAAACTGACCCACTGATGCCGTTCGCGAGTGCGTCCGGGCGCTGAACCGCGCCCACTGCTCCCAACCAACAGGTTGGACGGGCGCTTTGTTAGGGTGCTGGGAAGACGGACCGAAACCCCCACCTTGTGAACAGGAAGCCGACATGTCCGAAGAAGCCTTTGTCTACGAGGCCATCCGCACCCCGCGCGGCAAGCAGAAAAACGGGTCGCTGACCGAGGTCAAGCCATTGAACCTGGTCGTCGGCCTCATCGAGGAGTTGCGCAAGCGCCACCCGGACCTCGACGAGAACCTGATCAGCGACGTCATCCTGGGTTGCGTCTCACCCGTCGGGGACCAGGGCGGCGACATCGCGCGCACCGCGGTGATCGCAGCCGGCATGCCCGACACCGTCGGCGGCGTGCAGCTCAACCGCTTCTGCGCCTCCGGCCTCGAGGCCGTCAACACCGCCGCGCAAAAGGTCCGCTCCGGCTGGGACGACCTGGTGCTCGCCGGCGGCGTGGAGTCGATGAGCCGCGTCCCGATGGGCTCCGATGGCGGAGCGATGATGGCCGACCCGGCCACCTCCTACGACGCGTACATCGTCCCGCAGGGCATCGGCGCGGACCTGATCGCGACCATCGAGGGCTTCTCCCGCGAGGACGTGGACGCCTACGCGCTGCGCTCGCAGGAATTGGCGGCCGCCGCATGGTCGGGCGGTTACTTCGCCAAGTCGGTGGTGCCGGTCCGCGACCAGAACGGCCTGCTGATCCTCGACCACGACGAGCACATGCGACCCGACACCACCAAGGAGGGACTGGGCAAGCTGAAGCCCGCCTTCGAGGGTTTGGCCGCGATGGCCGGCTTCGACGACGTGGCGCTGCAGAAGTACCACTGGGTCGAGAAGATCAACCACGTCCACACCGGGGGCAACAGCTCGGGCATCGTCGACGGCGCCGCGCTGGTGCTGATCGGTAACGAGAAGGCTGGCGCATCGCAGGGCCTGACGCCCCGCGCCCGCATCGTCGCCACCGCGACCACCGGCGCCGACCCGACCATCATGCTCACCGGCCCCACGCCGGCCACCCAGAAGGTGCTCGACCGGGCCGGGCTGACCGTCGACGACATCGACCTGTTCGAGCTGAACGAGGCGTTCGCGTCGGTCGTTCTGAAGTTCCAGAAGGACCTGGACATCCCCGACGAAAAACTCAACGTCAATGGCGGGGCCATCGCGATGGGCCACCCGCTGGGCGCCACCGGCGCCATGATCCTGGGCACCATGGTCGACGAGCTCGAGCGCCGCAACGCCCGCCGCGCGGTGGTCACACTGTGCATCGGCGGCGGCATGGGCGTGGCCACCATCATCGAGCGAGTCTGAGGATCTGAGGAAAAAGTCATGGCAGAGAACACCATTCAGTGGGACAAGGACGGCGAAGGCATCGTCACGTTGACGTTGGACGACCCGACCGGGTCGGCCAACGTGATGAACGAGCACTACAAAGAGTCCATGCACAAGGCGGTCGAACGTCTTGTCGCCGAAAAGGACTCGGTCACCGGGGTGGTGATCACCAGCGCCAAGAAGACGTTTTTCGCCGGTGGTGACCTGAAGGGCATGATCACCGCCGGCCCGGAGAACGCCGGCGAGGTATTCGCCGAGGTCGAGGACATCAAGCGCGACCTGCGCACGCTGGAGACCCTGGGCAAGCCGGTGGTGGCCGCCATCAACGGCGCGGCGCTGGGCGGCGGCCTGGAGATCGCGCTGGCCTGTCACCACCGCATCGTCGCCGACGTCAAGGGCGTCCAGA
The DNA here is from genome assembly GCF_059812405.1 of Mycobacterium sp. NGS57. Taxonomy (NCBI): domain Bacteria; kingdom Bacillati; phylum Actinomycetota; class Actinomycetes; order Mycobacteriales; family Mycobacteriaceae; genus Mycobacterium; species Mycobacterium sp. NGS57. The sequence goes on along the minus strand of NZ_JCALCP010000004.1, from coordinate 78,609 downwards.
TCGGGCTGCCCGAGGCCACATTGGGTCTGCTGCCCGGCGGCGGCGGCGTCACCCGCACCGTGCGGATGCTGGGCATCCAGAACGCGTTCGTCAACGTGCTGAGCCAGGGCACCCGCTTCAAGCCGGCCGCGGCCAAGGACAATGGCCTCGTCGACGAGATCGTCGGCAGCGTCGAGGAACTGGTGCCGAGAGCGAAGGCTTGGATCAAGGCCAACCCCGAGGCGCACACCCAGCCGTGGGACGTCAAGGGCCACAAGATTCCCGGCGGCACCCCGTCGTCACCGGCGCTCGCGGCGATCCTGCCGTCGTTCCCGTCGCTGCTGCGCAAACAACTCAAGGGTGCGCCCATGCCGGCGCCGAGGGCCATCCTGGCCGCCGCGGTCGAGGGCGCGCAGGTCGACTTCGACACCGCCAGCCGCATCGAGAGCCGGTACTTCACCTCGCTGGTCACCGGCCAGGTCGCCAAGAACATGATCCAGGCGTTCTTCTTCGACCTGCAGACCATCAACGGTGGCGGATCGCGGCCCGACGGGATCGAGCCGGTCAAGATCAACAAGATCGGGGTGCTCGGCGCCGGCATGATGGGCGCCGGCATCGCTTACGTCTCGGCCAAGGCCGGCTACGACGTGGTGCTTAAGGACGTCTCGCCGGAGGCGGCGCAGAAGGGCAAAGGTTACGCCGAGAAGCTGGAGGCCAAGGCGCTCGAGCGCGGGCGCACCACGCAGGAGAAGAGCGACGCGCTGCTGGCACGCATCACCCCGACCGGCGACGCCGCCGATTTGAAGGGTGTGGACTTCGTCATCGAGGCGGTCTTCGAGAACCAGGACCTCAAGCACCAGGTGTTCCAGGAGATCGAGGACGTCGTCGAGCCCAACGCGGTGCTGGGGTCCAACACCTCGACGCTGCCGATCACCGGTCTGGCAACCGGCGTCAAGCGCCAAGAGGACTTCATCGGGATCCACTTCTTCTCGCCGGTCGACAAGATGCCGCTGGTCGAAATCATCAAGGGCGAGAAGACATCCGACGAGGCGCTGGCCCGCGTGTTCGACTACACGCTGGCCATCGGCAAGACCCCGATCGTGGTCAATGACAGCCGCGGCTTTTTCACCAGCCGCGTCATCGGCACCTTCGTCAACGAGGCGCTGGCGATGCTCGGCGAGGGCGTGGAGCCGGCCAGCATCGAGCACGCGGGGTCGCAGGCCGGTTACCCGGCACCGCCGCTGCAGCTGTCCGACGAGCTCAACCTCGAGCTGATGCATAAGATCGCGGTCGCCACCCGCAAGGGCGTCGAGGATGCCGGCGGCACCTACGAGCCGCATCCGGCGGAAGCGGTGGTGGAGAAGATGATCGAGATCGGGCGGTCAAGCCGCTTGAAGGGCGCCGGGTTCTACGAGTACCCCGACGGCAAGCGGTCCGGATTGTGGCCCGGGCTGCGCGAGACGTTCAAGTCCGGCTCGTCGGAGCCGCCGCTGCAGGACATGATCGACCGGATGCTGTTCGCCGAGGCGCTCGAGACGCAGAAGTGCCTAGACGAGGGCGTGCTGACGTCGACCGCCGACGCCAACATCGGGTCGATCATGGGCATCGGCTTCCCGCCGTGGACCGGCGGCAGCGCGCAGTTCATCGTCGGCTACGAGGGGCCGGCCGGCATCGGCAAGGAGGCCTTCGTGGCGCGTGCCAAGGAACTGGCCGCCAAGTACGGCGACCGCTTCCTGCCGCCGAAGTCGCTGGGGTAGGCCGCGCCCCGTCAGGCGCTGCGCTGGAAGAGGTAGTAGCGCACCGGGGTCTTTTCGCGGTCGAGCTCGCGCTCGCTGCCGGTGGACAACAGGGTCCAGCCCGAGGTGAACCGCCGTTCCATCTCGGCGGGCTCGACGCCGCGCACGCCGAGCCTCCCGCCCGGCAGGAACGCAACGACGAGCAGCCGCGCGTCGGGCGCGGCGACGGCGCTGACCTCGCGGACGTAGGCGTCGCGATCGCCGTCGCTCATGTTGTGCAGGCAACCGTTGTCGACGATGAGCGAGAAGCCGGCGCCGATGCCCTCCTGGCTGAGGCGCGTGACGTCGGCGTGGACGAAGTCGACCGTCAGGTTGGCCGCCTTGGCGCGGGCCTTGCCGAGCGCCTTGGGCACATAGTCGACGCCGGTGACCTTCCAGCCGTGCTGCGCCAGGTATATCGACGCGTCTCCGGTACCGCACCCCAGGTCGAGGGCCACCCCCGGGGACAGCGGCGGCGTTTCGGGGGTTCCCTCGACCAAGTCCCGCAGGTTCTGCGCGATCGGGTGACCGTCCCACGGGGTGAAGCCGATGCGGTAGAAGATCCGGAAGAGGGTGTGCTTGGACGCCATGCCCTAACGATATGCGGCCGTCGTCACCCGTTGACGGCCGCGGCGATTCGGCGCCATTGCTCGCGCGGGAACTCCCTCGGGTCGGCCGTCAGCACCTGCACGCAGACGTGGTCGGCGCCGGCCGCGTGATGCTCGGCGACCCGGCGCAGGATGGCGGCCTCGTCTCCCCAGGCGATGATCGCGTCGAAGAGCCGATCGCTCACCTGCTCCAGATCGTCTTGGGTGAACCCGCTGCGCAGCAGGTTGTTGGCGTAGTTCGGCAGCGCCAGATACGCCCGGAGCCAGTCGGTTCCGGCGCGGCGCGCCTCGTCGGCGTCGTCGGTCAGGATCACGGTCTGCTCGGGCAGCAGCAACGGACCCTCGCCCAAAGTCGAACGGGCGGAAGCGGTGTGGTCGGGGGTGACGAGGTATGGGTGGGCGCCGCGGGCCCGTGTCGCCGACAGGGTCAGCATCTTGGGGCCGAGCGCGGCAAGCACCCGCGCTTCGCGGGGCACCGGTTGCGGCGCGGCGTCCAGTCCGTCCAGGAATGCCGCCGTCGCCGCCAGCGGCTTGCGGTAGCGTCCGGGCTCACCGGCATCGATGAGCGGCGCATGGCTGACACCGATGCCCAGCAGGAAGCGGTCGCCGTGCTCGGCGGTCAGCGCGGCGTGGGACGCGGCGACGTCGCCGGGGGAGTGCATCCACAGGTTCAGGATCCCGGTGGCGACCACGGTCCGCCTGGTCGCGGCGAGTAAGCGACCCACCGCATCGAGCACCGGCCCGCCCACGTCCGGAATCCACAGCGCCGTGAACCCAAGCTCGTCCAATTCGGCTGCGGCATCAGCGCTTTCGGATGCGTCGCCGTAGTGCAGTTGACTACTCCAGATGCCCACTCCGGCAAGCTCCATCGACGATCTCCCTTCGAGGCGTCCCGGGCTGTCACACCTCGGCGTCGCTGTAGTCGGGCACCGGCATCGATTCGTGCATGCGCAAGCCCTTGGTGTTCAGCTTCGCCAGCGCCCGGGAGAGCGAGCCGGGCATCACTGAGACTAGCTGGACCCCGCGGGTCAGCGCCCAAACCCCCGCCCGGGAGCCGGGGATGAGGCTTTTGGCGGCGCTGCGAGCGAAGGAGCGGCTGAGGTGCACCGGCTCGCGCATCTGCAGCTCGTAGGCGGCGAACGCCCGTAGGTGATCCCCGGCGGCGCGGGCCAATTCGCCGGCCAGCACGTAGGCGCCCAGGACCGCGAGGCTGGTGCTGCCGCCGACCGCCGGGCCGGGGCAGTACCCGGCATCCCCGACGAGGGTTACCCGCCGCCGCGACCACCGGTCCATGCGCAGCTGGCTGATCGCATCGAAGTAGAACGCGGGCGTGTCGGCCACCTCCTCCAGCCAGCGGTCCACCTGAGGGTGCATGCTCACGAAAGCGTCGCGCAGTAACTCCTTCTGCCGCAACGAATCCCGATGGTCGTAGCCGAATTCGCCGTCAGTGCGGAACATGAAGACCGCGCGAGCATCGTCCAAATGGTCCGCGGTGTAGATCGCGGCGAGCCGGCCCACCCCGATGTGGCCGACCATCTCGCCGGGCCTGGCCAACGCCCGCGGCGCCGAGACCACCGCCAGGTAGCCGCCCAGGAACCGGGTCAGGCCGGCCTCTTCGCCGAAGACCAGGCGCCGCACGTTGGAGTGCAGCCCGTCGGCACCGACGATGACGTCGAACCGGCGGGCGGGCGAGTGCTCGAACGTCACTTCGCCGTCGTGCTCGATCGCGGTGATGGAGTCGCCGAAGAGGTATTCGACGTCGTCGCGGCCGGCGTCGTAATAGATCTCGCTGAGATCGTCGCGCATGATCTCGACGTGGTGGTCCGACGCGATGCCGACGAGCTTGGTCAGGTCGACCTCGGTGGGCCGCGGCCGGCCTTCCCGCTGCATCGTCAGGCGGTCGGTTCCGGTGGCGAGTGTCTCGATGCGGGGCAACACGCCCATCTTCGCCGAGATCTCCATTGCCGGCCGGAACAGGTCGACGGCGTGGCCGCCGGTCTTGCGCAGTGCGGGCGCCCGCTCGACGACGGTGACCTCGAAGCCGTGCCGGGCCAGCCAGTACGCCAGCACCGGTCCGGCGATGCTGGCGCCGGAGACGAGAATCCGCATCACGGCCTCCTCGAACTTACTTAGCATCGTCACCCGGCTAGAGTCCCAGGCTATGCGCTTTGGTCTCTTCATTCCGCAGGGCTGGCGAATGGATCTCGTCGGCATCGAACCCGAGCAGCACTGGGCGGTGATGCGCGACCTGGCCACCTACGCGGACAACAGCGCGTGGGACTCGCTGTGGGTCTACGACCACTTCCACACGGTCCCGATGCCCACAGGCGAGGCCACCCACGAGGCCTGGTCTTTGATGGCGGCGTACGCGGCGACGACGTCGCGGATCAGGCTCGGCCAGATGTGCACGGCGATGAGCTATCGCAATCCGGTGTACCTGGCCAAGGTGGCCGCGACCGCCGACATCATTTCCGGCGGCCGGATCCAGATGGGCATCGGCGGCGGTTGGTACGAACACGAGTGGCGCGCTTATGGTTACGGGTTCCCGTCGGCCAAGGTGCGGCTGGGGCGGTTGGACGAAGGCGTCCAGATCATGCGCGACGCCTGGCGCGACGGCAAAGTCAGTTTCGACGGCGAGCACTACCAGGTCGATGGGGCCATCGTCGCCCCGAAGCCGTTGCAGGACAACGGCATACCGCTGTGGATCGCCGGCGGCGGGGAGAAGGTGACCCTGCGCATCGCCGCGAAGTACGCGCAGTACACCAACTTCACGCCCGAACCCGAGGCGTTCGCCCACAAATCGCAGGTGCTGGCGCAGCATTGCCGCGACGCGGGCACCGACTTCGACGCGATCGTGCGCTCGGCCAATTTCACCGCCGTCGTCGCGGCGTCCGAGGCCGACGTCAAAGACCGGCTGCGGCGGGTCCGCGACCGGCTGGCCGGCCATGTGCCTGAGGCCCTGGCGGATTCGATGACGACCGGCATGCCGGACTCGGCGACGGGCACGACCGAGCAGGTGGTGGAGCGGCTGGCCAAGATTCGCGGCCTCGGCTGCGAATACGCGATCTGCTATTTCCCGGAGGCCGCCTACGACCGTTCGGGCATCGAGTTGTTCGAACGCGAGGTCATTCCGGCACTGAGCTAGATGTCGGTGGTGACATACCGGGTCTTGACGGGAGGAGCGGCCAGCAGGGGAGGCAGCTGAGTGAGCTTTCCTTCGCCGGCCCGAAATGCGCGATAGGCCTCGTCGTGTTCGACGGTGTCCCAGAGTTCGTAGATGACCCAGTGCGCCTCGTCGGCCTCGTCGACGAGCACGTCGGTTCGCAGATTCCCGTCGAAGGCCCGAGTGTCTTGCAGCGCCCGGCCCATCACCTCGCGCCCCGCGGCGACCTCGTCGGGCTTGAATCTGAGCTCGAGTATCACCGTGACTGGCATCATCGTCTCCTCGATCGTCGAGTGGGTCGCTCATCAGCCTCACATACGGGTCCGGGAGGGCTGGCGAGTGGCCCGCGCGCAGCGAGAACGCAATTTCCACTTTTGTCGAATGCTGTTGTACCTTTCAGGGAGCGCGTTGCTTTTCCCGGACCGCGGACGATCGCTGGAGGATCCCCATGCAGAAGGCACTCGCCCCTGAAATCTCCACCTGGCCCGACGAGGACCCCCAGCTGATCGGGAGTCGCTGCGGTGCCTGCGGTGCCACGACGTTCCCGGTGCAGCAGTGGTGCCCGCGCTGCAGCGGCGGCGAGATGACCGAACAGCTGTTGCCGCGCCGCGGCACCCTGGTGGCCTGGACCACCCAGGGCTTCCCGCCGGGGGCCCCTTACGCCGGTCCGGCCGGCAAGGACTTCGTGCCGTTCGGCGTGGGGCTGGTCCAGCTCGACGACATCATCCGCGTCGAGGGCCGGCTGACCGAAAACGACCCCGCCAAGCTGCAGTTCGGTCAGGAGGTCGAGCTGACCATGGTGCCGCTCACCACCGACGACGAGGGCGCCGAGGTCATGACGTTCGCATTCCGGCCGGTCTAAAGAGAGAGGTTGAGATGACCAACGACGTCGCCATCATCGGTGTGGGCCTGCACCCCTTCGGCCGGTTCGAGAAGACCGCGATGCAGATGGGTGCCGAGGCCATCCAGTCCGCGCTGACCGACGCCGGTGTGAACTGGAAGGACATACAGTTCGGCTTCGGCGGCAGCCACGAGGTGTCCAACCCTGACGCGGTGACCCGCCTGGTCGGGCTGACCGGCATCACGTTCACCAACGTGTTCAATGCCTGCGCCACCGCCGCCAGCGCCATCCAGCAGACCGCCGACACCATCCGGCTGGGCAAGTACGACATCGGCATCGCGATCGGGCTGGACAAGCACCCGCGCGGCGCGTTCACCGACGACCCCGCCAAGCTCGCGCTGCCGCAGTGGTACGCCCAGAACGGGCAGTTCGTCACCACCAAGTTCTTCGGAATGAAGGCCAACAAATACCTCCACGACCACAACATCTCCCAGGCCACGCTGGCCAAGGTCGCGGCCAAGAACTTCCGCAACGGCGCGCTGAACCCGAATGCGTTCCGCCGCAAGCCGATCAGCGAGGAAGAGATCCTCAACTCGAACGTCCTCAACTACCCGCTGACCCAATACATGTTCTGCGCGCCCGACGAAGGTGCCGCGGCCGTGGTGATGTGCCGCGCCGACATCGCGCACAAGTACACGGACAAGCCGGTCTACGTGCGGGCGTGCGAGATCCGCACCCGCACGTACGGCGCGTACGAAGTGCACGCCACGTCTGCCCCGCTGGACGAGGACGCCTCGCCGACGGTGTACGCGTCCAAGGCGGCCTACGAGGCGGCGGGCATCGGGCCCGAGGATGTCGACGTTGCGCAGCTGCAGGACACCGATGCCGGCAACGAGGTCATTCACATGGCCGAGACGGGCCTGTGCGCCGACGGCGAGCAGGAGAAGCTGCTGGCCGACGGCGCCACCGAGATCCACGGTTCGATGCCGGTCAACACCGACGGTGGGCTGATCGCCAACGGCGAGCCCATCGGCGCGTCCGGGCTGCGGCAGATGCACGAGCTGGTGCGCCAGCTGCGGGGCGAGGCGGGCGAGCGCCAGGTGCCCGGCAACCCACGCGTCGGTTTGGCCCAGGTTTACGGAGCTCCCGGCACCGCGTCGGCGACGATCCTGTCGCTGTAGCTAGTTACCGCGAGCAGACGCAAAAGCCCCCGAAACAACGGCGTTTCGGGGGCTTTTGCGTCTGCTCACCGTGCACAGTTGCGCGCTTGTCCCCATGTCGGACGCGGCCGACTACCGTCTTGCGGGACCGGCGCGCATCGTGGCGGGCCGTGGACATTGAAAGCGTGCTGCGGTCGCAGGGCGGCCTAGCGACCACTGCCGCGCTCTTGGCCGTGATCACCCGTAAGCAGCTTGCCGGATTTGTCAAGGCGGGCAGACTAATTCGGGTACGCCATGGGGTCTACGCAGTGAGTCAACCGGACGTGCTGGGCCAACTTGCCGCACTGGATCTGGTGGCCGATCAGCCGATTGTCGCCTGCATGAGTACCGCCGCGGCGTTGTACGGCTTCGACACCGAGACCGCATCCCGGGTGCACATTCTTGACCCAGGTGTTCGGATGCGACCGTCCTCGGGTCTCATAGTGCATCAACGAATCGGCGCTCCGCTGCGGCGGGTGAAAGGGCGACTTGCGACGGCACCCGCATGGACGGCAATCGAAGTCGCGAGGACGTTGCGGCGACCGCGCGCCTTGGCGACGCTCGATGCCGCACTACACCTTGGCGCTTGTACGACAGGCGAATTTCTCGAGGTAATCCGCGAACACCGAGGCCGCCGGGGCATCGTCAAGGTCCGGGAATTGATCGGCTACGCCAACGGTCTCGCCGAGTCGCCGATGGAGAGTGAGGCGCGACTGGTGTTCATCGACTACCGAGTGCCCATGCCGGAGCTCCAATACAGCATCGTTGACCGTTACGGCAGGGTCTGGCGCGTCGACTTCGCCTGGCCGGACGCGATGCTCGTCGCCGAGTACGACAGCCTCGAGTGGCACCTGAGCCGAGAGGCCCTGCTGCATGACAGGCTGAAAATCGCCCGGCTGCAGGAATGCGGCTGGACCAGCATCCCAATGACCGTCGACGACATACGGCACGATCCGGTCGGCCTGGTAGACCGCATCAACACCCACCTGTTGAGTGGCGCGAGCAGACGCAAAAGCCCCTCGAAACTGCCGTTTTGAGGGGCTTTTGCGTCTGCTCGCGCTGGATGGCGGCTCGCGCTAAATCGCCGGGCCCAGCAGGTCGTCGGCGTCGCGGATGATGTAGCCGTAGCCCTGCTCGGCCAGGAAGCGCTGGCGGTGTGCCGCGTAGTCGGCGTCCAGGCTGTCGCGGGCCACCACCGAATAGAAGATCGCGCCGCCGCCGTCGGCCTTGGGCCGCAGCAGCCGGCCCAACCGCTGGGCCTCCTCCTGACGCGACCCGAACGTGCCCGAAACCTGCACCGCCACAGAGGCTTCCGGCAAGTCGATGGAGAAGTTGGCGACCTTGGACACCACCAGGGTGGACACCTCGCCGCTGCGGAAGGCGTCGAACAACGCCTCCCGCTCCTTGGTGCGGGTGGAGCCCTGGATGACCGGGGCGTCCAGTTCGGCGCCGAGCTCGTCGAGCTGGTCGAGGTAGGCGCCGATCACCAGGGTCTGCTCGCCGGGGTGCTTGTCCAGAATCGACTTCACCACAGCGATTTTGGTGTGCACCGTCGAGCACAGCCGGTAGCGCTCCTCGGGCTCGGCAGTCGCATACATCATGCGCTCGTTGTCGGTCATGGTGACGCGCACCTCGACGCACTCCGCCGGCGCGATCCAGCCCTGCGCCTCGATGTCCTTCCACGGCGCGTCATAGCGTTTCGGGCCGATCAGGGAGAACACGTCGCCCTCGCGGCCGTCCTCGCGGATCAACGTGGCGGTCAGGCCGAGGCGTCGCTTGGACTGCAGGTCGGCGGTCATCCGGAACACGGGGGCCGGCAGCAGATGCACTTCGTCGTAGATGATCAGCCCCCAGTCGCGGCTGTCGAAGAGCTCCAGATGCCGGTATTCGCCCTTGGTGCGGCGGGTGATCATCTGATACGTCGAGATGGTGACCGGCCGAATCTCCTTGCGCTCACCGGAGTATTCGCCGATCTCGTCCTCGGTCAGCGAAGTGCGCGCGACCAGCTCGCGTTTCCATTGCCGCGCGGCGACGATGTTGGTGACCAGGATCAGCGTCGTCGCACCGGCTTTCGCCATCGCGGCCGCGCCGACGAGCGTCTTGCCGGCACCGCAGGGAAGTACCACCACCCCGGAGCCGCCCGCCCAGAACGAGTCGGCGGCCAGCTGCTGGTAGTCGCGCAGGTGCCAGCCGTCCTGGGCCAGGCTGATCGGATGCGCCTCGCCGTCGACGTAACCGGCGAGGTCCTCGGCGGGCCAGCCGATCTTGAGCAGCATCTGCTTGACCCGGCCCCGTTCGCTGGGGTGGACGACGACGGTGTCGTCGTCGATGCGCGCGCCCAGCATCGGCGCGATCTTCTTGTTGCGCAGCACCTCCTCGAGCACGGCGCGATCCACGCTTACCAGCGTCAGGCCGTGCGCCGGGTGCTTGACCAGCTGCAGCCGGCCGTAGCGGGCCATGGTGTCGACGATGTCGACCAGCAGCGGCTGGGGCACCGCGTAGCGGGAGAAGCTGACCAGGGCGTCGACGACCTGCTCGGCGTCGTGGCCCGCGGCGCGCGCGTTCCACAGCGCCAGCGGCGTGATCCGGTAGGTGTGCACGTGCTCGGGCGCGCGTTCCAGCTCGGCGAACGGCGCGATGGCCGCGCGCGCGGCGCCGGCCAGCTCGTGGTCGACCTCGAGCAGCACCGTCTTGTCGGACTGCACGATCAACGGTCCGTCGGTCATACGCCCATTATTCAGTCGCCCGCCGACAGTACCGACGTGATGCGGTGGATGGCGAAGTCACGCATCCGCCCCGACGCCGAATCCCAGGCCACCAGTTGGCCGCCCCGTATCGTGATCGGGGACACCACCCGCTGGGTGGCCACGCCGGCGGCGTCGAGATAGCCGATCACCAGCGTGTCCTGGTCCCTGGCCGCACGCTGCAACAACGACATGGTGACCGCGGGGTCGACGCGGATGTTGCCGAACGGCGCGGCGGTCACCTTGCGCAGCACCGAGACGACGGCGTTCAGCGTCTCGCTGCCGGGCCTCGGCAGGGGGCGGTAGGGCCGCCGCTGCTGCGGTGTGGGCACCCTGGCCCCGCGGGGCCGGACGTCGACGATGGAGCCGGTGGAATCCTCGGCGGCCGGGGCGAAGCCCGCGCCGCGCAACGCCACGAGCACCTCGGCGATAGGCGCGGGCGACACCGCCACCGTCGGCGCCAGCGCCCGCAACTGCAGCTCCTCGGCGGCCGCCACCGCCTGGGCCAGCAGCGCGGGGTCCTCGCAGCGCACGAACGACGCGGCCATGCCGATGCGGAGCTGGCCGTGGCGGCGGGCGACGTCGTCGATGAGGTAGGCAAGCCCTTGCGGCACCGGGGTTTTCGAGTGCTTGGCGAAAAGATCGTGCATCCAGTCGCGGGTCTTGCCGATGTCGAGTGCGTGACGGATCGACTGCTCGCTGATGCGGTAGACCATCGCCGTGCCGGCCGACTCGACGGTGGCGACCGTGCCCAGATCCTCGGCAAGGTCGCGCCGCAGCGGCCCGGGCACCACGACCGTCAGATCGGCCTGCACCAGAAAGTGGTCGATGGGCGCGGGCATCGACCGCGTCATCGCCTGCACCGCGCTCTCCGGGTCGGCAGGGTCGTCGAGCAGCGCTCGGGCGGGCGTGCTGATGGCCCCGCGGCCCACCAGGCCCAGTGCGTGGCTTTCGGCCAGCAGATCGGTCAGCGGTTGCGGCTGCAGCCTCCTGGCCCAGCGCGGCCGCCGCCAGATCAGCGCCGCCGAGGCGGTTACCGCGTCGACGCCGGCACCGGGTGGTAGCTCGGCGAGCATGTTCAGCAGCAGCCGGCGATCCAACGGTGCGGCCGTCGAGTACAACGAATCAGTAAGGGCGCCATAGGGTTTGGCGTCGGGACTGCGGGTGCCGATCAAGGCTGGACGGACCGGCAGGTCGAGCCAGGTGCCGGCCAGCAGGTGCCAGCGTTCGGCGGGGGACAGTCCGGCGAACCGTTCGATGGCCAGTGTCGGCGCCCAATACGGTCCGTCGCCGTAGGCGGGCTCCGGGTCGGGCGTGCCGCTGGCGATCAGGCCGGCCGCGGCCGCGACCTCCAGGATCAGGCCCAGCCGCGGCTCTTCGATTCCGGTCGTTTTCGCCAGCCGCTTGACGTCACGAATGCCCAGCCCGCCGCTGCGCAACTCGGAAACGGGAGCGGCGCCCAGGGTTTGGAGCAGCACGTCGATCTCGCGCAGCAGGTCGATGACGGCACCTGCCGCCACCGCGTCGACGTCGGCGGCGGTAGTCGTCGACACGACCGGGTCGGGAGCAGTCAGGCGCATGGGACCGGGGTCCTCACCGCGCAGTACCTGCCCCACGTGGCGGGGCAGGATCACGGTCTCGGCGTCGACGCGTCGCAGCAGGCCCATCGCCAGCAACTGCGGCACCGGGCGATCCGCCGGGGCGCCCGGCGCGGCGTCGCGGGTGCGCCCCATCGGCGAACCCTCGAGCAGTTTGTCCAGCACGTCGAGTTGCGCGCCGTCGAGGCCGTCGATGAGACCGGCGATCTCCTCGCCCGTGCGTGAGCTGTCCTCGAGGGTGACCTGTCCCGGATGCCAGGGGAGCGCCGTACCGGCGTCGGCGGCCACCCGGACCGCGGCCTCGCCCCATACCAGGGCGCGTTGGCGCAGGTCGTCCAGGGCGCCGGCGACGTCGGCCTCGGGGGCCCGGTCACCGATGAGCGCGAGCAGCTTGGCGGTGGGCACCGGGGCGGAGTCGGCCTGCAGCACCAGCAGCGCGTCGAGCACCGCGAGCCGCAGGAAGTCGAGATCGTCGGTGGCGGCCTTGACCGACTGGCGCGCCTGAGCTCGCGCGGCCAGCGCCGCGATGCTGCCGGGCGGCGGCTGCGCGAGGTCCGGACGTAGTTCCAGCAGTCGGATCAGCCGCTCGTCGGGCAAGTCGGCCAGCCAGGACCCCAGCGGGATATCCGGGGTGTTGTCGGTCATTGCTGACCAGCGTAAAGCAGTCGGTGGACGCGACGGACACGGTCGCGACCGGCGGCCTCGCGGCACCTGTGCCCGCGCGACCTGTCAGAATGGACCTCGTGGCTGACACTGCTGAGGGCAAGGCGCGCAAGACCAAGTACGTCGACAACGGCTGGCCGACGACGGACCCGGACGACCACGCCGTGAGTGAGCTGGTGACCGACCGGACGGGTGCGTTGTCACCCTTCGGCGAGCTGGTGTTTCCGCTGCCCGCAACCGACCTGCCCTACCTCCACCCGGTTACCGTCGTCAATCGGTAGGCCCCCCGGATGGCCAGGGCCTCGGCGGCCGCCAAAGCCTCCCGGGAATCCGGGTCGGGCTCGCTCTCGCATCTCGACGAACGCGGAGCCGCGCACATGGTCGACGTCACCGAAAAAAGCGCCACCAAACGCACCGCCGTCGCCGCGGGTGCCCTGCGCACCTCGCCGCAGGTGGTGGCGCTGATCTCGTCCGGCGGCCTGCCCAAGGGCGACGCGCTGGCCACCGCACGGGTGGCGGGCATTCTGGCGGCAAAGCGCACCAGCGACCTGATCCCGCTCTGCCATCAGCTCGCGCTCACCGGGGTCGACGTCGATTTCGCCGTCGGCGAGTCGGATATCGAGATCACCGCCACCGTGCGCAGCACCGACCGCACCGGCGTCGAGATGGAGGCACTGACCGCCGTCTCCGTGGCGGGCCTCACGCTGTACGACATGATCAAAGCCGTCGACCCGGCCGCGCGCATCGATGACGTTCGGGTGCTGCGCAAGCAGGGCGGCAAGACCGGAAATTGGGAGCGATGATGGGCACGCGATCCGCACGAGTGATCATCGCTTCGACCCGCGCGGCCGCCGGCGTATACGAGGACCGGTGCGGGCCGATCATCGCGGAATGGCTTGAGCAGCGAGGGTTTTCACCCGTCCAGACCGACGTGGTCGCCGATGGCGGGGGCGTCGGCCAGGCCCTGCGCGGCGCGCTGGACGCCGAAGTCGACCTGATCCTGACCTCGGGCGGCACCGGTATCTCGCCCACCGACGGCACCCCGGACCAGACCGTGGCGGTGCTCGACTACATGATCCCGGGGCTGGCCGACGCCATCCGGCGCTCCGGGCTGCCCAAGGTGCCGACGTCGGTGCTGTCGCGCGGCGTGTGCGGCGTGGCCGGCCGGACGCTGGTCGTCAACCTGCCCGGCTCGCCGGGCGGCGTGCGCGACGGGCTCGGAGTGCTCGCCGACGTGCTCGACCACGCGCTCGACCAACTCGCCGGCGGGGATCACCAGCGATGACGCGCGTCCTGCGCGCCGCGGTGACCGAAGAGCCGATCGTGTTGGCGGAGCACGAGGAGTTGGTGGGCCACCAGTCGGCCGGAGCCGTCGTGGGATTCGTCGGCATGATTCGCGATCACGACGACGGCCGCCGGGTGGTGCGGCTGGAGTATTCCGCGCACCCGTCGGCCGCCGATGTCCTGGCGCAGGTGGTGGCGGAGGTCGCCGTCGAGGCCGACGGGGTGCGCGCCGTCGCGGCCAGTCACCGGATCGGCGCGCTGCACATCGGCGAGGCGGCGCTGGTGGCCGCGGTCGCCGCCGACCATCGGCGGGCGGCGTTCGACACGTGCGCCCGCCTGGTCGACACCATCAAGGCGCGGCTACCGGTGTGGAAGCACCAGTTCTTCGACGACGGAACCGAAGAATGGGTGGGCTCGGCCTGAGCCTTGCCCTTACGACGGCTGAGCGAGGGCGTCGAGCGCGTCGTTGCCGTGGATGTTGGAGCCCCGGATCGCGTCCCACAATTGCCCGGTGTAGCCGACGTTCGACACCTGCCGCGGGGCGTCCGCCGGGGCCGGGTCGGCCGGAGGTGCGGGGGGCAGGGCGTCCGCCGGCGGCGCCAGATCGGCCGGAGGCGCCGGGGGCACATCCGCGGGCGGCGGGACGTCCGCGGGGGGCGCCGGGGGCAGCACATCGGCCGGGGGAGCCGGCGGCAGCGCGTCGGCGGGAGGCGCAGGCTGACCAAACGACGTCAGCAGCACCGGCGGTGCCGGGTCAGCCGGTGGCGGTGGCGGCGGGGGAGCGTCCGGCGGAGGTGCGTCGGCCGGCGGCGGTGCCAGCGGCCCACCGTTCAGCCAGGGTGCGTCCAGCGGCGCATCCATCCCCGCCGGTACGGGCGCGGGGACATCGCGCGGCGTGGCGCCCGACAGCGGACCGCCGCACACCGGCCAGGCGCCGCGGCCCTGGGTGGCGAGCACCCGCTCGGCGACCGCGATCTGCTGTTCCTTGGTGGCCAGTTCGGCCGACGGGGCGTACTGGCCACCGCCGTGCGAGGCCCAGGTGCTCGAGCTGAACTGCACGCCGCCGTGGTACCCGTTGCCGGTGTTGATGCCCCAGTTGCCGCCGGACTCGCAACGGGCTACCTGATCCCATTCGCCGTCGGTGGCCGCGGCGGCCTGGCCCGCCAGGGCGATGCTGCCGCCACCAAGAACCGCGCCCGTGAAGGCGATCTTGGCGACGCTGATGTTGGAAGTCGTGGGCTTGCGATGCCGTCCACTCATACGCGCCGAAATATTCCTCTCTCGTAACGCGCCTGCGAGGTCAGCTGTCGGGTTCGGGTTGGAGAGGCTACCCGGCCTCCGCCGCGCTCCGCATGGAGCCGACGTCGGCTTCACCCCAAGGGGCCGCGAGCGGCCCCGGTCCGATCACGGTGGACCGGTGGGTCCCCCGTCTCCATCCAGTTACGGTTTCCCTCGCCTACTGGATGGAGCTCGGCGCGGTAGGTAAGGGAGGAACGCCATCGGAAGCTTGGCGAGCCCCCGCAGACGCTAGCGGGTTCTGTTGGTCACGTCACGTCTTTGAAAACCGGGCGTTTCGCCTACGGTCGTCTCCGAAAAGCCCAGGAACGCCAAGGGTTTTCGCAGGTCATCGCGGCCGATATCGGAGCGTGACTATGCCGTTATCGTTCCGTTACGTGAGTTATCTCACAGTTTCAGCCGCCGGCGAAGGGGGGCAGCACATCGAGCGTTTCCCCGGCCCGCAACGCGGTGGTCTCGTCGCGCACGGCGATGCCGTCGCGCAGGTAGGAGCATCGGCTCAACACGGTGGCCAGCCGGGATCCCCGGACCGCGAGCCGCTCGACCAACTCGGCCACCGTCGTGCCGGGACGGACCACCAGCGCCTCGGCGTCGGTTCCGGCGGCCGCGCGCGCAGCGGCGAAGTAACGGACGGTCACCTGAATCCCCGTCGCCTCGACGGGTGCTTGACCCATGGGACTAGCCACCGATCGCGCTCATCGGGCGGGTGGGCTGAATGAAGTTGGGGTCGTTGATGCCGTGCCCGGCGGGCTTGCCCCACATCGCGACGCGCCACGCCGTCTCGATCGCATCGTCGTCGGCGTCGCCGCGCAGCAGTCCGCGCAGGTCCGTCTCCTCGGTAGAGAACAGGCAGCTGCGGATCTGGCCGTCCGCGGTGAGCCGGGTGCGATCGCAGGACGAGCAGAACGCGTGCGACACCGACGCGATGACACCGAACTTTCCGCTCGGCGTGCCCGGACCGGTGTCGACGAGCCACAGCTCGGCCGGGGCCGAACCGCGCGGCTCCGGGTCGGGCCGCAACCGGAAGTGCGGGCGCAGCGCGGCCAGCACGTCGTCGGCCGTCAGCGCGGCCCCGCGACGCCACGCATGCTCGGCGTCCAGCGGCATCTGCTCGATGACCCGCAGCTGGTAGGCGTGCTCGAGGCAGAACCGCAACAGGCCGACGACATCCTCGCGTCCGGTGGTGGGATCGAGCACCGCGTTCACCTTGACCGGTGTCAGGCCCGCCTGGTGGGCCGCCACCAGGCCGTCCATCACGTCGGCGAGCCGGTCGCGGCGGGTGATGGCCGCGAAGTGGTCCGGGTCGATGGTGTCCATCGACACGTTGACCCGGTCCAGACCCGCCTCGACCAGGCCGGCCGCCCGGCGCGCGAGCCCGACTCCGTTGGTGGTCAACGAGATCTCGGGTCGGGGCCGCAGGCCGGCCGCCGCGGCGACCACCTCTTCGAGGTGGCGGGACAGCAGGGGCTCGCCGCCGGTGAACCGCACGCTGGTGATGCCCAAACGGGTGACGGCGATGCGCATCAGCCTGGCCAGCTCGTCGGGCCGCAACAATTTTTCCCCGGGCAGCCAGTCCAGTCCCTCGGCCGGCATGCAGTAGCTACAGCGCAGGTTGCAGCGATCGGTCAGCGACACCCGCAGGTCGGTGGCCGCCCGCCCGTAGGTGTCCAGCAGGGGGCCGGAGGTCGGCATCTCCGGAGCGACCGCGTCGTTGGTGCGGACGGTGGGCACACCCAATGCGATCAGTGTCATGCGGGCACCGGTGCAGATCGGGTCGGGGAGCCGGCGGGGACGATCTCTTTGCCTAACGGCATCAGCGACACCGGGATCAATTTCAGGTTGGCCAGCGCGAGCGGGATGCCGACGATCGTGAGCGCCATCGTCACCGCGCTCACCAGATGACCGATCGCCAGCCATACCCCAAACAGCACCACCCAGATGACGTTTCCGATCAGGGCGCCGGTCCCGGCGGTCGGCTTGTCGACGATCGTGCGGCCGAACGGCCACAACGCGTAGGAGGCAATGCGCAGCGAGGCAAAACCGAACGGGATGGTGACGATGAGCAGGAAACTGACGAGCGCGGCCAGCAGGTATCCGGCGGCCAGCCACAGGCCGCCGAACACCAGCCAAATTACGTTCAAGATCAGGCGCATATCTTCTCCCAGGATACCGAGTAACGAGTAACGGGGGTGCTCGTCGGGCGGCCATCCGAGTAGGATCAGGATCCAACATGCGTCCTGCGCAGGCGGGACGCATATTGCGTTGCCCATCCTAGTGATCCATCAGACAAGCAGGTGAGACCAGTGCCGACCGGCAAGGTTAAGTGGTACGACGCCGAAAAGGGGTTCGGCTTCTTGTCGCAGGAGGACGGCGAGGACGTCTACGTCCGCTCGTCGGCGTTGCCCGCCGGGGTCGAGGGGCTCAAATCCGGGCAGCGCGTGGAGTTCGGCGTGGCGTCGGGCCGGCGCGGGCCGCAGGCGCTGAGCCTCAAGCTGATCGATCCGCCGCCCACCCTGGCCAAGACGCGCCGTGAGGCGCCCGCCGAGCACAAACACAGCCCCGACGAGCTGCACGGAATGGTCGAGGACATGATCACGCTGCTGGAGGGTGCGGTGCAGCCGGAGTTGCGCAAAGGCCGCTACCCGGATCGCAAGACCGCCCGCCGGGTATCCGAGGTGGTCAAAGCGGTGGCCCGGGAGCTCGACTCTTAACAATCCGGCCTAGGCTGAGGCGAGGATCGGCTGCTCGAGGAGGGTTGCGATCGTGAGTGATTCAGCGGAGTCGGTGGTCCTAAAGTTCCTTGCCGCCAACCTCCGGTCCGATTTGGACGAATTGGTCGCCTTCTTCAGTGACGACGCCGTTTACACCGATGGCCCGAGGGGAGTCCATCGCGGCATCGACGCGATCAGAGCCGAATTCGAAGAGATAGTGAAGATCGTTCCGAGCACCGCGATCGATATCAGGACACTCGTCGCGAACGGCGGCACGGTCATCGTCGAGCGAGTGGACAACTTCGAAATCGGAGGCACAGCCTTCGGATTGGAGGTCGTGGGGGTGTTCGAGGTCGACGACAACGGCCGGATCGACCGCTGGCGCGATTACTATGACTTGCAGTCCATCGCACAACAAACCGGGCTCACGGCGTCGGGCCGGCCGGCTGACTGACTCGTGACCGCGCAATCTGCAGGCAACGACGCGGTGACGCCGCCGCATACGGGGTACTCACCCCTCGCAACTGTCGTGTAGCAAGGAGGCGGCGATGGCACAGCAAGCGCAGGTCACCGAGGAGCAAGCCAGGGCGCTGGCCGAGGAATCCCGCGAAAGCGCTTGGGACAAACCATCATTCGCCAAAGAATTGTTCCTTGGTCATTTCCCGTTGGACCTCATCCACCCGTTCCCCAAACCGGCGGAGGCCGACGAGGCGCGCACCCGCGCCTTCCTCGACAAGCTGCGGGAGTTCCTCGACACCGTCGACGGCAGCACCATCGAACGTGATGCCCTGATCCCCGACGAATACGTGAAGGGCCTGGCCGAGCTGGGCTGCTTCGGCATGAAGATCCCCACCGAATACGGCGGGCTGGGGATGTCGCAGGTCGCCTACAACCGGGCGCTGGTGATGGTCGCCTCGGTTCACCCCAGTCTCGGCGCGTTGTTGTCGGCCCACCAGTCGATCGGGGTGCCCGAACCCCTCAAACTCGCGGGCAGCCCCGAACAGAAGCGGAAGTTCTTGCCGCGCTGCGCCGCCGGCGCCATCTCGGCGTTTCTCCTCACCGAACCCGACGTCGGCTCCGACCCGGCGCGGCTGGCCTCGACGGCGACGCCGGTCGAGGACGGCGGGGCCTACGAGCTCGAGGGCGTGAAGCTGTGGACCACCAACGGCGTGGTGGCCGAACTGCTGGTGGTCATGGCCCGGGTGCCCAAGAGCGACGGGCATCGCGGCGGCGTCAGCGCATTCGTCGTCGAGGCCGATTCGCCCGGAATCACCGTTGAGCGGCGCAACAAGTTCATGGGGTTGCGCGGCATCGAGAACGGCGTGACGAGGCTGCACCGGGTGCGGGTGCCGGCCGAAAACCTGATCGGCCGGGAGGGCGATGGCCTCAAGATCGCGTTGACCACGCTCAACGCCGGGCGGCTGTCGATCCCCGCGAGCGCGACGGGTTCGGCCAAGTGGGCGTTGAAGATCGCCCGCCAATGGTCCGGCGAGCGGGTGCAGTGGGGCAAGCCGCTGGCCAAGCACGAAGCGGTGGCACAGAAGATCTCGTTCATCGCCGCGACCACGTACGCGCTCGATTCGGTGCTCGAGCTGTCGGCGCAGATGGCCGACGAAGGCCGCAACGACATCAGGATCGAGGCGGCGCTGGCCAAACTGTGGTCCAGCGAGATGGCCTGCGTCGTCGCCGACGAGCTCTTGCAGATCCGCGGCGGGCGGGGTTATGAGACCGCGGAGTCGCTGGCCGCGCGCGGGGAGCGGGCGGTACCGACCGAGCAGGTGGCGCGCGACCTGCGGATCAACCGCATCTTCGAGGGATCGAGCGAGATCATGAGGTTGCTCATCGCGAGGGAGGCTGTCGATGCCCACCTGTCCGCGGCCGGCGACCTCGCCAAGCCCGACACGGGGTTGCGGCAAAAGGCGGCCGCGGCCGTCGGCGCCAGCGGGTTCTACGCAAAGTGGTTGCCGCAGTTGGTATTCGGCGAGGGACAGCGACCCACGGCGTATCACGAGTTCGGTCCCCTGGCATCGCACCTGCGGTTCGTCGAGCGCTCCACCCGCAAGCTGGCGCGGAACACCTTCTACGGAATGGCGCGCTGGCAGGCCAAACTCGAACAACGGCAAGGGTTTTTGGGGCGCATCGTCGACATCGGCGCCGAGCTGTTCGCGATGTCGGCGGCATGCGTGCGCGCCGAGGGGCAGCGGTCCGCCGACGCGGACGTCGGGCAACAGGCCTACGAATTGGCCGAGACGTTCTGCCGGCAAGCCACCCTGCGGGTCGAAGCACTCTTCCAGGCGCTGTGGACCAACACCGACAGCGACGACGTTCGGCTGACCCGCGACGTGCTGGAGGGCCGCTACGCCTGGCTGGAGGAGGGGATCGTCGACCAGTCGGAGGGCACCGGGCCGTGGATCGCCCACTGGGAACCGGGGGAGTCCACCGAGCCCAACCTGGCCCGACGGTTCCTGGGCGCATAGACATGGCCACCTACGTCGCCGGCGCGGGCGAATTCACCCGCGACACCAACTACATCACCACCCGGATCACCGCCGACGGGCGCGACGGCTATCCGGTCGAGCCCGGACGGTATCGCCTTGTCGTGGCCCGCGCGTGCCCGTGGGCCAACCGCGCGATCATCGTGCGGCGGTTGCTGGGCCTGGAAGACGTGCTGTCCATTGGGTTTTGCGGTCCAACCCACGACGAGCGCAGCTGGACGTTCGACCTCGACCCCGGCGGCGTCGACCCGGTGCTGAAGATCCCGCGGCTGCAGGACGCGTACTTCAAGCGCTTCCCCGACTACCCCAAGGGCGTCACGGTCCCGGCGATCGTCGACGTGCCCACCGGCGCGGTGGTCACCAACGATTTCGCGCAGATGACGCTGGATCTGTCCACCGAGTGGAGCGCCCATCACCGCGACGGCGCCCCCCGGCTATATCCCGAACCGCTGCGCGCCGAGATCGACGAGGTGAGCCGAAGGATCTACACCGAGATCAACAACGGCGTCTACCGCTGCGGGTTCGCCGGCACGCAGCAGGCCTACGAAGCGGCCTACGATCGGCTGTTCACCGCGCTGGACTGGGTGAGCGACCGCCTGGCCGGGCAGCGATACCTGGTGGGGGACACCATCACCGAGGCAGACGTGCGGCTGTTCACCACGCTGGCCCGCTTCGACCCCGTCTACCACGGGCACTTCAAGTGCAATCGAAGCAAACTGTCCGAAATGCCGGTGTTGTGGGCCTATGCGCGTGACCTGTTCCAGACACCGGGTTTCGGCGACACGGTCGACTTCGTCCAGATCAAGCAGCACTACTACATCGTGCACGCCGACATCAACCCGACGCGCATCGTGCCCAAGGGCCCGGACCTGTCCGGCTGGCTGACCTCACACGGGCGGGAAGCATTGGGCGGCAGGCCATTCGGGGACGGGACCCCGCCCGGGCCGCCCGTCGACGGTGAGCGAGTGCCAGCCGGCCACGGAGCCTAGCTTCTCGCGCCCGACGTCGACTTGTTGCGCGTATCCACGCTGTTTCGGCGCAACAACTCGACGTTCGGGAGAGTCAGGACGTCAGGCGCACCGACCATTCCGCGTGCGGGTAAGGGCGCACGGTCGGGGGATCGTCGGGTTTGCCGGCCTCCACCACCAACGTCAGCAGTTGCACGACGATCCCGGCCAGCCGCCCACGTTGCGGGTCGACCGACGGAATGGTGACCGCGAGGCGGGTGCCGGGCCGGAAGATGGTCTCGGCGGTGTTGGCGGGGTCCTCGTACAGTTGCAGCAGCCGCCAGGGGGCGCGGGAGATGGCTTCGGGAACCGAAAGTTGCACCGGATAGCGCTCATTGAACGGCAGTTCGCCCTGTGTCTGCGGTGTCTGGCAGTCGTTGAGGTTGAGCACATCGCAGTACTGGTACGGCCCCACCCTGGTCAGGTGCCCGTGCGAATAGGCGCTGATCTCGGGCCGCTGCGGACCGGTCGGCCGCACCAGCAGCCACGCGCCCACCCCGCCCGCCAGACACGCGACGGCCACCACGGCCGCGACGAGCGCGACCACGCCGCGTTTCACTCCGGCACCGCCGCGGGCCTGCCGACGCGGCGGCGCATCCCCTCCTGCTCGACCATGACGGGCCGATTGCCGCCGAGACCGGGGATCAACGAGTCGCCGCGGAAGCTTACGAGGGTCTGGGCCAAACCCAGGATGAGCAGGGCGGTGACCGCGGTGAAGCCCACCCACAGTTCCGTGTACACGAGGACGCCCAGCGCCCCGCCGAGCACCCACGCCAACTGCAGCGTCGACTCCGAACGCCCGAAGCCCGACGCCCGCGATTCCTCGGGTAGGTCGTGTTGCAAGGAGGCGTCCAGCGAGGCCTTGGCGATCGCGCTGGACCCCGAGGTGACCAGGGTGGCGATCGCGGCCACCAGCAGGTTGCCCGCCACGGACGCCGCCAACGCAACCGCGCACACCGCCACCGTGCAGCGCACCACCAGCACCGCCGGCCTACCCAACTTCAGCCGCGCGCTGGTGAAGTTGCCCGCGAAGTTACCGATCGCGGCCGCGGCGCCGATCATGCCCAGCATGCCCAGCTGGACCCATCCGCTGGCATCGTGCGCCTTGGCGACGAACGCCGGGTACAAGAACAGGAAGCCGACCATCACCTTGATGGTGCAATTGCCCCATAGCGAGGTGATGATGTTGCGGCCCAATGGTTGTCGAATTGTCCCGCCGGCCTTCTTGATCCCGTCGGGACGATTTCGCGGCGGGTGGTCGCCGTCGCGCCGGTAGCTCAGCGTGGCCGGCACCTCACCGGCGGTCACCTCGACCCAGCGCGGGATCCGCATGGACAGCAGGGCGCCGGCGATCGTGACGGCGACGACGACCAACAATGCCCCCGGCAGCTTGAACAAGTGGGTGCAGACGAACTCGACGCCGCCGGCGATGGCACCGCCGGCGATGGTGCCGCCCAGTAGGCCGAAGACCGTCAGCCGGGAATTGACCCGCACGAGGTCGATGGTCGGCGGCATCACCCGCGGCGTCACCGCGCTGCGCAGCACGCTGAACGACTTCGAGAACACCATCATCGCCAGCGCGCACGGATAGAGCACCCACGACGGGAAGCTGCCGGTGGCGCCGTCGTAGTTCATGATCAGCAGCACCGCCAGCGCGGTGCGCAACGCGAACGACAGCGCCAGCGCGACGCGCCGGCCATGCTGCAGCCGGTCGAGCGCCGGACCGATCAGCGGCGCGATCACCGCGAACGGCGCGATCGTGATCAACAGGTACAGCGCCACTTTCGATTTGCTTTCGCCGCTGGCCGCGGCGAAGAACAGCGTGTTGGCCAGCGCGACGGCCATCGCAGCGTCGACCGCGAAGTTGGCCACCGTTGGCCACGTCAGCGCCGTCAGGCCGGACTTGTCGGCGCCGTCGGCGGTGGCGGCGCGCTGCACCATCCAGTACATGCGCGAACCCATTTCGCGGCTGCGCATCGCGGCGGCGCGGGTGACGGTGATGCGTTCGCTGGAGGCGGTCGCCCGTGGGGACTCGGCGCGGTTGCGGTCCGGGTCTGTGCGCTCGCCAAGCGGCGGGAGATAGCGGTTGGCGCTCGGTGTGGTGGGCCGGGGACGCGGCCGGCGACGGTCGGCGCCGTCGGCGGGGTAGTTCGCCATGCCGGGATGCTGTGGGCCTGATCCCCTGGCGTCCGGGCGGGCCCCGCGACCCGGGTTGGAGGCAACCCGACCCCGGTCATCACGCCGCCGTCCAGACACGAATCAATTCTGTCCTATGCCGGCAGGCAACAGGGTGTGGCTCGCCAACCTACTATGGAGTCGCACTGGTCGGATGGTGGCGACCCGCAGCGCCCGGCAACGCCGCGCTTGCGATCGCCACCGGGCCTGATGGTGGCGACCCGCAGCGCCCGGCAACGCCGCGCTTGCGATCGCCACCGAAGAGAGGGGACAGCGTGACCGGACCCACCGAAGGGTCGACCGAACCCGCCGCGACGGCCGTGGCGGAGTGGCCCGGCGAGCTGGCGACCGTTCTCACCGGCGCGGCCGATCTGGCCCGGGCCGCTGTCGAGGAGTTCGCCGGCCCGGATGCCGTCGGGGACTACCTGGGCGTCGGCTTCGAAGATCCGACCGCCGCCACCCACCGGTTCCTCGCGCACCTGCCCGGCTACCAGGGGTGGCAGTGGGCCGCCGTCGTCGCCGCCTATCCCGGTGCCGACCACGCGACGATCAGCGAAGTGGTGCTGATCCCGGGGCCGACGGCGTTGCTGGCCCCGGGGTGGCTGCCCTGGGACCAGCGGGTGCGGCCCGGAGACCTGAGCCCCGGGGATCTGCTGGCGCCCGCGGCGGACGACCCACGCTTGGTGCCCGGCTACGCCGCCAGCGGCGACCCCCAGGTCGACGAGACCGCCGCCGAGATCGGCTTCGGCCGGCGCTGGGTGATGGGCGCCTGGGGCCGCGCCGACGCGGCCGAGCGCTGGCACACCGGGGATTACGGTCCCGAATCGGCGATGGCCCGCTCGACCAAACGCGTGTGCCGCGATTGCGGGTTCTTCCTGCCGCTGGCCGGATCGCTGGGCGCGATGTTCGGGGTCTGCGGCAACGAGCTGTCGGCCGACGGGCACATCGTCGACAAGCAGTACGGCTGCGGCGCCCATTCCGACACCCCGGCACCGGCCGGCACCGGCTCGCCCATGTACGAGCCCTACGACGACGGGGTGCTCGACGTGGCGGAGGCCCCGCCGGCCGAGGCTGCGCCGGCGACGCCCGACACCGAGGCCACCGAGGCGCCGGACTAGCCGCTCTCGGCGGCGGCCTTGATCCGCGCCAGCGAGGTGTTCATGCCGTCGAGCAATTCGCGTTCGAAGTTCTCCGTGCCGCCGAGGAATGCGTTCACCGTCAGGCTGGAAACCGCGCTGACGCCGTTCTCGGCGTGCCGGCTCTCGATCAGCCGTGTGCCCTGACCGTTGGGCTCGAGCTCGTAGCTCCAGATGGTGCCGTTGGCGTCGACCCGGAACGCCAGTCGTTGCTCGGGGACGACCTCGACCACCGTGCAGGTGGTGGGCCAGAACATGCGGTTGCGGCGGTTGAGGTTGAGGGTGCGGGTGCCGGGGCGCAGCGGGCCGAAGGGCCGCATCCAGCGGCACTGCGGGCTCCACTGGGGCATCCGCCGGAAATCCGATATCAGCGCCCAGACCTTCGAGACCGGAGCCTCGATGTCGACGTGCGTCTGGAGTAGCGGGGCGGCCATTGTTCCTCCCGGGTCGGCGATTTCAGTTGCGGTCGAGGTAGGTTTCCAGCCCGGTCTGCGCCCCGCGGGCGCCGCGGCGGGCGGCGGCGAGCTGCAACACGAAGATGCTCGTGCCGATCACCCCGACGCCCACTCCGCCCAGCGTCACCGGGCGCCAGCCTTGCAGGGCGGGCACGAGGAACGCGACGGCCGCGGCGATCAGCCAGCCCACGAAGCCGACCACGACGACGGGCCACACCTCGAGCAGCGCGGGCGGCAGCGGCGGCGCCTCGCGGGGTGGACCGGGTTCGACAGACATCGCGATCAACATAACGCGGTGACGACGAGCGCCGGAACCTGCCCGAGTGCGGGCAACGATTCGCAGTGTGTCGTTGGCCGCTTCGTGACCCGAGTTTCTTTTGTTCCGTGTAACCTCGCGCCATGCCTGACAGCGACGCCCGGCTGGCCAGCGACCTGTCGCTGGCTGTCATGCGGTTGGCCCGCCAGCTTCGGTTTCGTAATCCGTCCTCGCCGGTGTCGCTGTCCCAGCTATCGGCCCTGGCGACCCTCGTCAACGAGGGGGCCATGACCCCCGGCGCGCTGGCGGTCCGCGAGCGCGTGCGGCCCCCGTCGATGACGCGGGTGATCGCCTCGCTGGCCGAGATGGGTCTCGTCGACCGCACCCCGCACCCCGTCGACGGACGGCAGGTGCTGGTCTCGGTGTCCGAGGCCGGCGCGGAGCTGGTTAAGGCGAACCGTCGCGCGCGCCAGGAGTGGTTGGCCAAGCGCCTCGCGACGATGGGCGGCGACCAGCGCGACACCCTGCGCGAGGCCGCTGATTTGATGCTGGCCCTGGTCGACGAAAGCCCGTGAGCGACCGCGTCAATGTTCAGGACGTCACCGATCCCGACGATCCCCGCCTCGACGACTTCCGCGACCTCAACAGCGTCGACCGCCGTCCCGACCTGCCCACCGGCAAGGGCCTGGTGATCGCCGAGGGTGTGCTGGTCGTGCAGCGCATGCTGGCGTCCCGGTTCACCCCGCACGCCCTGCTGGGCACCGACCGCAGGCTCGCCGAACTCGCCGACGACCTGGCCGGTGCCGAGGCGCCGTTCTACCGGACGACGCCCGAGGTGATGGCCAAGGTGGTCGGCTTCCACCTCAACCGAGGCGTGCTGGCGGCCGCGAGACGGGTGCCGGAACCCGGCGTGGCACAGGTCGTCGACGGCGCCCGGACCGTCGCGGTGCTCGAAGGCGTCAACGATCACGAGAATCTCGGCTCGATCTTTCGCAACGCGGCGGGGCTGGGCGTTGATGCGGTGGTGTTCGGCAGCGGCTGCGCGGACCCGCTGTACCGCCGCGCCGTCCGGGTGTCGATGGGCCACGCGTTGCTGGTGCCGTACGCGCGAGCGACCAACTGGCCCAAGGACATTGCGCTGTTGAAGGACAGCGGATTTCGGGTGCTGGCGATGACGCCGGGACGCGACGCTTGCCCGCTGGCCGAAGCAATGGCCGGCGCCGCCGACGACCGCATCGCGGTGGTGGTCGGAGCCGAGGGGCCCGGGTTGACGCCGGCGACGCTGCGGCTCGCCGATGTGCGGGTGCGTATCCCGATGTCGCGCGGCACCGACTCGCTCAACGTGGCGACGGCGGCGGCGCTGGCGTTCTACGAGAGGGATCGGCTCGCGTGACCGACGAGCGCGATTCTCGGCCCTGGGCAACGGGTTTGACGGTCTCGGCGTTCGTCGCCGCGGTGATCGGGGTCGCCGTCGTCGTGCTCAGCCTCGGGCTGATCCGGGTGCATCCGCTGCTGGCGGTCGGCCTCAACGTCGTGGCGGCGGGCGGTCTGGCGCCGACCCTGTGGGGCTGGCGGCGCACCTCGGTGCTGCGCTGGTTCGTACTGGGGGCGGCCGTCGGGGTGGCCGGAGCCTGGGTGGCGTTGCTCGCGCTGATGGTGTCCGGGAACTACTAGCGCTGCCCGCTCGAGCGCACGCCGAGCAGCACGTCCTCCCAGGCGGGGATCACCGGCTTGCCGCGTCGGGTGTGCGCCGGCTGTTCCGCCGGCGCCGGCGCCGGCGCCGCGCCTTCATCGCGTGAAGCGGGCGCGGCCTCGACTTCGAACTCGAGGTGGGCAACCTTCGCGAGCGGCCGCAGCGGACGCTCGAAGTTCGGGTCGATGAGCTCGCTGGCCGGATCGTCGACGGCGGTGACCGTCCCGCCGTGGGCACCGGGGGTGAAGCAGAAGTGCGCGATGTTGTCGGAGCGCCCGGCCTTCCACGCCAGCTGCACCGTCCAGCGGTTGTCCTCGTTGCGCCAGGCGTCCCAGCTGAGCCGCTCGTGGTCGAGGCCCCGCGCCACCAGCGCGCCGCTGACGGTCTCCAGCAGGGTCAGCACGGACGGCCCGTCGACGAGCACCGGGTGCGCGGCCGTGGCCAGCTCCGCCGCGCGGAAACGTTCCAGCAGGACCGGGTTCGCGAATCGGCGGATCCGGGCGATGTCGGACCCCGACGCCGCGGCAACCTGCTCGACCGATGCGCCGGCACGGATACGCGCCTGAATTTCCTTGGGGCTCAACAGGTTCACGACTTCGATGTCGAGCTGCGGCTGCTCCGGGGGCGACGATTCGGCGCGCACGGCGGCGCGGAGTCGCTCGTCAGCCACCAGCTTGAACCGCTCCGCGGGGTCACCACCCTCGCAGATGATGTGTTCGCCGTTGTCGTCGAGACCGACCACTTTGAGTTCCCGCATGGCTTCTCCTCGCAGGCTCCGTGCCGTTCAGCAAACGGACCCGTCAGGGCGCACTCTAGTGCAGCTAACGGCGGTAACCCGCTCTGACACGCGGGTGGATTTGCCGTTACAACCGCTCGACCACCCAGTCGACGCACCGGGTCAGGGCGCTGACGTCGTCGGGGTCGACCGCGGGGAACATCGCGACCCGCAATTGGTTGCGGCCCAGCTTGCGGTACGGCTCGGTGTCGACGATGCCGTTGGCGCGCAGGGTCTTGGCGACGGCGGCCGCGTCGACATCGTCGGCGAGGTCGATCGTGCCCACCACCTGCGAACGCGACGCGGGGTCGGTGACGAACGGCGTGGTGTAGGGGCGTTCCTCGGCCCAGGAGTACAACCGCTGCGACGAGTCCGCCGTGCGCTTGACCGCCCAGTCGAGGCCGCCGTTGCCCAGCATCCAGTCGAGCTGTTCGGCCATCAGGGCCAGGGTGCCTATCGCCGGGGTGTTGTAGGTCTGGTTCTTCAGGCTGTTTTCCACCGCGATCGGCAGCGACAGGAAGTCGGGGACCCAGCGACCGGACGCGGCGATCGACTCGACGCGGGCCAGCGCCGCGGGGCTCATGATCGCCAGCCACAGCCCGCCGTCGCCGGCAAAGTTCTTTTGGGGGGAGAAGTAGTACACGTCGGCCTGGGTGATGTCGACCGGCAGGCCGCCGGCGCCCGACGTCGCGTCGATCAGGACCAGCGCGTCGCCCGCGTCGGCGGGGCGGCGGACGGGCACCGCGACGCCGGTCGACGTCTCGTTGTGGGCCCACGCGATCGCGTCGACCGAGGGGTCGGCCTGCGGCTCGGGAGCGGTGCCCGGATCCGATTTGATGACGACCGGGTCGCCGACGAACGGGTTCTTGGCGACCGCCGAGGCGAACTTGGAGCTGAACTCTCCGTAGGAGAGGTGCAGCGACCGCTGGTCGATCAGCCCGAACGCGGCGGCGTCCCAGAATGCGGTCGCGCCGCCGTTGCCGAGGATGACCTCGTAGCCGTCGGGCACCGAGAACAGCTCGGTCACTCCCGACCGCACCCGGCCCACCAGGTCCTTGACCGGTGCCTGGCGGTGCGAGGTGCCGAACAGCGGCGCGGCGGTGGTGGTCAGTGCCTTCAACTGCTCGGGTCGCACCTTGGAGGGGCCGGAACCGAAGCGGCCGTCGCGGGGTTTGAGGTCGGCGGGAATCTCGAGCTGGTCAGCCATATCGACCAGCGTAGTGAGCGGTTTCGGGGCGGTGACGGGGCGGCCCGTGGCTGTGAGACGCGCCACACCCGTCCAGTGACCACCGGTCAGGCCACAGTGGCTGGTGCGGGTCTGGAAAATATCCGGTACCTGCGGTACTGTCTGGACATAGCACATCCAAATGTAAACCTCGTTGGGGAGGCTTTTGTATGGCCAG
This sequence comes from Mycobacterium sp. NGS57, assembly GCF_059812405.1. Taxonomy (NCBI): domain Bacteria; kingdom Bacillati; phylum Actinomycetota; class Actinomycetes; order Mycobacteriales; family Mycobacteriaceae; genus Mycobacterium; species Mycobacterium sp. NGS57. Next base: position 49,353 of record NZ_JCALCP010000004.1, on the reverse strand, counting down.
GACGCGAATGGTTCGACGTTGGCGCCGCAACATGGAAGTGCGCGACGACGCCGAGTACGTCGACATGCTTGCCACACTGTCCGAGGGGTCGGTGCGGCGTAACTTCAATCCCTATACCGATATCGACTGGGACGCACCGGAATTCGCTGTGACGGAGAACGATCCACGGTGGATCCTGCCGCAGACCGATCCGCTTGGGCGCCATCCCTGGTATCAGGCCCAGTCCGACGAGCGCAAGATCAAGATCGGCATGTGGCGCCAGGCCAACGTCGCCAAGGTCGGATTGCACTTCGAGTCGATCCTGATCCGGGGCCTGATGAACTACACGTTCTGGGTGCCCAACGGGTCCCCGGAATACCGGTACTGCCTGCACGAATCGGTCGAAGAGTGCAACCACACCATGATGTTCCAGGAGATGGTCAACCGGGTTGGGGCCGACGTGCCGGGCATGTCCCGGATGCTGCGCTGGATCTCGCCGTTGGTTCCGTTGGTCGCCGGCCCATTGCCGGTGGCGTTCTTCATCGGGGTGCTGGCGGGCGAGGAGCCCATCGACCACACGCAGAAAAACGTGCTGCGCGAAGGCAAGTCGCTGCACCCGATCATGGAGCGGGTGATGGCGATCCACGTGGCCGAGGAGGCCCGCCATATTTCGTTCGCCCACGAGTTCCTCCGCAAGCGGGTGCCGGAATTGACCAAGCGGCAGCGCTTCTGGACCGCGCTGTACCTGCCGCTGACGATGAAGGTGCTGTGCCGGGCGATCGTGGTGCCGCCCAAGGCATTTTGGCGGGAGTTCGACATCCCGCGCGAGGTGAAGAAGGAGCTCTTCTTCCGGTCGCCGGAATCGCGTAAGTGGCTCCGCGACATGTTTGGTGACGTGCGGATGCTGGCGTATGACACCGGCCTGATGGAAACGCGCTCCGCGCGGCTGATGTGGCGGATCTGCAAGATCGACGGCAAGCCCTCGCGCTACCGCAGCGAGCCACAGCGCCAACACCTGGCGCCCGTCCCGGCCGCATAGGACTTCTCGGGGTCATATGCCGCACGTTATTACCCAGTCGTGCTGCAACGACGGGTCCTGTGTCTTCGCCTGCCCGGTGAACTGCATTCACCCGACGCCGGACGAGCCGGGCTTCGCGACGTCGGAGATGCTCTACATCGACCCGGTGGCCTGCGTGGACTGCGGCGCGTGCGTCAGCGCGTGCCCGGTCGGCGCGATCGCGCCCGACACCAAGCTGGATCCCAAGCAGCTGCCGTTCGTGGAGATCAACGCGTCCTTCTACCCGGAGCGACCCGCCGGCGTGAAGCTGCCGCCGACCTCCAAGCTGGCACCGGTGATCCCCGCCGCCGAGGTCCGCGCCCGCCGCACGCCGTTGACCGTGGCCATCGTGGGATCCGGGCCGGCGGCGATGTATGCGGCCGACGAACTGCTGACCCAGCACGGGGTGCGGGTCAACGTCTTCGAAAAGCTGCCTACCCCTTACGGATTGGTGCGGGCCGGCGTGGCGCCCGATCACCAGAACACCAAGCGGGTCACCCGGCTTTTCGACCGGGTCTCCCGTCACCGCCACTTCCGGTTCTACCTCAACGTCGAGATCGGCAAGCACCTGAGCCACGCCGATCTTCTGGCGCACCATCACGCCGTGCTGTACGCGGTCGGCGCCCCCGATGATCGCCGGCTCGACATCGCCGGCATGGGCCTGCCGGGCACCGGCACCGCCACCGAGTTGGTCGCGTGGATCAACGGCCATCCCGACTTCACCGATCTGCCGGTCGATCTCGGCCACGAACGCGCGGTGATCATCGGCAACGGCAATGTCGCCCTCGACGTGGCCCGGGTGCTCACGGCGGACCCCGACGACCTGGCTCGCACCGACATCGCCGACCATGCCCTCGACGCCTTGCGGCGCTCGGCGGTGCGCGAAGTGGTGATCGCCGCCCGCGGCGGGCCGGCCCGCTCGGCGTTCACGCTGCCCGAATTGATCGGCCTCACCGGCGCCTCCGAGGTCGTGCTCGACGCCGGCGACCATGAGCGGGTGGTCAGCGATCTGGCGGAAGCCTCCGATCCGCTGACCAAGTCCAAGCTGGAGCTCCTGAGCAAACTGGGCGACGGCCCGGTGCCCGCGACTCGCCCCCGAGTCCGGTTCGCCTATCGACTCACCCCCGAGCGCGTGCTGGGTGAGCGGCGCGCGACCGGCGTGGAGTTTTCGGTCACCGGCACTTTGCAAACAAGGAGAGAGACGCGCCGACTCGAGGCGGGCCTGGTGCTGACGTCGATCGGATACCGCGGCAAGGGGATTCGCGACCTACCGTTCGACGAGTCGTCAGCGGTGGTTCCCAACGAGAGCGGCCGGGTCCTCGACCCCGACTCGCGCCGGCCGGTGCCCGGCGCCTATGTCGCGGGATGGATCAAGCGCGGGCCGACGGGGTTCATCGGCACCAACAAGTCCTGCTCTCTCGAAACCGTCCAGGCCGTCGTGGCCGATTTCAACGCCGGCCGGTTGACCGATCCGGCGGCCAAGCCGGGGGGCCTGGACGAACTGGTGCACGCGCGCCAGCCCGACGTCGTCGACTCCGAGGGATGGCGCGCGATCGACGCCGCGGAAATCGCGCGCGGCGGCCACGGCCCTCAGGGCGGACGTCCGCGCAACAAATTCACTCTCGTCGCGGACATGCTCGCCGTCGCGGCCACCGCCCCGCCGGCGCCGCGACCGCGACGCCGGCTGCTGGCCCGGCTGCGCGGCTAACCCCGCCCGGCCATAGCGGCTTCGATCTCCTCCATGCTGACCTCGCGCACCGGCTGACCCAGCGACCAGTGGTGGCCGAAGGGATCGGCGACCACGCCGTAACGGTCTCCCCAGAATTGGTCCGCCAGCGGCCCCACCACGGTGGCGCCCGCGTCCAGCGCCTGTTGGAACTTGGCGTCGACGTCGGTGACCGTCAGGTGGATGGTGACCGGGGTCCCGCCAAGGGACCTGGGCGTCGTCGATTTGCCGCCACACGTTTCCGGAAAGTCGTCGTTGAGCATCACTGTGAAACCGTTGATGCGCAGCGCGGCGTGGATCAGCTTGCCGTCGGGACCGGGAACGCGCCCCAACTCGACGGCGTCGAAAGCCTCGACGTAGAAGTCGATCGCCGCGGCGGCGTCGTCGACAACGAGGTGCGGGGACAGGGCGGGTTCGACGTTGATGGCCATGGGGGTCCTTACCTTTCTGTCGGCCCCGGGCCGGTCGTGGCCCGGGCTCATCGGTATTGACCGCGCGCACGACGAAAAGTCATCGCGCGGGATCATTCAACCGGGGGGCACCGACAAGCCGTGCCAGAGACCGATTCAGGCGCTGGTGAGGACTCGATTCCACCCCTCGACGGCTTCCGGGCTGCGGGGGCCCGGTCCCACGTAGATGGCCGACGGGCGGACCAGTTTGCCCAGCCGCTTCTGCTCGAGGATGTGGGCACACCAGCCCGCGGTGCGCCCACAGGTGAACATGGCCGGCATCATGTTCGCCGGCACGCGGGCGAAGTCGAGGATGACCGCGGCCCAGAACTCGACGTTGGTCTCGATGGCCCGGTCCGGACGCCGCTCGCGCAACTCGGCCAGCGCGGCCTGCTCGAGCGCGACCGCGACCTCATGGCGCGGGGCGCCGAGGCGTTCGGCGGCCGCGCGCAACACGCGCGCCCGCGGGTCCTCGGCGCGGTACACGCGGTGGCCGAAGCCCATCAGCTTGTCGCCGCGGTCCAGGATTCCCTTGACCAGCCCGCGGGCGTCGCCCGTGCGCTCGACCTCCTCGATCATCGGCAGCACGCGCGCGGGCGCCCCGCCGTGCAGCGGGCCGCTCATCGCCCCGATCGCACCCGACAGGGATGCGGCCACGTCCGCTCCGGTCGAGGCGATCACCCGAGCGGTGAACGTGGAGGCATTCATTCCGTGCTCGGCGGCCGACACCCAGTACGCGTCAATCGCCTCGACGTGCCTCGGGTCCGGCTCGCCCTGCCAGCGGGTCATGAAACGCGCTGTGACGGTGGAGCATTCGTCGATGACGCGCTGCGGCACGGCCGGCTGATAGATACCGCGCGCCGACTGCGCGACGTAGGACAGGGCCATCACCGAGGCCCGGGCCAGCTGATCGCGGGCGGTGGTTTCGTCGGTGTCCAGCAGCGGCTTGTAGCCCCAGATGGGCGCCAGCATCGCCAGCCCGGCCTGCACGTCGACCCGCACGTCGCCGGTGTGGATCGGCAGCGGGAACGGCTCGGCGGGCGGCAGCCCGCGCCCGAACTGGCCGTCGACCAGCAACGCCCACACGTCGCCGAACGTGACCTGCTGGGTCACCAGGTCTTCGATGTCGACGCCGCGGTAGCGCAGCGCGCCGCCGTCTTTATCCGGTTCGGCAATTTCGGTGGTGAAAGCCACCACGCCCTCTAGGCCGGGGACAAAGTTTTCGGGGACAACAGTCATGGGAAAAATTCTCGCACCCCGCCTCCGGGCCAACGCTACCGGCCGGTAAGAACCGCCGGTAGCGTTGGCGCAATGGCAGGACCGAGCCCCGTACCCGGCGACGAACACCTGCAGAAACTGCGCGTGGAATACGGATCCGCCGAAAAGGACGGCAGCCCCGACCTGGACGCGGACTGGCTGGTCGACGGATGGCTGGCGCTGTTCCGCAAGTGGCTCGGCGAGGCCGAACGCGCCGGTGTGGCCGAGCCCAACGCCATGGTGCTGGCCACCGCCGCCGAGGGCAGGCCGGTCAGCCGATCGGTGTTGTGCAAGAGCGCCGACGAGACCGGGATCACGTTCTTCACCAACTACGAGTCGGCCAAGGGGCTCGAACTGGCGGCGACGCCCTACGCGTCGGCCACCTTCCCCTGGTATCAACTGGGTCGGCAGGTGCACGTCCGGGGTCCGGTGAGCAGGGTCGATCCGCAGGTCACCCGGGACTACTGGGCCAAACGGCCACGCGGCTCACAACTGGGTGCGTGGGCGTCGCACCAATCGCGTCCCATCGCGTCGCGCGCGGCGCTGCTGGACCAGCTCGAGGAGGTCACCGCGCGCTTCGCCGACTCGGAGCGCGTCCCGGTGCCACCCAACTGGGGTGGCTACCGCATCGCACCCGAGGTGGTCGAATTCTGGCAGGGGCGAGAAAACCGGGTGCACAACCGGATTCGGGTCGCCGGCGGACGGGTGGAGCGCCTGCAACCCTAGCCGCGAAACGCCCCGGAGCAAGTTCTGACTAGTCGCACTGGTCAGAATAGTTGCGAGCACCCTACATTGGTATGGGTGGAGACAGTAGTCACGAGTACCGAGGCCAAGGCGAAGTTGAACGCGCTGCTCGCAAAGGTCGAACGCACCGGCGAATCGGTGACGATTACCAATCACGGACGTCCGGTCGCGGTGCTGTCGCCGGTGCAGAAGCGCCCACGCCGGTTCGGCCAGCTTCCCGGGCTCGTCGTGCCCGGTGAGTTTGACGAGCCCTTGCCCGAAACGGAAATTGCTGCGTGGGAAGGTGATTCGTGACCGTGGGAATCCCACCCGCTGCGGTCCTGCTGGATACCAATGCGCTGCTTTGGTTGGTCAGCGCGCCTGACAAGCTCGCGGCCCCGGCGCGCGAGTTGCTTTCCGATCCGGCAACAGAGGTGGCTGTATCGGCAGCCTCAGCGTGGGAGATCGCGACCAAGACTCGCCTCGGCCGCCTCGACGGCGACGCGCTGCTGTCCGCGTGGTCGGATGTGTTGGCTGACATGGGTGCATCTGAACTTCCCATTGACGCCGCCGATGCGATCCTCGCCGGGCGCTTGCGGTGGGACCACCGAGACCCGTTCGACCGCGTGATCGTGGCCCAGGCCGCCCGCCGAAACCTAACCATCGCCACCAGCGACAGCCGCATTCTCGAGGCAGCGCTCACCGCGACTCTGAAAACCTGAACCGCTTGGAGATCTCGGACCGATGACCCGACCCCGGGCAGGCACGTCGTCCCGATAACGACTACCTTCAGCTATAAGCACCGAGTCAGGGCAGCCATACCAGCCAGAGCGCAAAGGGGTTCTCGTGGCCGACACCGACGACACCGCCACCCTGAAGTACCCGGGGGGCGAGATCGACCTGCAGATCGCCCAAGCCACCGAAGGGGCCGACGGGATCGCGCTCGGCTCGCTGTTGTCCAAGACCGGGTACACGACGTTCGACAACGGCTTCGTCAACACCGCCTCGTGCAAGAGCTCTATCACCTACATCGACGGCGACGCCGGCATCTTGCGCTACCGCGGCTACCCGATCGAGCAGCTCGCCGAGAAGTCGACCTTCATCGAGGTCAGCTACCTGCTGATCTACGGCGAGTTGCCGACCAAGCCCCAACTCGACGAGTTCACCCACCGGATCCAGCGGCACACCATGCTGCACGAGGATCTCAAGCGCTTCTTCGACGGCTTTCCGCCCAACGCCCACCCGATGCCGGTGCTGTCCAGCGTGGTGAACGCGCTGAGCTCCTACTACCCGGATGCGCTGGACCCGATGGACAACGGTCAGGTCGAGCTGTCGACCACGCGGCTGCTGGCGAAGCTGCCCACGATCGCCGCCTACGCCTACAAGAAGTCGATCGGGCAGCCGTTCCTCTACCCGGACAACTCGCTGAGCCTGGTGGAGAACTTCCTGCGGATGACGTTCGGGCTGCCGGCCGAGCCGTACCACGCCGACCCCGAAATCGTGCGGGCCCTGGACATGCTGTTCATCCTGCACGCCGACCACGAGCAGAACTGTTCGACGTCGACGGTGCGGTTGGTGGGCTCGTCGCGGGCGAACCTGTTCACCTCCATTTCCGGGGGCATCAACGCGCTGTGGGGTCCGCTGCACGGCGGCGCCAACCAGGCGGTGCTGGAGATGCTCGAGCAGATCCGTGAGAGCGACGACGACGTCGGCGAATTCGTGCGCAAGGTGAAGAACCGCGAGGCGGGCGTCAAGCTGATGGGCTTCGGGCACCGGGTCTACAAGAACTACGACCCCCGGGCGCGGATCGTCAAGGAACAGGCCGACAAGATCCTGGCCAAGCTTGGCGGCGACGACGACTTGCTGGGCATCGCCAAGGAACTCGAGGAAGCCGCGCTCACCGACGACTACTTCGTCGAACGCAAGCTCTACCCCAACGTCGACTTCTACACCGGCCTGATCTACCGAGCCCTCGGATTCCCGACCCGGATGTTCACCGTGCTGTTCGCGTTGGGCCGGCTGCCCGGCTGGATCGCGCACTGGCGGGAGATGCACGACGAGGGCGACAGCAAGATCGGCCGTCCGCGCCAGATCTACACCGGGTACACCGAACGCGACTACGCCATCATTAACGAGCGTTGAGCGACTCCAGCACGGCCATCGCGGCGTTGTGGCCGCCGATGCCCGACACCGCCCCACCGCGGCGGGCACCCGAGCCGCACAACATGATTCGCTCGTGCGCGGTGGCGACCCCCCATCGCCGCGCCGGGCTGTCCAGCGGGTCGTCGCCATCGGCGAACGGCCACGACAGCCCGCCGTGGAAGATGTTTCCCGCGGTCATCCCCAGCTTGCGGTGCAGGTCGAGCGTGGTGGTCGTCTCGAGGCACGGACGGCCGAGGGCGTCGCTCATCAGGACGTCCTGAATCGGTTCGGCCAGAACTGAATTCAGCGACGCCAGCACCGCGTCGGTCAGCCGGTCGCGCAGCGCGCCGGTGTAGGTGCCGTCGAATAGCGAGTGCGGGGTGTGCAGGCCGAACACCGTCATCGTGTGGGCGCCCGAGGCGCGCAGCGGGGCCGACAGAATGCCCGGGTCGGTCAGCGAATGGCAATAGGCTTCGCAGGGAAGCGGATTGGGGATCTGGCCGGAGGCCGCCTGGGAATAGCCCGCGTCCAGTTGGTTCCAGGTCTCGTTGACGTGAAACGTGCCGGCGAATGCCTGTTCGGCGGTGACGCCTGCGTCGCGCAACCGGGGTAGCCGCCGCAGCACCATGTTGACCTTCACCTGCGCGCCGGGGGCCGGTGGCGCCGGTCGCTCGCCCAGCAGACCGGCCAAAACCGTTGGCGTGACCCCGGCGAGGACGTACCGACCCTGCACGGCGCGCTCGTTGTCGCCGAGGCGGTAGCGCACCAGCCCGCCCGGGTCGACAGCGAAAACATCTGCGCCGGTGACTATTTCGGCGCCATGGCGCGCAGCGGCGGCGGCCAGTGCGGAGGTCACCGCTCCCATCCCGCCGACGGGCACGTCCCAGTCTCCGGTTCCCCCTCCGAGCACGTGATACAGGAAGCAGACGTTCTGGTTCAGCGCGGGGTCGTCGAGGCGGGCGAAGGTGCCGATCAGCGCGTCGGTCGCGATGACCCCACGCACCAGGTCGTTGCTCACCGCGCCGGCGATGGCGTGGCCGATCGGCTCGTCGACCATGGCCCGCCACGCGGTCGCCGCGCCGGGATCGCCGCCGTCGATGACGTGCCGGCGGGCCTGATCGCGGGTGCGCAGCGGCTCGAGCAGCGTCGGCCAGAGCTTTCCGGTCACCAGGCGGCAGCGCTGGTAGAACGCGGCGAAACCGTGCTCGTCGCCGGCGGCCCCGACGGCGGCGAACGTATCGGGACGCCCGACGAGCAGTCCGCGCCGGCCGCCGGTAGCGGGGTCCGGGGTGTAGGACGAATACGGCCGGCCGGCCAGCCGCACGTCGGCACCCAGGTCGTCGACGATGCGCGAGGGCAGCAAACTTACCAGGTAGGAGTACCGCGACACCCGGACGCCGACCCCGTCGAACGCCTGCGCCGACACCGCGGCGCCACCCACGTGCCCCAGCCGCTCCAGCAACCGCACCCGAAGGCCCGCCCGGGCCAGATAACCGGCCGCGACCAGCCCGTTGTGGCCGCCGCCTATGACTATGGCGTCGAAGGCGTCGGGGTCGGCCGCGCGCCCGTTCAGCTCAGGTAACCCTCGACCTGGTCGGGCGCCCGCACCTCGGCCTCGCGCGGGTCACCGCCGCTTTCGCGCAGTGCCCGGCGCTGACGCAGCAGGTCCCAGCATTGGTCGAGTTCGACCTCCACCCGACGCAGGTGATCCTGCTCCTCGGAGGTGCCGATGTCGCCGCGCTGCAGCCGCTCGCGCAGGGACTTTTCCTCGGCGACCAGCCCGCGGATGTATGCCAGGGTTTCGCTGTCGGTTGGTTTGTTGCCGTTGCCCATCGCTCCAGTGTGCCCGACTTGACGGGTGCCGCGGCGCCGACTCGGTAGGCTGCATATCGCCTGCACGACGGGCAAGTCTCGGAGAGGAAAACGAGGGGATGGCAACAGCGGGGGTGGGCTCGGGTTTGCGGCAGGACGCCGCAGGCGTCGATGCGCTGCGGGCTGCGGAGCCGCCTCGGCGGCCGGCGGGCCCGCCCTGGCTGATTGCTGTGGTGGTCATTCCATTGTTGATCGCGACGATCGGCTCCGCCGGGCTGGATCGACAGCCGTCAGCCGCCGGACCGTCCGATGCGGTCGCGACGCTGGCGCCGACGGGCAAGCCCGGGGTTTCCACGTTGTCCCTGGCGCCGCTGTCAATCGCTCGCAGCGGCAACGATTTTACGCTCAGCGGGGAGCTTCCCGACGACTCCGCCAAGGCCGCCTTGCTGAAGGCGCTCAATGGCTCACTGCCGCCAGGCGTCAACGTCGTCGACGAGCTGCACATCAACCCCAACGTCGATGCGCTCGATTTCTCAAAGGCCGCACCAATTTTCAAGGACGGCTCCTCGATGCCCGACTTCAGCCTGACCGTCTACGGAAACACGATCACCCTGGCGGGCACCGCCGCATCCCAGGCCCAGAAGGACACCGTCAGCCAGGAGGCGGTACGCACCTGGTCCAACCTGAACGTCGTTGACAAGCTTGCGGTTAACGCGCCGGTACCGGCGCCGCCGGGCGGGCCGTGCGCCGACCTGCAAGCGGCGATCAATGCCGCGACGGGTGGGCCGATTACCTTCGGCAACGATGGCCTGAGCCTGACACCGGCCGACACGCAGATGCTGACCCAGGTGTCGGACAGGCTCAGGGCATGCCCGACCGCGCACGCGACGATCAACGGCTACACCGATACATCCGGCACCGAGGCGGTCAACCTTCCGCTGAGCAGCCAGCGGGCCCAACGGGTTGCCGACTTCCTTGTTGCCCACGGCGTTGCCGCTTCCCAGTTGGTGGTCAAGGGGCTCGGGTCGGTCAACCCGGTGGCCCCCAATGACACGCCCGATGGTCGCGCCAAGAATCGCCGCGTCGAAATCGTTGTCAGTTAAGGAGATCCGGCACATGGATTTCGTGATCCAGTGGTTGTGGTACCTGCTCGCGTTTCTCGTGGGCTCGGCCGTCGCCCGGGTGGTCGCCAACATCTTGAACAAGCGGGTCACCGTGGAAGAAGTTCCCGTCGTTTCGGCCGGGCGTGAGATTGGCGGGCAGCGATGAACTACGTGCACTGGTGGCTTTTCGCCGTGTCCTTTGTGACCGGGCTGGGGTTGACGCTCGCGCTGACGCTGCGCCGGGTCAAACGCCAGGTGCCGGTCGAGGTGCGCCCGAACGGCTCCGCCGCTGAGGCGGGTGAAGTGCGTGTGCCGCCCACGACGAAGGTTCCGCCGCCGTACGAGTTCTTCGTGACCGGCCCGGCCGAAGACGAGCGCCCGACCATGGTCGTCCCCGTCGAGCCCGAACCGTCGACGACGCAGTTCCCGGCCGAGATGGAGCCGGTGGCGACGGAACTCCCCGTCGAGCAGGAGTCGGCGCCCACGGAGACCACCCTCGAGCAGGAGCCGCAGCCGGCCGAATCTCGCGTTGTGCATGATTTGTTGACGACCAGGATTCCCGTCGAACAGGAACTGCCGACGCCGGAAATCCCCGACGAGCCCGAGCCGACGGTGACGGAGGTTTCCGGCGAGCAGGAGACACCGCCGACGGAGACCACCCTCGAGCAGGAGTCGCAGCCGGCCGAATCTCGCGTTGTGCATGATTTGTTGACGACCAGGATTCCCGTCGAACAGGAACTCCCGACGCCGGAAATGCCCGATGAGCCGGAGGCGTTGGAGGAGGAAGTCCCCGACGAACCGGAAGCTGTAGCGACGGAGGTTCCCGTCGAGCCGGAGCAGGTGGAGGCCGAGGCTGCGGTCCAGTCGGAGGAGGAGGCGGAGGACGCTGCCGAGCCGCTGGAGGCGGAAGTCCCCGACGAGTCGGAGGCGGTCGAGGTGGAGGTCGCTGCCGAGCCGGAGCCGGAGGCGCCGGTCGAGCCCGAGCCGGTCGGGCCGGAGCCGGTAAAGACGGAGATCGCTGCCGAGCCGGAGCCGTCTGCGATGGCGTTCCCGGCCGAGCAAGAGTTCGAGACGACCGAGATCCCCGTCGAGCAGGAGTTGCCGACGATGGAGATCCCCGTCATCGATCAGCCGACAACCGCGATCCCCGTCGAGCAAGACTTTGACACGATCAACATCCCCGTCGCCGACGAGGACGCGACGGCTGCCGTCGCGAAACAGCCTCCCCGAAGCAGGTTTTCATTCCTCAGGCGATTCCGGCCGAAGAAGGCGCCGGCCGCCGAAGAGCCGACGGCGGTTAAGCGCCCCGCCGCGAAGAAGGCGCCGCCGCGGAAGGCCCGCCCACCCTCCCAACCCGCCAAAAAGATTCCGGGCGCGCGCAAAGTGCCGCCGAGGAAACTCCCGCCCGGCAAGAAGGTGCCGCCGCGAAAGGCGCCACCCGCCAAGGGTCGGCCCGCCAAGAAGGCCGTCCAGCGTCCCCCGATGAAGCGGATGCCGGCCGCCAACGAGGCGCCCACGGGAAGGATGCCGGTCTTGCCGTACGAGCCCTACGGTCCGGGTTCGGCTCGCGCCACCCCGGACGGCGGCGGACCGGCGGGATGGCTGGTGAAGGGCCGTTCGGACACCCGGCTCTACTACACCCCCGACGATCCGACCTACGACCCGACCGTGGCCCAGGTCTGGTTCAAGGACGAGGAATCGGCTGTGCGGGCGCATTTCACGCCGTGGCGCAAGAGCTCCCGGAAGTGACTCCTCGGCGATAGGCCGCTAGTGCGGGGCCGGGATGCGCAGCAGCAGCCGCGCGCCGCCCAGCGGGCCGTCCTCGAGCGAAGCCGTTCCGCCGTGCAGGTGGGCCTGCTGGGCCACCAGGGCCAAGCCCAGGCCCGACCCCGAATGCGAGGCCGTCGACCCGCGGGAGAACCGCTCGAACACCACCTCGCGCTCCGCCTCCGGAATCCCGCTGCCGTTGTCGTCGACCGCGATCTCCACCCCGGCTCGCGAGCTGACTGCCGACAGCTGAACCCGCGTCGCGCCACCGTGTTTGACCGCGTTGGCGATCGCGTTGTCCACGGCGAGGCGCAGTCCCGCGGGCAGCCCCACGATGATGCAGGTGGGCGATGGCACCAGAGAAACATCGAGGTCGGGGTAGACCCACATGGCGTCGTGCGCGGCGCGGTCGAGTAGCTCGGTGATGTCGACGGGCACGTGATCGTCGGAGGTCGACAGCTCGCCCTGGGCCAGCCGCTCCAGGGCGGTCAGGGTGGCCTCGATCCGCGACTGGGTGCGGATGACGTCGTTGAGCACTTCCTTGCGTTGGTCGTCGGGCAGATCCAGCGTGGACAGCACCTCGAGGTTGGTCCGCATCGCGGTCAACGGCGTGCGCAACTCGTGGGAGGACACCGCGGCGAAGTCGCGCGCCGAGGCGAGCGCCTCTTTGGTGCGGTTCTGCTCGTCCCAGATGCGTTGCAGCATGCCCCGCATCGCCTCGGCGATTTCGATGGCCTCGGTCGCGCCGTGCACTTCGACCCGCGGCGCCTCGTCGCCCGCGTCGATCAGCCGCGTCTGCTGGGCGAGCTGTTTGAACGGGCGCACCGCGAACGCGGCCAGCAGCCAGCCGAACACGGCCGCCGCGCCGATGGCAAACCCGCAAATCAGCAAAACCCGGCGATGCAGGTTGTTGGTCTCGGCGATGGTGGTGTCATACGTCGCACCCACGGCAAGCGAGGACGGCTCCGGGCCGGGGATCTCCACCGTGCGCACCCGGTAGCGCACCCCGCGGATGTAGGTATCGGCGTAGTCGGCGCCCAGCTTCGGCAGGGTGACGTCGGAATTGGACTTGACCTGGTCGCCGCGCCGGATCGTCATGATGGCGTCGCGGTTGTTGGGCGAACGGGGGATTTCGTCCAGGCCGCGCGGCAGGAAGGGGATCGCGAAACCCGCGGCCTCGTCGAGGCGGCGGTCCAGGCGCTCCTTGCGGTCGTTGGTGATTCCCACCCACACCACGATGCCCACGATGAGCACGGGGATCGCGGCGCCGATGGCCGTCGCCACCACCACGCGGGTCCGTAGCGAAGGCGTACGGGCGAAGATCCGGGACAGGAAATTCATAGCCGCTTCATGATCACTGCATTCGCAGCACGAACCCTACTCCGCGAACGGTGTGCAGCAGGCGGGGGCCGCCGTTGGCCTCCAGCTTGCGGCGCAGGTATCCGATGAACACGTCGACGACGTTGGTGTCGGCGGCAAAGTCGTATCCCCACACCAACTCCAGCAGCTGCGCGCGGGACAGCACAGCGGTCTTGTGCTCGGCCAGCACCGCGAGCAGATCGAACTCCCGCTTGGTCAGGTCGACGTCGACGCCGTTGACCCGCGCCCGCCGGCCGGGGATGTCCACCTCGAGCGGACCGACGGTGATGGTTTCCGACGACGACGTCGCGGTGGCGCCGCGGCGGCGCAGCAGCGCCTTCACCCTCGCGACCAACTCGGCCAGCACGAACGGCTTGACCAGGTAGTCGTCGGCGCCGGCCTCCAGGCCCGCCACCCGGTCGTCGACCGAACTGCGCGCCGAGAGCACACAGACCGGCACGTCGTTGTCCATGGCCCGGAGCGCCGTGACGACGCTGACACCGTCCAGGACGGGCATGTTGATGTCGAGCACGATCGCGTCGGGGCGCGTCTCGGTGGCGCTGCGCAGCGCCTCGGCGCCGTCGACCGCCGTCGACACCTCGAATCCGGACAGGCGCAAACCACGTTCCAGCGAGGCGAGCACGTCGGAGTCGTCGTCGACGACCAAAACCCGGGGCGAGGTGGGACCAGTGTCCATGCGGCCCATTTTGCCGGATAGTCGCGCATCGGGGTGGGAGGCGCGAGCACTGCGCGAGGAGACGCAGAATCGCACAAAACCCGCGATTTTGCTGCGAGTCTGCCTCTGCTCAGCGCAAACCGACGTGGCGGTAGCGGCGCAACCGCGCCGCGAGCCGGTCGCCGGCGGGTACCTCGCGCAGCGCGTGCACCTCGGCGGCGATGGCGGCCGCCAATCGCCGAGCGAACTCGACCGGTTCGTCGGCGGCGTCGGGATGCTCGCGCACCACGGCATCGACGATTCCGGACGCCAGCAGGTCGGCCGACCGAATGCCTTGGGCCGCAGCGAGTTCGGCGGCGTGGTCGGTGTCGCGGTAGACGATGGCGCTGGCGCCCTCCGGCGGCAGCGGCGCCAGCCAGCCGTGCAGCGCGGCCAGCACGCGATCGGCGGGCACCATCGCCAGCGCCGGGCCGCCGCTGCCCTGGCCCAGCAGTACCGACACCGTCGGGGTATCGAGCGTGACGAGCTCGGCCACGCATTGCGCGATCTGGCCGGCCAGCCCTCCCTCCTCGGCCTCGGCCGACAGCGCAGGCCCGGCGGCGTCGATGAGCAGGACCAGCGGCAAGCGCAGCCCGGCGGCCAGCGCCATGCCGCGCCGGGCCTCGCGTAGCGCCGCGGGCCCGACGAGCCCTCCCGCGACGCGCTGCTGGCCGAGGACCACGGCGGGCTGTCCGTTGAACCGGGCCAGTGCCAGCAGCGTGGTCGCCGCTTCGGACAACAGCACGCAGTCGGTGGCGCCGTGGCGCAGCAGATGGGCGACACCGGGGCGGTCCGGCCGCCGCGACGCGACCACGGACTCCCACGCCGGCGCTGTGCCTTCTCGGGCGGCCGGTTCCGGCGCCGGCGACGGGGTCAGCGGCCCGGGCGGGTCGGCGATGACCCGCAGCGCCCGATCCAGCGTTTCGCGTAGCGCGTCGAGCGCGACGACGGCGTCGATCACCGCGTGCCGGTGCAGGTTCTCCGCGGTCTGGATGCCGGCCGGGAAGGGTTCGCCGTAGAGCAGCTCGTACACGCGCGGGCCGAGGAAGCCGATCAGCGCGCCCGGCTCGGCGAGGGTGACATGGCCCAGCGAGCCCCACGAGGCGAACACCCCGCCGGTGGTCGGGTGGCGCAGGTAGACCAGGTAGGGCAGGTGCGCCCGCCTGTGCAGGGTGACGGCCGCGGCGATCTTCACCATCTGCAGGAACGCGACCGTGCCCTCCTGCATGCGGGTGCCGCCCGAGCAGGGCGACGCCAGCAGGGGCAGCCCCTCGGCGGTGGCGCGTTCCACCGCGGCGGTGATCCGTTCGGCCGCGGCCACCCCGATCGACCCGCCCAGGAAGTCGAACTCGCAGACCACCACCGCCACCCGGCGCCCGAAGATGCGGCCCTCGCCGGTCAGCACCGCTTCGTCGCGGCCGGTGGCGGCTCGCGCGCCGGCCAGCTCCCGCGCGTAGGACTCGGACACCGGGAGTGCCATCGGATCGGTGTCCCAGCTGACGAAGGAGCCCTCGTCGAGCACGGCCTCGCGCAGCTGTTCGGTCGTGATACGAGTCACCAACCGACCATATATAAGCTGGGCGGATGATCGGTGTGACCCAGACCGAAGCCGTGATGACCATCGAGCTGCAGCGCCCCGAGCGCCGCAATGCCCTGAATTCCCAGCTCGTCGACGAGCTGCGGGAGGCGATCCAGAAGGCCGGCGCCGACGGGTCGACCCGCGCGATGGTGCTGACGGGGCAGGGCACGGTGTTCTGCGCGGGCGCGGACCTGTCCGGGGACGCCTTCGCCGCCGACTATCCCGACCGGCTCATCGAGCTGCACAAGGTCATGGACGCGGCCCCGGTGCCGGTGATCGGCTTCATCAACGGCCCCGCCATCGGTGCCGGTCTGCAGCTGGCCATGCAATGCGATCTGCGTGTCGCCGTGGCCGACGCGTTTTTCCAGTTTCCGACGTCGAAATACGGCCTGGCCCTTGACAACTGGAGCATCCGCAGGCTGTCCACGCTGGTCGGCCACGGGCGGGCCCGCGCGATGCTGCTGGCCGCGGACAAGCTCACCGCCGACGTGGCGCTGCAGACCGGGATGGTCAACCGCATCGGGGCGCTGGCCGACGCGCAGGCCTGGGCCACCGAGATCGCGGGCCTGGCCCCGCTGGCGATACAGCACGCCAAGCGGGTGCTCAACGACGACGGCTCCATCGAGGAGGCCTGGCCCGAGCACAAGGAGCTCTTCGACAAGGCCTGGGCCAGCCAGGACGTCATCGAAGCGCAGGTCGCGCGCGTGGAGAAGCGGCCACCGAAATTCCTGGGAGCCTGACGACCATGCCGCGGGGGGCGCTGCGACTGGCCGCGGGCACGGCGTCGCTGGCGGCGGGCGGTTGGTTGTTGCGCGCGCTGCACGGCACGCCGGCCGCCCTCGGTGCGACGTCCGCCTCGATCCGCGCGGTGACGGAAGCGTCGCCGCACTACTCCGACGGCGTCTTCGTCAATCTCGATCCCGCCACGCTGTACAAGATGGATCGCGAGCAGCTGCAGCTGATCGTGTACGAGCTGCTGGGCGGGCGCGGCGGCAGCCGGCCGAAGGTGCCGATCCCGCTGGCCGCGCCGGAAATCTTCGACCGCGAGCCCAGCCGGCTCGCCGTGAGCTGGTTCGGCCACTCGACGGCGCTGCTCGAGATCGACGGCTACCGCGTGCTGACCGACCCGGTGTGGAGCGACCGATGCTCGCCGTCGGACATCGTCGGGCCCCAGCGGCTGCATCCGCCGCCGGTGCAACTGGATGGGCTGCCCGCCGTCGACGCGGTGGTGATCAGCCACGACCACTACGACCACCTCGACCTCGACACCGTCCTGGCGCTGGCGCACACCCAGCGGGCCCCGTTCTTCGTGCCGCTCGGCGTCGGCGCCCACCTGCGCGCGTGGGGAATTCCCGAACACCGCATCGTCGAACTCGACTGGAATCAGGGCACCAAGCTCGACGAGCTCACCGTGATCTGCAAGCCCGCGCGGCACTTTTCGGGCCGCTTCTTCGACCGCAACAACACGCTGTGGGCGTCCTGGGTTTTTTGCGGCCCGCAGCATCGCGCCTACTTCGGCGGCGACACCGGCTACACCAAGAGCTTCGCGGAGATCGGGGCCGACCACGGCCCGTTCGACCTGACCCTGCTGCCCATCGGCGCCTACAACACGGCGTGGCCGGATATCCACATGAACCCCGAAGAGGCGGTGCGCGCCCATCTGGACATCACCGATGCGGGGTCGGGACTGCTGGTGCCCATCCACTGGGGGACCTTCCGGCTGGCGCCCCACCCGTGGGCCGAGCCCGTCGAGCGCCTGCTGGCCGCGGCGGACCCCGCGCGGGTCGAGGTGGCGGTGCCGGCACCCGGACAACGCATCGACCCCGCCGCGCCCCGCAGATTCAACCCGTGGTGGCGGCTCTAGCTGACGTTAGAGTTGGCGGCCATGACGAAACGCGCGGTGGCGGCCCTGGCGGCGGCCTTGCTTGCGCTGACGGGTTGCAGGTCCGAGCCGTCGGCGTCCGGCCCGGCGCCCGGTGCGCCCCCCAACGAGGTGTCGGGCCTGGCGATCCCCGCCGGACGCATCGACGACGCGGTTGGAAAGCTCGACGGGCTGGTCGGCGACCTGATGAAGAGCACCGGCATCCCCGGCATGGCCGTCGCCGTCGTGCACGGTGGAAAAACGTTATACGCCAAAGGTTTCGGCGTCCGGGATGCCGGCAAGGGCGACGCTGCGGACAATAAAGTCGGCGCCGACACCGTCTTCCAGTTGGCCTCGGTGTCCAAGTCGGTCGGTGCGACGGTGGTCGCGCACGAGGTCACCGACAACGTCATCGGCTGGGATACCCCCGTGGTGTCCCGGCTGCCGTGGTTCGCGCTGGGTGACCCGTATGTCACCGGCCACCTGACCGTCGCCGACCTGTATGCGCACCGTTCGGGGCTGCCCGACCACGCCGGTGACAAGCTGGAGGACCTGGGTTACGACCGTCGCCAGGTGCTCGAACGCCTGAAGTACCTGCCGCTCAACCCGTTTCGCAGCAGCTACGCCTACACCAATTTCGGGGTTACCGCCGCGGCCGAGACGGTGGCGGCCGCCGCGGCCAAGCCGTGGGACCAGCTATCGGACGAGGCGCTGTACCGCCCGCTGGGGATGGCCGCCACGAGTTCGCGCTTCGCCGACTTCCTGGCCAGGGCCGACCGCGCCGTCAGCCACGTCAAGGTCGGCGACAGATGGGAGCCGCGCTTCCAGCGGAACCCGGATCCGCAGACGCCCGCGGGTGGGGTGAGTTCGTCGGTCAACGACATGGCGCGCTGGCTGAACATGCTGCTGGGCAACGGAACTTACAACGGCCGGCGCATCGCTTCCCCGGAAGCGCTGCTGCCCGCCACCACCGCGCAGGTCGTTTCAGTGCCGGCGACGACGCCGAAGGCGCGATCGGGCTTCTACGGATACGGTTTCAACGTGTCGGTGACCTCGTCGGGGCGCACCCAGTACAGCCATTCCGGCGCCTTTTCCCTGGGCGCCGCGACCAACTTCGTGGTGATGCCGTCGGAGGACGTGGGCATCATCGCGCTCACCAACGCCGCACCCATCGGCGTGCCGGAAACCCTGACCGCGGAATTCATGGATCTGCTGCAGTACGGGCAGATTCGCGAAAACTGGGCCGAGCTGTACAAGCAGGCGATCGGCTGGATGAACAACCCAGAAGGTTCGCTGGTCGGCAAGTCGCCCCCGGCCAACCCGGCTCCGCCCAGGCCGCTCGGTGAGTACGCCGGCGTCTACGCCAGCGACTACTGGGGTCCGGCCGTGGTGGCCGAACACGATGGCGCGCTGCAGTTGTCGCTGGGGCCGAGAAGTCAGACGTTCACCCTGGCGCACTGGGACGGCGACACCTTCACCTTCGCGCTGACGAACGAAAACGCCCCGCCCGGAACCATTTCCAAGGCCACCTTTTCCGGATCACCGGCCTCCGCGCTCAACCTCGAGTACTTCGACTCCGACAAGCTGGGAACCTTCACCCGATGACAGCGGGCCTGAGCGATGCCGAGGTGGCCCAACGGATAGCCGACGGCAAGAGCAACGCCGTCCCGCAACGCGCGACCCGCAGCATCACGGCGATCGTCCGGGCCAACGTGTTCACCCGGATCAACGCGATCCTGGGCGCATTGCTGCTGATCGTGCTGACAACCGGCTCGGCGATCAACGGCCTGTTCGGCCTGCTCATCGTCGCCAACAGCGTCATCGGCATGGTCCAGGAGATCAGGGCCAAGCAGACGCTGGACACGCTGGCGATCATCGGGCAGGCGAAACCGTTGGTGCGCAGGCGATCCGGGACCCGGACACTGCCGCCGGACGAGGTCGTGCTCGACGACATCATCGAGCTCGGCCCCGGCGATCAGATCGTCGTCGACGGCGACGTCGTCGAGGAGGACAACCTCGAGGTCGACGAGTCGCTGCTGACCGGCGAGGCGGACCCGATCACCAAAGCCCCGGGCGACGCGGTGATGTCGGGCAGCTTCGTCGTCACCGGCACCGGCGCCTACCGCGCGACCAAAGTCGGTCCGCAGGCCTATGCCGCCAAGCTCGCCGAGGAGGCGAGCAAGTTCACGCTGGTGAAATCCGAACTGCGCAACGGGATCAACCGGATTCTGCAGTTCGTCACCTACCTGTTGGTGCCCGCCGGCCTGCTGACGATCTACACGCAGTTCTTCACCACTCATGCGGGATGGCGGCAGTCCGTGCTGCGGACGGTCGGCGCGCTGGTGCCCATGGTGCCCGAAGGCCTGGTGCTGCTGACGTCGGTGGCGTTCGCGGTCGGGGTCGTCCGGTTGGGCCAACGGCAATGCCTGGTGCAGGAACTGCCCGCCATCGAGGGCTTGGCGCGGGTCGACATGGTGTGCGCCGACAAGACCGGCACGCTGACCGAAAGCGGGATGCGGGTGTCGGACGTCCAAGAGCTGGCCGCGCACCCGGAAACGGTCGCCGACGCGCTGGCCGCCCTGGCGGCGGCCGACGCGCGGCCCAACGCGAGCATGCGGGCGATCGCCGAGACCTTCGGCCGGCCACCCGATTGGATGCCCACCGCCACTGCGCCTTTCAAGTCCGCCACCAAGTGGAGCGGGGTGTCTTTCGGCGCTCACGGCGATTGGGTGATCGGCGCGCCCGACGTACTGCTGGAGCCCGCGTCGGAGGCCGCCGAACGGGCGGAGCGGATCGGCGCCCAGGGGTTGCGGGTCCTGCTATTGGGTCGCGCCGAGGTGCCGGTGGATCACCCGGACGCGCCCGGCGCGGTCGCCCCGGTCGCGCTGGTGGTGCTCGAGCAGAAGGTGCGGCCCGACGCCCGCGACACGCTGAACTACTTCGCGGCCCAGGGTGTTTCGGTCAAGGTGATCTCCGGCGACAACGCGGTGTCGGTGGGCGCGGTCGCCGGCAAGCTGGGCCTGCACGGCGATACCCTGGACGCGCGCCGGCTGCCGGCCGACCCGGCGCGCCTGGCCGACACCCTGGAGAGCGCCACCACCTTCGGGCGGGTGCGGCCGGACCAGAAGCGGGCCATCGTGCGCGCGCTGCAATCGCGTGGCCACAGCGTGGCGATGACCGGCGACGGCGTCAACGACGTGCTGGCCCTCAAGGACGCCGACATCGGCGTCGCGATGGGGGCCGGCAGCCCGGCGTCGCGCGCGGTTGCGCAGATCGTCTTGCTGGACAACAGGTTTGCCACGCTGCCGTATGTCGTCGGCGAGGGCAGGCGGGTGATCGGCAACATCGAGCGGGTCGCCAGCCTGTTTTTGACCAAGACGGTGTACTCGGTGCTGCTGGCGCTGTTCGTGGGCATCGAGTGCCTGTTCTCCAAACCGCTCGGGGTGGACCCCCTGCTGTATCCGTTTCAGCCGATCCACGTGACGATCGCGGCATGGTTCACGATCGGGATCCCGTCGTTCATCCTGTCGCTGGCGCCAAACACCGAACGCGCCTACCCGGGCTTCGTGCGCCGCGTGTTGACGTCGGCGCTGCCGTCCGGGCTCGTCGTCGGCATCGCGACATTCGTTTCCTACCTGGTTGCCTACCACGGCCGCCACGCGCCGTTTCGGCAACAGGACCAGGCGTCGACGGCGGCGCTGATCACGTTGTTGGTGTGCGCGCTATGGGTGCTCGCGGTGGCGGCGCGCCCCTACCAATGGTGGCGGGTGGCGCTGGTCGTCGCCTCCGGCCTGGCGTACGTGGTGATCTTCAGCCTGCCGCTGGCGCAACAGAAGTTCCTGCTCGACCCGTCGAACGTGGCGGTCACCTCGATCGCGCTGGGCATCGGCTTGGTGGGCGCCGCCGCGATCGAGGCAACGTGGTGGATCCGGGCCAGGGCGCTGGGTGTGCAGCCGCGACTGTGGCGCGGGCCGGCGCAGGTCGCAAAGTAGGATTCCGGGGAATCCTCGGGGAAGGACAGCAACATGGGATTCCTGGACAAAGCGAAAGATCTGTTGTCGCAGAACGCCGACAAGGTCGGGATGGCGATCGACAAGGCCGGTGAATTCGTCGACGACAAGACGCAGGGCAAGTACTCCGACACCATCCACAAGGTGCAGGAAGAGGCCAAGAAGGCTGCCTCGGCCGAGGGGGAGCCGCAGGGCTGAACGCATGGCAAAACTCTCCGGATCCATCGACGTTCCGCTGCCCCCGGAGGTGGCGTGGAAGTACGCCTCCGACCTGTCCCGGTACAACCAATGGCTGACCATCCATCGGGTCTGGCGCAGCACGTTGCCCGACGACATCGACAAGGGGACGGTCGTCGAGTCGATCGTCGAGGTCAAGGGCATGTACAACCGGATCAGGTGGACTGTGGTGCGCTACAAGCCGCCGGAAGGCATGACGCTCAACGGCGATGGCGTCGGCGGGGTCAAGGTCAAGCTGATCGCCAAGGTGCAGCCCAAGGACGACGGCTCCGTGGTCAGCTTCGACGTGCACCTCGGTGGTCCGGCCCTGTTCGGTCCGATCGGGATGATCGTCGCCGCCGCGCTGCGCGGCGACATCAATCAATCGCTGCAGAATTTCGTCACCGTGTTCACCAAGCCCGATCCCGGTATGAACGGGCATCGCGGCCGCTGATCACCTCGGCCGATGAGTTTTCGGGTCGGCGCCAGCCGGCGGGGGACCGGCGCGGCGGGTGGTCACATACGCCCTCGGCCCGCGAGGGACGCACGGGCGACGGCCCAGGTCGGCTAATCTCGCAATCATGATGTGGCGGCCGCGTCCTGGTTGGTTGGTGGCGTTTTTCGCGCTGCTCATCTCGGCCAGCACGTGGCTGCCGTGGCTGACGACGGCGGTCAACGGCGGGGGCTGGGCCAGCGCGATCGGGGGCACGCACGGCAACCTGGAACTACCGAGGGGATTCGGCGCGGGACAGCTCATCGTGTTGCTGTCCTCGACGCTGCTGGTGGCCGGGGCGATGGTGGGCCGCGGCCTGTCTGTGCGACTCGCTTCGGTTGCGGCGCTGGTGGTTTCGCTGCTGATCGCGGGGCTCACGGTGTGGTACTACAACCTCAACGTCAACCCGCAGGTATCTGCCGAATACGGCCTCTACGTCGGTGCCGTGGGCGCGGCCTGCGCGGTGGCGTGCTCGGTCGCGGCGGTAATCGCCGCGCTGGCTTCCGGCCGGACGGGCCGGTGAGGTCTCACGCCGACGGGAACTCGTGCCGGCCCGACGTGCCGCTGCCCTCGGGCTCGTTGACGCCGAACACGAAGGGCGCGAGCACGACTTCGCGGCCGTCCGGGTCGCGATAGGTGACCGCGCCGGTCGCCGCCCAGTACGGGTGCTGCGCCACCGGGTCCAGGCCGGCGGCACGAAGGCGTTCGGTGGCCGCCCGCTGCGCCTGCTGATCGGGAAAATACAGGCACAGCTGCTCGTGCTGGTCGTCGGCGACGGGCTCGGCCGACTCGACGATCTCGAGCGTCAGGTTCCAGCTGGGCAGGCCGAAGATGGCACCGTTGCTGCCGTAGCTGGCCTCGAAGGTCTCGTAGAGCGGCAGCCCCACCAGCTCGCGGTAGAACCGCACCGTTTCCGCGAAGTTCGATGTGCGCCGGGCAAAGCGGATGGCGCCGATCGACGCCAACTGCGCGGGCCAATGCGTATTACGGCGCCCCGAACTCGGGTACACGGTCACAGCCCGATCGCGCCGGCCGCCGACTCCGCGGTGTGCCAGCGCCGCAGCTGGCTCCCGGAAGCCCAGGTGGCATGCGTGCCGCTGGAAATACGTTCCGGCAGTTGAAGTTTGCACACCGGGCCGTCGCCGATGCGGGCGGCGTCGAAGACCAAGCAGTAGGAGGCGTCGGCGTTCATGTCGGTGGTGAGGGTGACCAGGTAGCCGTCGTCCTCACCGGTCGCGCCGACCCGTGGCGCCATCGCGGTCTCGCTCCCGTAGACGCCGTCGCCGAACGCGATGGACTCCTGGCCGCCCGTGAGCACGTCGTGCTTGACCAGGCCGTCGAACAAAAACCAGCCCGGCTTGCCGGTCGCGGCGTAGGTGTAGCGGTGGCCGCGCGTGGCGTAGTCGGGATTGATGGCGCCGAACTCGGTGATGGACTCCGAGAGCCGCTGCTCTTTCACCGCACCGGTGACCAGGTTAAATCGCCACCGGTGCAACCGGGTCTGCAGGCGATCCAGCGCCAGGAAGCGAAAAAGCTTGTCCCACTTCGTTCCCCCGGCGTCCAGCGGCTGGGGGTCGCCCTCGAAGAAGCCGTCGAGCACGATCTCGTCGCCGTCTTCGTAGGCGTTGACGAAATGCAGCACGAAGGTCGGGTCCGCCTCGAACCAGCGGATGTCCTCGGTTGCGCCCCGGCGCGGCAGCACCGCGAAGCGCGACGGGATGTCGGGGTAGAACCGCGGCAGGTGTACGTCGTGCTCGAGCAGCCGCGGATCCCAGAACAACGGGAAATCGTTGAGAACCACGTAGTTTTCGGTGAACGCCATGTCGTGCGGCAACCGCGGCCCGGGCAGCGGGACGTCGACGTAGTGCACCAGGTCGTCGCTTTCGTCGACCACGCCGTAGCGCAGGTACGGTTCCTGCTTGCTGTAGTTGAAGAACAGCAGCTCGCCGGTTTTGCCGTCGACCTTCGCGTGCGCCGACACGCCCCAGTCGACGGGGAATCGCCCGTTCCAGCTCGCCTTGCCGATCGTGTCGGCCGAGTACGGGTCGACCCGGTACAGGTCGCCGCACTGGTAGAAGCTGGTGAGCGCGACGCCCCGGTGGACGATGACGTCGGTGCTCGACGCGTCCTTCATCCGGGTGCGGGCGCCCCAGCCCCGTTCCCGTTTGGCCAGCTGAACGGGCTCGGCCAGTCCGGGCCACAGCGGCTCGCCGGCCTCGTTCTCCGCCAGGAATCCGTCCGTGCGGACAAAGCGGTTGCGGTAGAAGGCTTTTCCGTCGCGGAAGCCGACCACGTGCACCATGCCGTCACCGTCGAACGGGTGATAGGTCTGGAAGGCCGGGTGCAGCGGGTTCTCGGTGTTGCGCAGGTAGACGCCGTCGAGATCGTGGGGGATTTCGCCTTCGACGGCGATCAGGTCGTCGGCGTCCCACTCGGTGGTCTGGGGCTGCCAGGGGCCGGTGCGGTAGGGATGGTCGTCGTCCTCGGGCAGGGTGGACAGGAACTTGCCGACGATCTGAACATCCATGGTCACGAACCCTCGGTTGCGCCCACGACGAAGCTGACGGTGGTGGCGGTGCTGCCGCCGAAGTTCAGGGTGCCGAACCGCCGCGCGTCCTCGACCTGGTAGTCGCCGGCGCCGCCGCTGACCTGCCTGGCCGCATCGAGCAGCATCCGCACGCCGGAAGCCCCCACGGGGTGGCCGCCGCCGATCAGCCCGCCGCTGGGATTGATCGGCAGCCGGCCGCCGATCTCAAGCTCGCCGTTTTCGATGGCCTTCCACGACTCGCCCGGTCCGGTCAGCCCGATGTGGTCGATGGCCAGGTATTCGCTGGGGGTGAAGCAGTCGTGCACCTCGAACCCGTCGAGGTCGTCGAGGGTCATCCGGGCGCGGCGCAGGGCGTCGAGGACGGCCGAGCGCACATGCGGCAGCACATAATTCTCCCGGGGATCGTCGCGGACGCGGTCCAGCTTCTGGCGCAGGCCCAGCCCGACGGTGCGATGTCCCCAGCCGTCGATGCGGCCCATCGGCCGCGCGTCGGGGTGGTCGCGCAGGTAGGTGTCGTTGACCAGAACCAGGCCCGCGCCGCCGTCGGTCATCTGGCTGCAGTCGAAGCGGCGCAGCCGGCCCTCGGTGACCGGGTTGGCCGCGTCGTCGTCGGTGATGGGATCGGGGACCGTCCACCCGCGCGTCTGGGCGCGGGGGTTGCGCCGCGCGTTGGCGAAGTTCAGTTGCGCGATGGCCCGCAGGTGTGTGTCGTCCAGGCCGAAGCGCCGGTCGTACTCGTCGGCGATCTCGGCGAACATCGACGGCCACAGGTAGCGAGCGCCGTCGCCCTCGTGTCCAGTCCACGCGGCGGCACCAAGGTGCTGGGCGGCGGTGTCACCGGGGACGGTCTTCTCCAGCTCGATCCCCACCACCAGCGCCGTGTCGTACGCGCCGGAGCGCAAGTCGGCGATCGCCGACAGCGCCGCCACGCTGCCCGACGCGCACGCGGCCTCGTGCCGCGAGGCCGGGGTATCCCAGAGCCCGTCGCAGACCGTGGCCGGCATGGCGCCCAGGTGGCCCTGGCGGGCGAACATCTCGCCGAACGCATTGCCGACGTGCACGACGCCGATCTCGCCGGGGCCCACCTTCGCCGCGGCGAGCGTGCCCTCGACGACCTCAGCGGTCAACGACGCGAAGTCGAGGCCCTCTTTGGCGAGGTTGCGGGCGAAATCGCTTTGGTAGCCGCCCAGTATCCACACGCCCGTCGAGCCGTCCATAGGGGCACGGTACTCCTGGGTGACATGGCGGTTTGCCCGTATCCGCGAGGCGATCGGATTGCCGTAGCGGGCCCGAAAGCGAGGGCGGCCCCGTCGGCTCTCGGGCTGAACCGACGGGACCTAGACGAGCGCGAAGGCCGGCCGACGCGCTCGCCTCTGTTGCAACATTGCCGCCGACGGCCATCGACAAACATGTTGCTCGGCCGCCCACCCAAGCTGCGGGGCCGGGTGGTGCCCGCCGGGGCGCATCGGCCCCGGTTCGCCGGCGGGTTGTCGGCCACCCAAACCCGTTGTCGGCCAACATGTTAAGTGAGGTGCTCGGCGAAAAAGGTGAGGATCCGCTGCCACGCGCCTTCGGCCTCGGCTTCCGAGTAACCCATGTTCGCGATGGTGCGAACCACCGCAGGGTTGCGGTCGTCGTTCATGAAGCCGTGGCCCACATTGGGGTACTCCTTGACGTCTCGCGGCACGTCAGCGTCGGTGAGCACGGCTCCGAGTCTGGCGGTGCCGGGCGCGACGAAGCGGTCGTCGCCGCCGAAACTCGCCACGACCGGGCACGATTGCTGTAGCGCTTCGACGTTGCTGGCCATCAGCCCGTAGTCCGGTGCGGTCGCGTCGAACAGCCCGAGGGGCGCCAGTTGCAGGCAGAATCCCGCGCCCATGCAGAAGCCGACCAGCCCCACTTTGCCGGTGCACCGGTCGTTGGCGACGAGGTGGTTGCGGGAGGCGACGAGGTCGTCGTAGGCGGCCCCGGTGCTGGTGAAATGTGCGCGAACGGTGCTGATGAGGCAGTTGAATTTGGGGCTGCGCCAGTAGAGGTCCGGCGCCAGTGCCAGGTAGCCCTCGCGGGCCACGCGGTCGGTGATGCGTCTCAAGTCCGCGGTGACACCGAGGGCGTCGTGCACGACGACGACGGCAGGCCACGGGCCGTCGCCGTCGGGGATCGCGAGGTAGCCGGGGAGGTAACCGTCAGGAGCCAGGTAGGTGATATCTGGCAAGGCGACTCACCCTCGTTGTGGTGGTAGGGAGGCGCAAGCGCGCAGGACGGCGATGCAATCGTATTGCCACACCATATGTGCGTAGTGTACCGCCATACAAATGTAAGGCCCGGCGCGGCATATCCTCGACGAATGGACCGCCCGCGGTTGTTTGCTTACGAGCCGCCACCGCGGCCAGAGCCGTCACGCGAAGAGCGGATACGCGACGCTGCGCTGCAGAGTTTCGCCGCCCACGGGTTTGCGGCGACCTCGCTGGGGAAGGTGGCCAAGGCCGCGGGTGTGTCGACCGGGTTGGTCCAGCACTACTTCGGTACCAAGGCCGCGCTGGTCACCGCCGTCGATCAGTACGTGCTGCAGACCCTCAGCGATGGATTGGAGTCAGCGGAGTTGCCCGGGCTGCCGGCCGATGCGCTCGCCGAGGCCGGGAATCGCCTGACCGCGCTCATGGCCGAAAACCCGCTCGTCATGGACTACCTGGGGCGCGCTCTCGCCGAACGCGCCGCCGTCGCATCGGTGATCTTCGACGGGCTCATCGGCATCAGCACCGCGCAGCGCGACCATTTCGCCGAGCACGGCCTGACCCGCCCCGACCTCGACGCCGAATGGGCGGTGCTCAACCCGCTGATCCTGCGGGTCGGAGCGCTGATCCTGCGCCCGCACATCGAGCGATACCTGGGCAAGCCGCTTTTCGATGACCAGGAATTGCACCGCTGGGACCAGGCCGTCACCGCCCTCATCCAGAAGGGCCAATTTCGCTGAGTCAGCGTCGCCGGATGTCGACCCGGCTCAGGCTGCGGCGGCTGGCCACCGACGCCGGCGGCGCCACGGTGAGCCGCAATACCAGCACAACGGATTCGTCCGGACGCGTCGCGGCAAGGCGCACGAAATCGCTTTGCTGCTGGTGCAATTCGTCGGCGAAGGCAGCCGACATCTCGTGCAGATCGGATCTGGTTTGCGCGTGCAGGAAGACCGGTGACAGCGGCTGGACGCTCAGGCCTTCCCGCTGGGCCAGGATCCACACCGCCTCGACCGCCGACCCGCCCAGGGCGTAGTCGCGAAGGTCGCGTCCGGTCACGGTGATGACCGCCAGCGCGGAGCTGGTGAGCACGCGGTCTCGCATGTCGTCGCCCAGCGCGCTTCCGGCTTTCCATTCGGCAAGCCGCGCCATGACCTCCGGGCGGCGCAACACCCCGAGCAGTGCCAGGTCGCCGGCGTCGAGTTCGAGGGTGTGCACGTCGATACCGGTGTCGGGGTCGCGATCCCCGGGCCAGCGCAGTTCCGAGACCATCTCCGCGTGCAGGCGCGGTGTCAGGTACCGAATGCGGTCGGCCTCGGCGAAAATCGCTGCGGCAGTGGCCAGCTCGTCCTGTTGGGTGAGTAGGTGCAGGCGCGCCCCCTCGCGGTCGGCGGCGGCGGTGAGCAACTCGATCGTGTCGGTGCGCAGTGGTTGCGGCGTGCCGTGGTGGCGGTTGGTCGCGCGGGCCAGCATCGGTCCGTACAGATCGGCGAGGGCGGGGTCGTCGCCGCCGTCGAACTGCATCGTCGCCCGCAGGGGGGATCCGTTGGCGTCCTCGGCGAAGCTCACCGGGCCGAGCATCCGCCGGGCGGCGGCGGCGATCCTGACGTTGAACATCGCCGCGCCCAACGCGACGGCGCTGCCCCGGAAACCGGAGTCCATGGTCGAAGTGTGCTCGGGCGCAACGCTGATCGTGATCTGGGTGGGTTCCGCGACGATATGCCACGGCTGGGAGTTTCCGCCGGAGGGCGCGCGCATCGCGGCGACGACGATAGTGTCGGCGACCGGCTCCGGGGTGCGCTGGGCCGCGGTCGCCGGGCCGGGCTGCGCCATGTCGGGTTCCTCGAGTCGGTCGAGCGCGCTGCCGATGTCGATGCGGCACCGACCGGATTTCAGGTCTTCGCCCAGCCCGATCCGGCGCACGGCTTCGGCCAGTGCCGAGGCGCCCACGACGACGTCGGAGGCCATTTGGGGCCAGGTCGACAGCGACCGGTCGATCTCGATCAGCGACGCCGCCGCCCGGGGCGACAGGCGTTCGGCCTCGAGGTGACGCAGCATGTGGGGGATCTTTTCGCGGCTGCTCATGCCGGGCAGCAGCGCGATGTCCAGTTGACCGAGCCCCCCGTGCAGTATCGGGCGCTCGGGTTCGTGATCGAAGCGTTCGACATCGACGATGCCGCGGTCGCTGGTGGCCATCAGCACGGGGACGCGCCGGGCGCGGGCGCCGATGCGCAGCAACGCCTTCATGTCGAGCGAGTCGCACTCTTCGACGACGATGTCCAGTCCGTCCAGGAACGCCTCGACGGTGTCGGCGGTGAGCCCGGCGTCGAACACATCGACCGGGAGGTAGGGGTCGAGTTCGGCGATTCTGCGCGCCGCCACGTGGGCTTTATTGAGCCCGAGGTCAAACACGGTGGCGGGCACGCGATTCAGATTCGACAGCTCGAGGTGATCGAAGTCGGCAAGCCGCAGCCGGCCGGCGAGTCCCTGGGCGGCCAGGGTGTGGGCGATGACGTGGCCGACGCTGAGACCGGCGACCCCGATGTTGAGCTTGCCCAGCCGTTCCTGCTCCCGGGTGGTGATGTTGTTTCGGTTGCGATCGAGCCGCAGCGCCCGGAAACCGTTGGGGCCCAACACCGCGACGACGCTGCGCCGCCATGGGTAGTAGGCCCACTTGGGTGGTTCGTCCAACAGGTCGGGGCCGGGCGGCGGGCGCAGGGCGCGCAGGCCCGAACGTTGCGCGTCGAAGTGGTCCAGGAACTCCACTCTGGGGTCGGCCCGCAATTGTTCCAGCTCGGCACGGTCGGCGGCCTCGTCGACGTCGAGAATCCGCGCCCGATAGGCAGTGGTGTCCGTTGGCATGGCTAGCGACGCCTCCGGACGCGGGCACGGATCGGGGCGCCGGCAATCATGGTGAAATGCAGCGCGAGCGGGAATTCGCCGTCGAGAGAGCGGATTTCGGCTCCGCGCACGATTGTCGCCAAGGCGAGCGTAATTTCCAGCATCGCGAAATGATCGCCGATGCACGAGCGCGGCCCGCCGCCGAACGGGATGTACTGCCAGCGGTCGAGGGCCTTGAAATTCTCCGGACCGAACCGAGCGGGATCGAACGTGAGCGGATCGTCCCACAGCCGCGGATCGCGTTGCACGGCCATTCTTCCGACGACCAGCATGGTGCCTTTCGGCACCCGGTAGCCGCCGACTTCGACGTCCTGGCAGGCCATTCGGGTTCCGGTCGGCGCAGGCGGGCACAGGCGCAGTGACTCCCGTATCACCTGCACGGTGTACTCCAGCCGTGGAATGTCGTCGGGTGTGAGCGGCCGGTCCGGCAGGGCCGCGACTTCCGCGGCGACGCGGTCCTGGAATTCGGGGTGGCGCCCCAGCTCCCACAGCGCGTGGGTCAACGTCGTCGCGGTGGTGTCGTGGCCGGCGAACAGGAAGATGATCAGCTCGTCGCAAATCTCCGCGTCGGACAACCGTTTTCCCGTTTCGGGATCCTCCGCGGCGATGAGCGCGTGGACGAGCGGTGCGACCCTTTCCGGATCGGCGCGACACTCGCGCAGGATGTCGTTCGTCAGGCGGTGGAGTCTAGCGCTCGCCGCTCGGGCGCGGTGGCGCGCGGGGGTCGGCAGCCAGCGCGGGGCGCGCAACGGGCGGGTGGCCCGCCGGATCGCGTACGTCAACGCGACCCGCAGTGGCTCCGCGACGTCGTCGGCGCGCTGCTCCAGGTCGAGCCCGAGCACCGAGCGCCCCAATGCGCGCAACGTGAGGGTGCGGCACTCGGCGTCCAGGTCGATTTCGGAGTCGTCGGCCCACTCTTCGCGCACCGCCTGCGCCGCCTGCGCCATATGTCCGCCGAATTCGCCGACGCGCTTTTTGGTGAACACCGGTTGCAGCGTGCGCCGGCGTGCCTTCCACGGGTCGTAGGGCAGGAGGGCCAGGTTGGCGCCGATGATCCGGCGCATCTGATCGAACACGGGCGTCGTCTTGTCCACCGAGGCGTCTTTGGTGCTCAAGATGTCGCGAATGGCACCCGGCGACGTTGCCAGCACCATGGGCGGCATCAACCAGCGCGGCCCCAGGGTGAACAAGGTCACCGGGCCGCCGGCGTCACGCAGCCGCTCCATCCCCGTGCTGAATTCCTTCACCGCCCGCAGGCGCTGACGAAAAGCCATGGGGTTCACCGGCGGGAGAGGTAGCGATTTCAGTGCATCGAAACCGCCCCCGACTGGCGCCTGAACCACGTCTGCCTCCTGGGATTGGCGGCGCCGCCGTCGAACAAGGCCGCGCGGGTGGAAGCTTACCGACCGCCGTGCGCGACAAAAGCTCTCGCGCTGACATGATCATGGGCGAAACGCTGGCTCTCAAGAGAGGTTGCTCGGTGACAATTCGGCCGATGTGGCGGGTGCCCGGGATCGTCCTGCGCGAGCGGCTGCACCGCGCGGGGCGCGAGCGAACTCCGGAACCGATGGTCATGGACGACCCGGAGTCGGTCGCCCAGTTCCACACCGGCGGCGGATCCAACCCGGGCATGCGGGCGGTGTACGACCTGTGCGCGCGCGGCCTCGACGCGCTGCTGCCGGCCGGCGGGCGGCTGCTGGACCTCGGCGTGGGTTCGGGCCGGGCGCTGAGCGCCGTCCTGCGCCGGCGCCCCGACGTTCGGGCGACCGCGGTGGATCTGGCGCCCAACATGCTGCGCACGGCGCGCGAGCTGTTCGACGCCGAAGGCCTTGCCGAGCGCGTCGACCTGGTTCAGGCCGACATCACGGCGCTGCCCGAGCGGCTTGCAAACGGGGCATGGGACGCGATTTCGTGCATGTGGACGCTGCATCAACTGCCGGACTCCCGCGTGTTGCGCGGTGCCCTGGGCCAAATCGCCGCCGTGCAGCGCCGCAGCGGAGCGGCGGTCTGGATCTCGGACTTCCAGCGCCTGCGGGACCCGGCGGCCTGCCCCAACATGTTGGAGTGCGTCGATCCGGACTCGCCGGCGATCCTGCGCCAGGATGCGATCGCGAGCGAGGCGGCGGCGTTCACCATCGCGGAGCTGCGCAACGAATTCGCGGCCAGCGGACTTCAGGGCATGCAATCGGGCCATTCCCGGCCGCTGCCGTACCTGCAGGCGTATTGGATGTTCGGCGCGCGCGGCAAACCCAGCCCCGTCACCGGCGCGCGCCCCGCGACGCTGCCCGCGGACGCCCGCCGCGAGGCCGCTTTGCTGCGCTGGGGGTTCACGGCCAAGCCGTTCTGAGTTGGGGTTCGTGACCAGCGCCGACGCCCCGAATCGGCGGGGTACCGCTGCGTTGCGACACGGTCACGGATGCATACCTATCCGCAGATCACTGGTCACACCAGCCACGCGAATCACTATCGTCACATAGGCCAACCGCGGACGTCAATGCGACGGCCCGCCCCTGGAAAGGTGTGACCTTGACGGCGATTTTCCGAGCCCTGTCGCTACCGGTGGTGTCGGTGACCGCCGTCGGCTTTCTCGTGGCGATGGGCCCGGCTCCATCGGCGAACGCCACACCTTGCGGCGCCCCCGAAGCAAACGTGGATCCGCCGGCCGCGCCGCCGGCGATGCCCGCGCCGCAGCCGGTCGTGCAGCCACCTACCGGGCGCCGGCCCTCGCATACGAATGACAAGGCGCCGCTGCCGAAGTTGGGTCCGCTGATCTCGTCCTTTTTGAAGCCGGGTGCGGGGGGTCAGCGCTACGCAGCGCCGGTGCAACCGCAAGCGGGCGTCGTTCCGCCACCCGGGCCCAATCCGCCCGTGCCGGGCGTGCCGCAGCAGGGTCCGAACGCGGCCCCGCTGCACCCCAACGGGGCCGCGGTTCCGCCGCAGCCGGCGCCCCAACCGGCTCCGCAACCGGAGCCGCCGCCGCCCGCCACGATCGCCGGGGCGCCCACGTCGCTGGTGGACTGGGTGACCGGGACCGACGGCCCGAACAAGACCCTGCAGCGCTTCGGTATCTCCGGGACGGACCTCGGGATCGCCTGGGACAACGGCGATCCCGCCAACCACCAGGTCCTGATGGCCTTCGGTGACACGTTCGGCTATTGCAAGGTCAAGGGCCAGCAATGGCGATACAACGTGCTGTTCCGCAGTTCCGACCGCGATCTGTCCCGCGGAATCCACATCGCCGACGGCGTGCCCAACGACCGATACTCGGGCTCGCCGGTGTGGACGACCGGCCTGTCCAAGCAGGTCGTCAACACCATCCACAAGGCGCCGCACGAGACAGGCATCATCCCGACCGCCGCCATCTCCCTCGGCCGAACCCAGTACATGAGCTACATGTCCATCAGGCAGTGGGGACGCGACGGGGAGTGGCAGACGAACTACTCGGCGATCGCGAGATCCGTTGACAACGGCCAGAACTGGGGGATCTTCCCCAGCACCATTCGCACCGCGTCGGCGGATGCGATCCCGGGGGTCGGGTTCACTCCCGGCAACGAGAATTTCCAGATGGGCGCGTTCATGAAGGGTAACGACGGTTACCTCTATCAGTTCGGGACCCCGTCGGGGCGCGGCGGCGCGGCGTTCCTGTCCCGGGTCCCCCCGAACTATCTGCCGGACCTGTCCAAGTACCAGTACTGGAACGGCGACAACGGCGGGCACTGGGTCGCGGCCAATCCCGGTGCGGCGACGCCGCTTTGGCCGGGCCCGGTGGGGGAGATGTCGGCCCAGTACAACAGCTACCTCAAGCAGTACCTGGTGCTCTACACCAACGGCGGCAGCAACGACGTGGTGGCGCGCACCGCCCCGACCCCGACGGGGCCGTGGAGTGGGGAGCAACCGCTGGTGTCGTCGTTCCAGATGCCCGGCGGCATCTATGCGCCGATGATCCACCCGTGGTCGTCGGGCCGGGACCTGTACTTCAACCTGTCGCTGTGGTCGGCCTACGACGTGATGCTGATGCACACGGTGCTGCCGTAGGGCTCGCCTGGCGCATGGCCCGGCAAGTGAAGTAGTGGACTACGCGTGCCCGCGCGTGGTGATCACGGAAACCATGGACATATGAACCTGAACCTTGCGCCGCCGGCCCAGGCGACCTGCGTCGGCGAATGGGACAACATCGGCGGACTGCTCAGGGCATTCGACGGCCCCGAGTGGAGAATCCAGCACGGCGCCGGCCGCGGGCGCCGCGCCGATATCGCGATATCAGTGATCGGCCTGCAATACGCGGACGGGCACGCCTTGCGCGAGATCATCATCGACTGCCCCGAGACCCCGATCATGGCGCCGGAAGAGGCGCGGAAGTTGGCCATCGCGTTGCTCGCAGCGGCCGACGCGGCCGAGGGCTGACGTTGGACGGCGGTTCGCTTCGTCAAGGATCAACCGACACAGCTGTCAAGCATCAGCCGAAACAGCACACCTGGCCGCCCGCTGGGCCGCCGCTCAGCCCGGCTATCGATTGTGAAGCGTGGGCGTCGATTGTGAAGCGTTGGCGGTATCCGGGCCGAAATTTCGCCCTACATTCACTCCCGAGGCCGTGAGTTCACAGTAGATGCGGGGGCGTCGCCGAGAAAGTGCACCGAGAAAGTGCCCCCGGCAGGATTCGAACCTGCGACACCGGCTTTAGGAGAGCCGTGCTCTATCCCCTGAGCTACGAGGGCGGACGGGCCGAGCTTACCGGGAGTGACCGCACGGTGACCCGGTCACCGCAGCTCCGCGATGACTTTCGCGAACGCGTCGAGGTTGTTGTCCTGCACGGTGAAGGAGGTCAGGCCGTACTTGTCGCGCAGCCCGCGCAGCGTGTCGGCCATCTCGGCCGGTGACCCGGTGAGCACCGACGGCATGGACAGCAACTGCTCGTCGGACAGCCCCGGCGCGTAGTCCCGCGTCATCCTCAGGTCGGGGGTGGACTCGTCCTCGCGTGGCATCGCCGTGATGACCATGTTCAGCTCCAGCGAGTCGAACCGCGCCCCGGCGGCGGTGCGGACGAACTCGATGCGCTCGGCCAGCGGGTCGTCGACGTCGCGCACCCGGGCGCCGGTCAGCCCGATGATGTCGGCGTGCTTGGCGGCCAGCGTCAGGACCCGGTCGCCGTTGCCTGCGATGAGGATCGGCGCCGTGGGGTGATGCTCCTTGAGGTAGGTGGTCATGTGTTCGAGGTGGTCGACGCGGGCGCCGGCACTGGGGTAGGGGAGCTCGGCGGCTTCGAACTCTTCCCGGACGTAGCCGGTGCCGAGCCCGATCTCGAGGCGGCCGCCGCTGAGCAGGTCCAGGGCATGCAGGTCCCGGCTGAGCAGGGCCGGCTTGTAGAAAGCGGCGTTGAGCACATACATGCTCAGCTTCATCCGCGTGGTCACCATCGCGACCGCGGTCAGCGTCGGGGACGGCGCCGCCGCACCGAGATGGTCGGGCACGCAAAGGATGTCGTACCCGAGGTCTTCGGCCCGCCTCACCTTCTCCACCAGCCGCTCGCGCGACTTGAAGAAACGCATGCTCATCGAGAAGCGAAAATCTTTGGCCACCAACAACCTCCGTTCGACGGATAGAACACTTACCAGGAACGGGCAGCGGCCGCCAGGCATCGCACCAGGGCGGTGGTGACCGGCGACAGGCCGTCGTTACCCGGCAGCGGGCTGCGGGGGCTGATCCCCCGGACGCGGACCGACAGCTCCAGCTGCGCCCCGCCGTCGCGCACCCGGTTCACGGGATTGTCAGGATGCAGGCCCCGCAGTTCCGGCGGGATGGCGTCGAGGTCGGTGATCACCTGATAGCCGGTCAGCCGGATGTGCCGGGCCAGGTGGGCCGCCAGCGCGCGGTTGCGTCCCCCGGCGAGCAGCTGCGTGCCGCGCCCGACGCGGCCGTAGCCGTGCAGCGAGACGGCGACGTCGACGTGATCGAGAAACTCGGCCAGCCGCGCCGATTCGTCCGGGTGGTAGCGGGCCGACGGCAGGTGGTGAGGGTAGCGGTCGGGATGGCGCAGCGCGTAAACCGACGCGCCGGCGGCCGCGGCGGCGCGTTCGGCGATGACGTCGGTCATCTCCTCCAGGCCGCCGCCGTGGATGGCCAGAAAGCCGAAGCGCGAGCGCAGCCGGCTCTCCTCGGCCACTCCGGGTTCGCGCAGCAACGCCGAAAGTGATTGCGGCGCCGCGCTTGTCGCCGTACGCGGGCGGGGCCAACGCGCAGGATCCCAGCGGCGCAAGAAGTCGATCCATCGTTGCGGCAGCCCGTGGTGCAGTGCGCCGTCGATGATCTTGGGCAGATAACCCGGTCGGGGTGGTCCCGGGGTCACCCGGTGGTCGATGTAGACCCAGGCGGGCGACGGGCCGTCGCCGGTGTGCACGGTCAGCCCGTCGCGCCGGTAGCGCACCGGCACGCCCTCGGCGCTGTCCAGCGCGGCCAGGTCGTCGTCGGAGATTTGCCAGAGCACCCCGTGCACCTGGTTGCCGTCGAACGGCTCGACGGTGGCCACGCCGCGCTGGTTGATCAGCCAGTCGTGGTCGGCGAGCACCGCCGGGCGCGGATCCGCGGCGTCGGGGCAGCGCAGCGCCATCTGCCTGACACAGAGATTCGACCCATACGCGAAATAGGGGTGCCGGCGCGCCCGCACCCCCGCAGAAGTTCCACGGATGACGACGCTGACCATCCTGCCGTATCGGGCGAGTTCCTTGCGGAGCTCAGGCCGCGATGGTCAGCCAGATCAGGATCACGTTGAGCAAGCTGACCAGCACCGCGACCGCCCACCCCATGACCGTCGTGACAGGGTGGTTGGCGTCGCTTCCCATCACCTCGCGGTCACTGGTCAGCCGGATCAATGGAAGCACCGCGAACGGAATGCCGAAGGACAGGACGACCTGCGATAACACCAGCGCGCGGGTCGGGTCGAAGCCGAGCGCCAGGATCGCCACCGCGGGGCACAGGGTGACCAGGCGGCGCAGCAGCATGGGCACCGAACGATGGAGCAATCCCTGCATGATCATGGCGCCGGCGTAGGCGCCCACCGACGACGACGCCAAGCCGGATGCCAGCAGCCCGACCGCAAACAGGACCGCGATCGCCGCCCCCAGCGTGTTGTGAATCGCGGTGTAGGCGCCGTCGATGGACGCGGTTTCGTGATTACCCTGCAGGTTGATCGCGGCCACCAGCAGCATCGCCGCGTTCACCGTCCCGGCCACCGCCATGGCCAGCACGACGTCCACCCGGGTCACCCGCAGCAACCAGCGCCGCTCCTGGCCGGCCTCGGGGTGCCCGTGCCGATCCAGGACCAGGCCCGAGTGCATGTACACCGCGTGCGGCATCACGGTCGCACCGAGGATGGCCGCAGCCAGCAGCACGCTTTCGGGGCCCTGGAAACGGGGCAGCAGGCCGCCCAGGACCGCGCCGGGCGGTGGTGTGGCGACGAAGAAGCTGGCCGCAAAGCCCACGGCGATGACGAGCAGCAGACCCGTGATCACCCGCTCGAAAAGAAGCTGCCCGCGGCGGTCTTTGATCGCGAGCAGCAGCAACGAGATGGCACCGGTGATGATCCCGCCGAGTGGCAACGGCAGGCCGAACAGGATGCGCAGGGCGATCGCCCCGCCGATCACCTCGGCCACATCCGTCGCGATGGCAACGATTTCGGCTTGCGCCCAGAAGGTCAGCCGGATCGGCCGGCTCATCCGTTTGCCGATCGCCGCGGGCAGTGAGCGCCCGGTCACCAGCCCCAGCTTGGCCGACAGGTATTGAACCAGCCCCGCCATCACGTTGGCGAAGACGATGACCCACAGCAGCAGGTAGCCGAATTGCGTGCCGGAGCTGACGTTGGCCGCGACGTTGCCGGGGTCGACGTACGCGATCGCCGCGACGAACGCCGGCCCGAGCAGGTACCAGCTCCCTCTGAGCGATGCCTGGGTGCCCTGCGCCAACGTTGTCGACTCTCGTTTCAGCTGGTTTTAGCGACCGAATACGAAAGTTAGGTTAGCCGAATGTTGTGGTGACGATCAGCCCGGCAGGTAGAGCCCGCGGCCGGGGACCAAAGGTAGGTCGAGGGTCGTCACGATGCCAGGCGGGGCGGCCACCACCGCGGGAATCGCGTTGACGACCCGCATCGCGGTGGCGACCAGCCCGGCGTGATTGTGGTCGCCGGCGCGGCTGCCCAGACAGATGTCCACGGCGTAGCTGGGTTCGCCGGTGATCTCGATGCGGTAGGAGCCGCCGGGCTGGGCCGGCTGCGGCCAGTCGGGGCACAAGTCCTCGCGCAACCGGGTGACGTGTTCCAGGACGACGACGGGATCGCCGTTGACCATGCCGAACACCTCGAACCGCAGCGCCGCGGCGCTGCCCTTGGGGATGTGCCCCGAGGCGATGTCGAAGTCCTCCGGCGCCGGCACCCGGACGTAGGTCTGGGTGACCTCGTCGAGCTCGACACCCAGTCCCGCGGCCAGTTGCCGCACCACCGATCCCCAGGCCAGGCTCAGCACGCCGGGCTGCAACAGCATGGGGATCTCGTCGAGGGGTTTGCCGAACCCCATCACGTCGAACATGACCGCGGCGCTGTCGTAGGTGGCGTAGTCCACGATCTCCATGCACCGGATCTGCTGGATGTTCTGGCAGGTGCCGGCCAAGGCCATGGGCAGCAGGTCGTTGGCGAAACCCGGGTCGATGCCGTTGACGTACAGGCTCGAATTGCCCTTCCGCGCCGCATCTTCCAGTGGCGAGATGAGGTTTTCCGGGATCACCTGCCAGGGGTATTGGAGGAAGACGGGCCCGCTGCCGACGATGTTGATTCCGGCGGACAGCACGCGGCGGTAGTCCTCGAGCGCCTCGGGCAGCCGGTTGTCGGCCAGCGCGTTGTAGACCGCGCATTGCGGGCCGGTGGCCAGCACGGCGTCCAGGTCGGTGGTGGCCAGCACGCCCGTCGAATCCGTAAGCCCGGCAAGCTCGGCCGCGTCCTTCCCGGCCTTGGCTTCCGACGACACCCACACGCCGGTGAGCTCGAACGCCGGGTTGGTGATCAGCGCTTTGAGCGCGTGGACGCCGACATTGCCGGTGCCCAACTGGACGACGGGGATGGGCATGGCTGGCTCCTCGGGTCTCACAGGTCGGGGACGGGAATGTCGAGGTTGGGGAACGTGAGGCCGCCGTCGACCTCCAGCGTCTTGCCGGTCAGGAAGCTGCCGGCCGGGGATGCCAAATAGACTGCGGCAGCGGCGATGTCGACGGGGTCACCGAGCCGGCGCATCGGCGTCACCTTCTCCATCGGCGCCCGCAGCTCCTCGTTGGAGGCCACCACGTCCAGCGCGGAGGTGAGGATCGAGCCCGGTGCGATGGCGTTGACCCGAATCCGCGGGCACAGGTCCAGCGCGGACAGGCGGGTGTAATGGGACAGCGCGGCTTTGGCCGTGCCATAGGCGGCGAAGCCGCGCCCGGCCAGCCTGCCCATGGTGGACGTGATGTTGATGATGCTGCCGCCACCGGAGTGCTCCAGCATCAACGGCGCGGCCGCAACGGTGAGCGCATGCGCGGTGGCGACGTTGAACGTGAACGCGTCCTTGAGGTCCTTGGTCGACGTGGTCAGCAGGGTGTTGGGCATGGTCCCGCCGACGTTGTTGACGACGATGTCTAGTTTTCCGAAGGCCTCGACGGCCTGACCGGCCAGCTGCGCCGTCGACTCCGGATGGGCGAGGTCGGCGGCGACGGCGTGGGCGCGGCGGCCCGTGGCGCGGACCTGCTCGGCGACGGCATCCAGTTGGGATTGGGTGCGCGAGGCGATGACGACATCGGCGCCTGCCTCGGCAAACGCGACCGCGATGGCCGCGCCCAGGCCGCGGCCGCCACCGGTGATGACGGCGACCTTGTCGTCCAGTCGGAACCTGTCCAGGATCATTGCGGCCTTTCTGTTTGCGTCGTCGGCGACACGCTAGCAAACCTCGCCGGCTCCGATAATGGCATTTCTGAAACAGGTTCTAGTTTGTCATATGGGCGGGCCGATGCAAGGGGTTC
Organism: Mycobacterium sp. NGS57; assembly: GCF_059812405.1. NCBI lineage: Bacteria > Bacillati > Actinomycetota > Actinomycetes > Mycobacteriales > Mycobacteriaceae > Mycobacterium > Mycobacterium sp. NGS57. Next base: position 9,393 of record NZ_JCALCP010000004.1, on the reverse strand, counting down.
GCCGATCGCAATTGCCCGAACGCTAACCTTGTTACTGTTAGCTACGTGCCTGCGAGAGATGGCGATGTTTCATCCCTACTGTTAAGGAAGTGAATTGAAACTGAACCGATTTGGCGCTGCACTGAGCATTCTGGCGAGCGGCGCGCTGGTGTTGTCCGGGTGTGGCAGCGACAACAATGCGAACGGTGGAGGTGCTTCGACCGGCGGGTCGGGCGCGTCGACCGGGAAGGTGAGTTGCGGCGGGAAGAAGACGCTGAAGGCCAGCGGCTCGACGGCCCAGGCCAACGCGATGACCCGCTTCGTCAACGCGTTTCAGCAGGCCTGCTCCGGCCAGACACTGGACTACACCGCCAACGGTTCCGGCGCCGGAATCAGCGAATTCAACGGCGGCATCACCGATCTCGGCGGCTCGGATTCGCCGCTCGCGCCCAACGAGTACACGGCCGCCCAGCAGCGCTGCGGCTCCCCGGCGTGGAACCTGCCGGTGGTGTTCGGTCCGATTGCGATCACCTACAACGTCAACGGCGTGAGTTCGCTGAGCCTGGACGGTCCGACCGTGGCGAAGATCTTCAACGGCGCCATCACCACCTGGAACGACCCGGCGATCCAGAACCTCAACGCGGGAACCACCCTGCCGTCCGAGCCGATCCACGTGGTCTTCCGCAACGATCAGTCCGGGACCACGGATAACTTCCAGCACTACCTCGACGCGGCCTCCAACGGCGCGTGGGGGAAGGGCGCCGGAAAGACCTTCAACGGCGGCGTCGGTGAGGGCGCCAAGGGCAACGACGGCACCTCGGCCGCCATCAAGGCCACCGAGGGATCGGTCACCTACAACGAGTGGTCGTTCGCCAAGGCCCAGAACCTGAACATGGCCAAGATCGTCACCTCGGCCGGCCCCGATGCCGTCGCGATCAGCACCGACTCGGTCGGCAAGACGATCGCCGGAGCCACCGTCAGCGGGCAGGGCAACGATTTGGTGCTCGACACCAACTCGTTCTACAAGCCGACCCAGGCCGGCTCGTACCCGATCGTGCTGGCGACCTACGAGATCGTGTGCTCGAAGTATCCCGATCCGCAGGTCGGTGCGGCCGTGAAGGCGTTCCTGCAGAGCACCATCGGCGCGGGCCAAAATGGATTGGCGGACAACGGTTACATCCCCATTCCGGATTCGTTCAAGTCGAAGTTGTCGGCATCGGTCAATGCGATCGGCTGATCCCGGGATGTCATGACCCGAGGAGGCATCGCCAGTTCGTCGACCCGAAATCCGCCTGGGCTGAAGGCGACTGACACGCGCAAGGCGCGCCGCGGCGACCGGCTGTTCAAGTTGGTCGCCGCGGCCGCCGGCACCACGATCGTGATCGCGATCGTGCTGATCGCGGTGTTTTTGTTGGTGCGTGCCGTCCCGTCGCTGCGGGCGAACCACGCGAACTTTTTCACCAGCGCCGAATTCAACACCACCAAGGCCACCCACCTGGAATTCGGCATCCGTGACTTGTTCATGGTCACGGTGCTGAGTTCGCTCAGCGCGCTGGTGCTGGCGGTACCGATCGCGGTCGGGATCGCGGTATTTCTCACCCAATACGCGCCCAAGCGGCTCGCGCGGCCGTTCGGTGCGATGGTCGACCTGCTGGCCGCGGTGCCGTCGATCATCTTCGGGCTGTGGGGAATTTTCGTGTTGGCGCCCGAACTCGAACCGGTTGCGACGTTTCTCAATCGCAACCTGGGCTGGTTTTTCCTGTTCAAGCAGGGCAACGTGTCCCTGGCCGGCGGTGGCACCATCTTCACCGCCAGCATCGTCTTGTCGGTGATGATCCTGCCGATCATCACGTCGGTATCGCGCGAAGTGTTCCGGCAGACCCCACAAATCCAGATGGAGGCGGCGCAGGCGCTGGGTGCCACGAAGTGGGAGGTGGTGCGCATGACCGTGCTGCCGTTCGGCCGTAGCGGCGTGATCGCGGCGTCCATGCTGGGGCTGGGCCGCGCCCTGGGCGAGACCGTGGCCGTGCTGATCATCCTGCGGTCGGCCGCCCGCGCCGGCAGCTGGTCTCTCTTCGACGGCGGCTACACGTTCGCTTCGAAGATCGCTTCCGCCGCAGCCGAATTCAGCGAACCGCTGCCCACCGGCGCCTACATCTCCGCCGGATTCGCCCTGTTCGTCCTGACGTTCATCGTCAATGCGACCGCTCGCGCGATCGCGGGCGGGAAGGTCAACACATGACCGCCTCGAGCGTCGATGCGTTCGACCTGCCGGTCAAACCGGAGCCGTTCCGTCCGTTGAGCCTGCGGCGGCGGCTCACGAACAGCGCGGCGACCACGTTCTTCGTCGCCTCGTTCGCCGTGGCCCTGGTACCGCTGATCTGGGTGCTGGGGGTTGTGGTCGCGCGCGGATGGTACGCGGTCACCCGGTCGGGCTGGTGGACCCACTCACTGCGCGGCGTGCTGCCCGAGGAGTTCGCCGGCGGCGTGTACCACGCGCTGTACGGGACCATGGTGCAGGCGGGCGTTGCCACCGTTTTGTCCGTGCCGCTGGGCCTGATGACCGCGGTGTTCTTGGTGGAATACGGGTCGGGCCGGCTGGTGCGGGTGACGACCTTCATGGTCGACGTGCTCGCCGGGGTGCCCTCGATCGTGGCGGCGCTGTTCATCTTCAGCCTCTGGATCGCCACGTTGGGCTTCCAGCAGAGCGCCTTTGCCGTGGCGCTTTCGTTGGTCTTGCTGATGTTGCCGGTGGTGGTGCGCTCCACCGAGGAAATGCTCAGGCTGGTGCCCGACGACCTGCGCGAAGCCAGCTTTGCGCTGGGCGTTTCCAAGTGGCGAACCATTGTGCGGATCGTCATCCCGATCGCGATGCCCGGCATCGTCTCCGGGGTCCTGCTCTCGGTAGCGCGCGTCATCGGCGAGACCGCGCCGGTGCTGGTGCTGGTGGGCTACAGCCGCTCCATCAACGTCGACATCTTCCACGGCAACATGGCCTCGCTGCCGCTGCTGATCTACACCGAGCTGACCAATCCCGAGCGCGCGGGCTTCCTGCGGATCTGGGGTGCCGCGCTGAGCCTGATCATCATCGTGGCGGTGATCAACCTGCTGGCCGCGTTGTTCCGCTTCCTGGCGACTCGGCGGCGCTGAGCTCTTTTCGGGGCAGGGCTAGGACTTTGAACCGGTCTTGGAGCGGGCCTTTTTGGCCGGTGCCTTTTTTGCGCTGGACTTTTTTGCGGGCGCCTTCTTTGCCGGTGCCTTCTTGGCCGATGCCTTTGCGGCCGGTGCCTTATTGGTCGGGCCGCCACCCGAGCGCGCCTTGACGCTGGCCTCCAGTTTGGCCAGCAGGTCGGAGACGTCTTCGGTCTCGTCGAGTTCCTTGGGCCGCTCTTCAGCGGTGAACGCCTCGCCGCCTTCGAGTTTGGCCTGGACCAACTCGTGCAGCTGCTCCTGGTAGTTGTCGTGGTAGCGGTCGGGGTTGAAGTCCTCGGCCATCGACTCCACCACCTGCCCGGCCATCTTGAGCTCCGCAGGCTTGATGTCGACCTTCTTGTCCAGCACCGGAAAATCGGGATCGCGAATCTCGTCGGGCCACAACAGGGTGTGGATAACCATCACGTCGCGCTTGCCAAAGTCCTTGACGCGCAACGCGGCCAGCCGGGTCTTGTTGCGCAGCGTGAAATGCACGATCGCCATCCGGTCGGTCTCGGCGAGCGTCTTGGCCAGCAGCACATAGGATTTGGATGATTTGGAATCGGGCTCGAGGAAGTAGCTGCGGTCGAACAGCATCGGGTCGACTTCCTCGGCCGGGACGAACTCGAGCACCTCGATCTCACGGCTGCGTTCTTCGGGCAGTGTCGCGATGTCGTCGTCGGTGATCACGACCATTTGACCGTCGTCGGACTCGTAGGCGCGCACGATGTCGCGGTATTCGACGACCTCGCCGTCCTTTTCACACACGCGTTGGTAGCGGATGCGGCCATGGTCCTTGGCGTGCACCTGATGGAACTTGATGTCGTGGTCCTCGGTGGCGCTGTACACCTTGACCGGGACGTTGACCAGCCCGAACGCGATCGAACCCTTCCAGATGGAGCGCATGTGCATCAGTATGCCCATACTGTTGGCCGTCTAACAGCATGCGGGGCCGCCGGGTGTTTGCTGGCTCCGCAAAACTAAGGCCGTGAGTCCGATCGATTCCGCATTGCGGCGCGGTCGGGTAGGTCGGCACCGGCTCGGCCGATCGTCAGCGCCGACGACCGGCCTGCGCGTTCCAGCGCCGCCGTCAGCGCATCGAGTCCGATCCGGCCCAGGGCGTCTCGCCGGTCGGCGCCCAACAGCCCCTGCTCCCAGAGGGTGTCGAGTAGGCCGACCATGAACGCGTCGCCCGCGCCGACGGTGTCCACCACCCGAACCGGCCGGGCGGCTACCCGGGCCTCACCGGCCGCGCACAGCGCCATCGCGCCACGTGAGCCCATCGTCACCACGACGACGGCGGGTCCCGCCGCCAACCAAGCCCGGGCGGTCCACTCCGGGTCGTGGCCGGGATCGATCCAGCGCAGGTCGTCGTCGCTGGCCTTGACGATGTCGCTGCGCTCGACGAGCTGGACGATGCGGTCGCGGGCCAGGCCCCGGTCGGCGATGAGCGACGGGCGCACATTCGGGTCGAAACTGATCGTGGCCGATACCCGATAGGCGTCGAGCAGCGCCGCGACCGCCAGGCAGCCGGGCTCGCGAACGGCCGCGATCGATCCGGTGTGCACGAGCAGCGGCGGTGCTACTTCGGGCGTGCCGGAAAGCTGCCACTGCAGGTCGAACGTGTAGGTTGCCGACCCGTCGTCGGCGATCGTCACCACGGCGGTCGGCGTGCGGTCGGCCGAGGCGCTGCCCGGAGCCAGCTGCGCGCCTGAGGATTTCACGTAATCCGCGATCCGGCGACCCCGTTCGTCGTCACCGATGTGGGTCAAGAAGTCGACGTCGCGGCCCAGCCTGGCCAGCCCGACGGCGACGTTGAGCGGGCTGCCGCCGACATGCTCGGCGCGGCCGTCGAGGGTGTCGATCAGCGCCTCGCCGATCACCAGCCCGCGCACCACGGTGTTGACGGTACCGGCGCGCCAACGCAAACAACTAAGTTGACGTTATGGGTGCGACACCGCAGGCACGGGTCAAGCTGACCAACGCCGACAAGGTGCTCTATCCCGCGACGGGCACCACCAAGGCCGATATTTTTGACTACTACACCCGCATCGCCGAGGTGATGCTGCCACACATCGCCGGGCGCGCGGCCACCCGCAAGCGGTGGCCTAACGGCGTCGAGCAGGAGTCCTTCTTCGAAAAGCAGCTGGCATCCTCGGCGCCCGACTGGCTGCCGCGGGCCAGCGTCACCCACCGGTCCGGCACGACGACGTATCCGATCATCGACAGCACCGACGGGCTGGCCTGGATCGCGCAGCAGGCGGCGCTGGAGGTCCATGTGCCGCAGTGGCGGTTCGTCGCCGAGTGGACCCGAAGCCGGGCCGAAGAACTCAAGCCCGGCCCGGCAACCCGATTGGTGTTCGATCTGGACCCCGGCGAAGGGGTGACGATGCCGCAGCTGTGCGAGGTCGCCCACGCCGTTCGGGAGCTGATCACCGGCATCGGGCTGACGCTGTTCCCGCTCACCAGCGGCAGCAAGGGGCTGCACCTCTACGCGCCGCTGGACGACCCGGTAAGCAGCAACGGCGCCACCGTGCTGGCCAAACGTGTTGCGCAGCAACTGGAACAGACGATGCCCAAACTGGTCACCGCGACCATGACCAAGAGCCTGCGGGCCGGCAAGGTGTTCCTGGACTGGAGCCAGAACAACGGGTCGAAGACCACCATCGCGCCGTATTCGCTGCGCGGGCGCGAGCACCCGACGGTTGCGGCCCCACGCACCTGGGCGGAACTGGAAGACCCCGAACTGCGGCAACTGCGCTACGACGAGGTGCTCGACCGCGTGGCCCGCGACGGGGACCTGCTGGACGCGCTGGATTCCGACGCTCCGATCAGCGATCGGCTGGCCAAATACCGCAGCATGCGGGACGCCTCGAAAACCCCCGAGCCGGTACCGGATGCAAAACCCACTGCGGGGCACGGTAATACATTCGTCATCCAGGAACACCATGCCCGCCGGCTGCACTACGATTTCCGGCTGGAGCGTGACGGCGTGCTGGTGTCGTGGGCGGTGCCTAAAAACCTGCCGGAGACTACGGCCGTCAACCACCTGGCGGTGCACACCGAGGACCACCCGCTGGAATACGGCAGCTTCGAGGGCGTCATCCCCAAGGGCGAGTACGGTGCCGGCCGGGTGGTCATCTGGGACGCCGGCACCTACGACACCGAGAAGTTCGACGAGGACGAGGTAATCGTCAACCTGCACGGCAGCCGAATCTCGGGGCGCTACGCGCTGATTCAAACCAACGGTGACCAATGGCTGGCGCACCGGATGAAGGACCAGAAGGTCTTCGAGTTCGACACGATCACCCCGATGCTCGCCTCGGAGGGTCCGGTGTCGGCCCTCAAGGCCGGTCAGTGGGCATTCGAAGGCAAGTGGGACGGCTACCGGCTGCTGGTGGAGGCCGATCACGGTACGGTGCGGGTACGGTCGCGGCGCGGCCGCGAGGTCACCAAGGAATACCCCGAATTGCGTTCACTGGCAGCCGATCTGGCCGACCATCACGCGGTACTGGACGGCGAGGCCGTCGTCCTGGACAAGCACGGGGTGCCCAGCTTCCACGCGATGCAGAACCGGGGCCGCGGCAGCCACGTGGAGTACTGGGCGTTCGACCTGCTCTACCTCGACGGCCGCTCGCTGCTGCGGGCGCGCTACTCCGACCGGCGCAAGTTGCTGGAAACCCTCGCGGGCGCAGGCGATCTGATCGTTCGCGAGCTGCTGCCCGGCGACGGGGCGGCCGCGCTCGAGCACTCGCTCGACCAGGGCTGGGAGGGCGTGGTCGCCAAGAAACGTGACTCCACCTATCAGCCGGGACGGCGTTCGGCGTCATGGATCAAGGACAAGCACTGGAACACCCAAGAAGTCGTCATCGGCGGCTGGAAGGCGGGGGAAGGGGGGCGCACCAGCGGCATCGGCTCGCTGCTGATGGGCATCCCGGGCGGCGGCGGGCTGCGCTTCGCGGGGCGGGTGGGCACCGGCTTCACCGAACGCGACCTCGCGAGCCTGAAGAAGACGCTGGCGCCGCTGCACACCGAGCAGTCCCCGTTCGACCCGCCACTGCCCAGGAGCGAGGCGCGGGGCGTGACGTACGTCGAGCCGGTCCTGGTCGGCGAGGTGCGCTACAGCGAATGGACCCCGGATGAGCGCCTGCGCCAATCGAGTTGGCGTGGATTGCGGCCGGACAAGAAACCCAGTGAGGTGGTACGCGAATGAGATGGGTGACCTACCGAGACTCGTCGGCCGGCGAACGCACCGGAGTGCTGTCCGATGACTCCATCCACGCGACGCCTCCGGGCGTAACGCTGCTCGAACTGATCGCCCGCGGCGCCGACGGGCTGCGGGCGGCCGGCGAGGACGCATTGCGTGCGCCGGCGTCGGTCGCGCGACTCGACGAGGTGACGCTGCTCGCGCCGATTCCGCGCCCGCCGTCGATTCGCGACTCGCTGTGCTTCCTGGATCACATGCGCAACTGCCAGGCGGCGCTGGGCGCCGGCCGCGCGCTCGCCGACACCTGGTACCGCATCCCTGCCTTCTACTTCGCCTGCCCGGCAACGGTTTTGGGTCCCTACGAGGATGCCCCATCCGCGCCCGGGAGCGCCTGGCAGGACTTCGAATTGGAGATCGCGGCGGTCATCGGCGCCACCGGCCGGGACCTGACCGTCGAGCAGGCCGAAGCCGCCATCATCGGCTACACCATTTTCAACGACTGGTCCGCGCGCGACCTGCAGCAGCTGGAGAGCCAACTCGCGATCGGGCAGGGCAAGGGCAAGGACAGCGGGGTCACGCTGGGCCCGTACCTGGTCACCCCCGACGAGCTCGAGCCCTACTGCCGCGACGGCCGGCTCGACCTGCGGGTGACCGCCCTGGTGAACGACCGCGTAATCGGTTCCGGATCGACCGCCCAGATGGACTGGACCTTCGGTGAGGTCATCTCGTATGTCTCGCGCGGCGTGACGCTGGCGCCCGGCGACGTCATCGGCTCCGGGACCGTGCCGACCTGCACGCTCGTCGAGCACCTCAATCCCGCCGCGTTGGAATCATTTCCGGGCTGGCTGCGCGACGGCGACGTCGTCACGCTGCAAGTCGAGGGCCTCGGGGAGACCCGGCAAACCGTGCGCGCCAGCGCCGCCCCGCACCCGTTGCCCGCGCGACCCAACCCGGACGCCGCCCCCGCCCCGGCCCGGGTCAACCGGGCGCCGGCGCAGGTGCCCTACACCCGCGGCCTGCACGAGGTCGCCGACCGGGTATGGGCGTGGACCCTGCCCGACGGCGGCTACGGATGGAGCAACGCCGGGCTGATCGCCGGCGACGGCGCCTCGCTGCTCGTGGACACCCTGTTCGACCTGGCGCTGACCCGCGAAATGCTGGCGGCGATGCGGCCCATCACCTCGTCCGCGCCGATCACCGACGCGCTGATCACCCATTCCAACGGCGACCACACCCACGGCAACCAACTGCTCGACGCGTCGGTGCGCATCCTCGCCGCCCGGGGCACCGCCGACGAGATCGCGCACGGGATGGCGCCCGAGATGCTGGCCATGGCGCAGACCGCCAACCTGGGTCCGGTCGCGACCCCGTACACGCGGGATCGCTTCGGGCACTTCGACTTCAGTGGCATCACCCTGCGCAACGCCGACCAGACCTTCGAGCGCGACCTCACGGTCGAGGTTGGTGGGCGGCGCATCGACCTGCTGAACCTGGGCCCCGCCCACACCGCCGCGGACTCGGTGGTGCACGTGCCCGACGCGGGCGTCCTGTTCGGCGGCGACCTGCTGTTCATCGGTTGCACCCCGATCGTGTGGGCCGGCCCCATCGGCAACTGGATCGCGGCGTGCGACGCGATGATCGCGCTGGACGCCCCCACCGTGGTCCCCGGCCACGGCCCGGTCACCGACCCGGACGGGATCCGCGCGGTGCGCAGCTATCTCGCACACGTCGCCGAGCAGGCCGAGGCCGCCCACCGCAGGGGACTGTCGTGGGCCGAGGCCGCCGACACCATCGACCTCGGCGAGTACGCGACGTGGCTGGACGCCGAGCGCGTCGTCGTCAACGTCTACCAGCGTTACCGCGAACTCGACCCCGACACACCGCAATTGGAAGTCATGGCGCTGCTGGTGATGCAGGCCGAGTGGCTGGCCAAACACTCTCCATGACCGCGAAAGTGCAACTGGCAACGCGTTTCCGGGCTGTTGCGAAATTGACGGTTAGGCGGAGCGGGTTGC
>NZ_JCALCP010000039.1:0-590 GCF_059812405.1 Mycobacterium sp. NGS57 | reverse complement strand
GGGGAGTTCGAGGGCCAACTGTGGATCACCATGGACTACGTCAACGGCCCCGACATCGGCGCCCTGCTGACCCAGCACTACCCCACCGGCATGCCACCGGCCCAAGTGATCGACATCGCCACCGCCGTGGGCGCCGCCTTAGACCACGCCCATCACCGCGGCCTGCTGCACCGCGACGTCAAACCCGCCAACATCATGATCAGCCACCCCGACGACGGCGGCACCCCACGAATCATGCTCAGCGACTTCGGCATCGCCCGACCCGTCGACGACACCACCGGACTGACCGCCACCAACATGACCGTCGGCACCGTCGACTACTGCTCCCCCGAACAACTCCTGGGCCACCAACTCGACCCCCGCGCCGACCAATACTCACTGGCCGCCACCACCTACCACCTACTGACCGGCACCAAACCCTTCCCCAACCCCAGCCCCGTGGCCGTCATCAGCGCCCACCTCACCCAACCACCACCCCTACCCGGCACCCTGCGCCCCGAACTGGCCGCCACCAACCCCGTCTTCGCCCGCGCCCTGGCCAAAAACCCCACCGACCGCTACCCCCGCTGCACCGACTTCGCCACCGCCCT
>NZ_JCALCP010000038.1:0-593 GCF_059812405.1 Mycobacterium sp. NGS57 | reverse complement strand
GGGGCGGCGTTGGCGTAGGTGTCACCCAGGGCGGCCAGCTGCTGGATGTCGTGGCGGGCCTGGGGCATCTGCGGGTTGACGTCGTCGAGGATCGTGTTGGCGTTGACGATCGACTGCCCCAGCTTGTCGCCGAGGCCGGCCAGCGACTGCGCCGCGGCGCTCAGCGTCAGGTTCAGCTTGACCGGGTCCACCTTCTGGGCGATGTCGGTGATGGTCTGAAACAACGTGTTGATCTCGGTGGTCACCGACCGCGCGTCGATCACGCTCTGCTGCGTGATCCGTTGCGGCGACGGGTTTTTCGGCGTCGTCAACGACACATACTTGCCGCCGAACACCGTGGTCGCCTTGATGTCGGCGTTGACGTTGGCCGGGATCAGCTTCAGATACCGCGGATACACATCCAGGCTGAACTTGGCCGCAGGCTTGCCGTCGTGAATGACCTTGGCGCACACCGGATCCGAAGCGTCGCACTCCGAAATGTGGGCCACCCGGCCGATCTCCACCCCGTTGTAGGTGACCTTGGAGCCGGGATCCATCACCAGCCCGGCCCGCGACGCCACCATCGTCAACTTGGTCTTCGGCGTGAAATCCCC
>NZ_JCALCP010000037.1:0-595 GCF_059812405.1 Mycobacterium sp. NGS57 | reverse complement strand
TCAACGCCACCACACCCGGCGGCAACGGAGGCATCGGCGGAACCGGCGGCGCGGGCGGCAGCCACGGCAACGGTGGTGCCGGCGGGGCCGGCGGGCACGGCGCGGCCGGCAATAACGGGTTTGCTGCAACGGCGACGGGCCAGTCCGGCGGCAGCGGCACCGACGGCGGGGCCGGCGGCGAGGGCGGCGGCGGCGGTGCGGGCGGCTCGGTCTCCGGCAACGGCGGCGCCGGCGGCGCGGGCGGCCATGGCGGGGCGGGCGGCAACGGCGGCGCCGGGGAAAACGGCGCCAACGCGACCACGCCCGGCGGCGCGGGGCAGGCCGGCGGGTCGGGCGGCAACGGCGGCGACGGCGGGGCCGGCGGCGACGGCGGCATCGGCGGCCTGGCCGCCCACGGCACCCAGGGCGCCACCGGGGCAGGCGGCGCCGGCGGAAACGGCGGGAACGGCGCCACGCCCGGCGACGGCGGCAATGGCGCGGCCGGCGACAACACCACCCCCGACGGCGGCGCCGGTGGGGCCGGCGGCAACCTCGGCATCCGTGGCACCGGCGGTATCGGCGGCAGCGGCTCCACCCATGGCAGCGATGGCGCTAT
>NZ_JCALCP010000036.1:0-595 GCF_059812405.1 Mycobacterium sp. NGS57 | reverse complement strand
GCAAGACCGTGGGCGCCCTGGCCGGCGCCGCTGCCGCCGACACCGCCGGTACCGCCGATGCCGAGGTTGCCGCCGGCCCCACCGGCGCCGCCGTCGGGGGTCGCGGCGTTGCCGGCCGCGCCGGCCCCGCCATCGCCGGGGGTGGCGCCGTTGCCGCCATTGCCGCCCGCACCGCCGACACCCGTCAGCCCGTTAACGCCGTGAGCGGCCAGCCCGCCGATGCCGCCGTCGCCGCCGGCCCCGCCGTCGCCGCCGCTACCCGCCGAACCGCCGGCCTGCCCCGCGCCTCCCGGTGTCGAGCCGCTCGTCCCGTCGAGACCCGCGCCGCCGTGACCGCCCGCCCCGCCCTGCCCGCCGGCCCCGCCGGCGCCGCCGTTGCCGGACACCGAGCCGCCCGCACCGCCCGCGCCACCCACACCGCCGGCGCCGCCGTCGGTGCCGTTGCCGCCGGAATCACCCGCGCCCACCCCGGGCGCGCCATTGGTGCCTCCCGCGCCAGTGCCGCCGGCCCCGCCGGCGCCGCCATCGCCGTGGCTGCCACCCGCGCCGCCGCTGCCCCCAACCCCGCCATTAGCGCCCGCCGTGGTGGGGGAGT
>NZ_JCALCP010000035.1:0-733 GCF_059812405.1 Mycobacterium sp. NGS57 | reverse complement strand
ATCGGCGGCGCGGGCGGCGCCGGGGCTAAAGGTGGCGCCGGTGGCACCGGGGTCAACGGCAACACCGGCACCGCGGGCTCCACCGCCTACGGCACCGCCGGGCAGGGCCAGGCCGGCGGCACCGGCGGCGGCGGGGGGGCCGGCGGCAACGGCGGCAACGGCGGCGTCGGCGGGATCACCCTGGGCGGCAGTGGGATTCAGGCCGCCAGCGGCGTGGGCGGCAACGCCGGCAGCGGCGGCGCGGGCGGCACCGGCGGCCAGGGCGGCGCCGGCGCGGCCGGGGTGGCGGGCACCAACAGCGGCAACGGCGGCAACGGGGCCAACGGCGGCGGCGGCGGCACCGGCGGCAACGGGGGCAACGGCGGCACCGGTTCGACCACCGGCACCGCGGGCAGCGCCGGCAGCGGCGGCAACAGCGGCGCCGGCGGCAACGGCGGGCGCGGCGCCGACGGCACGATCACCAACACCACCGGCGGCAACGGCGGCACCGGCGGCAACCGCGGCACCGCGGGCGCCCACGGCAACGTCGGGACCGGGTCGGGCAGCCCGAGCGCGGGCAGCAACGGCACCGCGCCGACCTCCGGCGGCAACGGCGGCCAGGGCGGGGCCGGCTACAGCCCGACCACCGCGGGCGCCTCCGGCGGCCAAGGCGGCAACGGCGGCGGGGGCGGCAACGTCGGCGCCGGCGGTCAGGGCGGGGCCGGCGGCAACGGCGTGGCCGGCGCCATCGGCG
>NZ_JCALCP010000034.1:0-746 GCF_059812405.1 Mycobacterium sp. NGS57 | reverse complement strand
CCGCCGGCGCCGCCGGCCCCGCCGTTGCCGCCGGCGCCGCCCTGGCCGCCGTTGCCGCCGCCATAGCCGGCGCCGTTGTTGACTCCGGAGGTGCCGTTGGCTCCGAGCGCGCCGATGCCGCCGGCACCGGCGATGCCCGCGGCCCCGCCTTGCCCGCCGGCCCCGCCGGCCCCGACGCCACCCGTGCTGCCCAACGCGCCGCCGCTGCCGGCTTGACCGCCCTGCCCACCCGCACCGCCCGAGCCGCCCGAGCCGGCGTTGCCGCCGGCCTGACCGGCTCCGCCGACCCCGGTGCTGGCCTGCCCGCCCGCGCCGTCGACACCCGATCCGCCCTGGCCACCTTGGCCGCCGGCGCCACCGGCGCCACCGGACCCGCCGTGGCTGCCGGCGGTGCCGCTGCTGGCCCCGCCCGCACCGCCGGCCCCGCCCTGGCCGCCGTCGGTGCCGTTGGTGCCGCTTTGGCCAGGGTTGAGCCCGTCATGGCCGGCCGCCCCGGCCGCCCCGGCCCCACCCTGGCCGCCGTCACCGCCGTTGGCGCCGGCCCCGGCCGCACCCGCCGCGCCACTACCGGTGCCGCTGCCGTTGGCCCCACCGGCCCCGCCGCCACCCACCGCGCCGGCGTTACCGCCGCCACCACCGGCGCCACCATCAACAAAACTGGACGTGCCATCAGCACCCCGACCACCGCCACCAGCACCACCCGCGCCACCGCCGGCACCGCCCTGGCCACCCAGGCCGTTGGTGCC
>NZ_JCALCP010000033.1:0-765 GCF_059812405.1 Mycobacterium sp. NGS57 | reverse complement strand
GACCGCATCGGCTGACGCCGTGGAGGCCACTCCCAAAGAGCGTCTTGCGGTGTTGTTCGAGGAGCTCGCGGAGTTGGCCGGGCAGCGCAATGCGATTGATGGGCGCCTCGTGGAGATCGCCGCGGAGATCGATCGCGACGAGCTGTGCGGGATGACGGGTGCGCGGTCGGTGGCGGCGTTGGTGGCCTGGAGGCTGGGTGCGTCGTCGGCCAACGCCCACACGATCACCACCGTGGCGCGCCGGCTGCAGGAGTTTCCGCGCTGCGCGGCAGGCATGCGGGAGGGTCGGCTGTCGCTGGATCAGGTGGGCGTCATCGCCGCACGCGCGGGCGAGGGATCCGATGAGCACTACGCGCAGCTCGCGGCGGTCGCCACGGTCAGCCAGCTGCGCACCGCGGTCAAACTCGAACCGCGACCCGAACCCGAACCTCGCCCCGAACCGCAGCGGTCGATCACCAAGCACACCGACGAGAACTCCAGCTGCTGGCGGATCAAGCTTCCGCCGCCCGATGCGGCGAAGTTCGACGCGGCGCTGCAATCGCATCTTGATGCGCTGATCGCCGAGTGGAAGCGCGATCGCGACAGCGGCGACCGCGCATCCGATGCTGCGCCGCCGTTGCCCACTACCGCCGATGCGTTTATGCGTCTGGTCGAGACCGGATGGGATGCCGAAGTGGCGCGCCGCCCGCACGGGCAGCACACCACCGTGGTGATGCATCTCGACGTCAAGGAGCGCGTCGCTGGGCTGCATCTGGGCCCGCTGCT
>NZ_JCALCP010000032.1:0-1071 GCF_059812405.1 Mycobacterium sp. NGS57 | reverse complement strand
TGTTCTTGACGGGCAGGTTGTGAACGCGTAGGCGCTCGATGGGGGTCTTTCCGCCGATGCCGGTGTGGGGTCGGTGGTGATTGTAGTGATGCAGCCAGTCTTGGTAGGTCGCCGCGCGGGCGGCGTTGGACCGGTAGGTGTGGGTGTAGGCCCATTCGGCGGTCAGGGTGCGGTTGAAGCGTTCTACCTTGCCGTTGGTCTGCGGCCGGTATGGCCGGGTCCGCTTATGGGCGATATCTTCGCCTAATGCTTGGGCGAAACATTTTGAGCGGTAACACGATCCGTTGTCAGTAAGGACGCGCCGGACGACGATGCCATGCTCGGCGAAGAAGGCGTTGGCGTTGTGCCAGAACGCTGCGGCGGTCTCCTTGCGTTCATCGTCGAGTTCTTCGGAGTACGCCAGCCGGCTGTGGTCATCGACCGCGTGGTGCAGGTAGGCGTACCCCATCCCGCTGCGGTTTTTGCGCCCGGCCTGCCGGCCGAGCTTGCGGTGTCCGCCACCATCGGGGATGCGGCCGAGCTTTTTGATGTCTACGTGCACCAGATCTCCCGGAGCCGGATGCTCGTAACGACGCGGCGCTGGGCGGCGCACCGGCAGACCCGTGGCCTGGTCCAGGTGCCGCAGCAGCGGCATCTTGTAGCGCTTGAGCACCGCCTGCACTGTCGAGCGCGGCACGTGTAGGTGTGCAGCGATGCGATCAGGGCCCCAACGGCGGGTGAAGCGCAGCTTGATGATCCGGCGCTCCCGGCGCACCGGCAGCTGGTTGGGGCTGTGGTGTGGACGGCTGGGCCGGTCGAACATCGCCGCTGCGCCACCGATGCGGTAGCGATCGGCCCATTTCTTCGCCGTGGCCGCCGAGCACTGAAACCGCTCAGCGGCACGTCGGATCGACCAACCGTCGTCAACGATCAACGACGCGAGCTTCAATCTCCCCTTCGGGGTCAGCCAAGCATTAGCGTGGGGCACGAGGACCTCCTGGCAATCGGCGTGCGTGTGGTAACCACACCGATACCGGAGGTCCTCACCTACTTCCGTGCACCACGCCGTTCACAACGTCCCTGGCCATTACA
>NZ_JCALCP010000031.1:0-1102 GCF_059812405.1 Mycobacterium sp. NGS57 | reverse complement strand
CGCCGCCACGGGCGGATGGCGCGATGCGCGTCAGCCGTGCCCGGCGGTGCGCACGAACACCGGCGGATCCTTGGTCAGGTCCACCGTGCCGACCGGTACCTGGCTGACCGTGTAGTCGGCGATGCCGGCGGCCCTGCCGTGATAGACGATGGTGCCGCCGGTGGTGACCGCCATCGTGTTGGGATCGAAGTTGAATGTCACCTTGCTGAAATCGCCGCCGCCGTCGACGACCACGGTGTTGTTGCCGCTGTCGAGCGTCGAGCAGTCGGGGGGCGGGGCCACCCCGCGGAAGCAGTGCCGCGTCCAGGTGTCCAGCGCCGTCCTGGTGGCCTGGCGGCCCGCGTCGTTGAGCGTCGCCACGGGCTGGACGGTGGGATGCTCGGCGGCGCCGGTCAGCGCGTCGAGCAACACCGGCTGCGACTGCGCGGTGATGTCGATGTAGGGATTGCTCGACGAAACCTCAAGTGCGCCAGGGAAAACCGTCGCCGGCGACGCCCCGTTGGTGGCCACGCCCCACAAGGCCACCGACTTGAGCGAGGCGTTCGTCGAGCCCTGGGCGCCGATGTCGACGGCGGCGGTGGTGTGGTCGAGCTTCCAGTCGTCGCCGCTGCGGTGCAGGCCCACCCGGGCCTGCGACAGCGTCGGGCCGAACTTGGCCGACAACATGACGTACTGGACGTTGGCCGGGTCCTCACCCGACGCCGCGGGCGCCGCGGTCACGGTGATCGCGGTGATGGGGGCGGCCGCGAGCTGGGCGCGCAGCACATCGTCGGTCAGGAATTGCGTCGCCGCCGGCGGGTCGGCGCTCAGCGCGAGCGCGGCCGTGGCGTCGCCGCGGGCCAGCGCCTCGAGGTAGCGCTGCCCGGCCAGCCGCGCAGCGTCCTGCTGCGCCGGGCCGGCTTGCGCCGAACGACCGGAGTCACCGCCGATTCGGGGAATCACCAACAGCGCCGCCACCGCCACCGCGACCACCGCGACCGCCGCCGACGACGCGGCCAGCGCGCGCCGCCGTCGTGGCCGCGGCTGCGGCGGTGTCATCAGAGCCGGAGGTGGCGCAGCGGGCGGGCGCGGCTGCGGCGGCGCGCCGCGCAGTTGGTGGGCG
>NZ_JCALCP010000030.1:0-1455 GCF_059812405.1 Mycobacterium sp. NGS57 | reverse complement strand
CGACATTGATGATGGAAGAGCGTTACCGCGCAGGTCGTGACCCTGGGTATGACTGACGCCCTGCTGGGTTGTCCATAACTTGATCTGTCCGGCCTGCGTGGTGCGCATCTTGTTCACGCCGGACAGGACGGACATGACCTAATCAGGAGCCTGGTCGTTCCTCATCAATGTCTTGTCTGCCCGCCCTGCCCGGCGTGCGCCCACCTAACGCTGGTCAGAAGGGACACCATCATTTTGACAGAATCTGTGCTCATCGTCGCCGGTGCGGATACCCACGCCGATACCATTCACGTCGCCGCCATCACCATGACTGGTGCGGCAGTTGGCGATCGAGAGTTCCCGACCACGCGCGCCGGCTACACCGCCGCCATCAGGTTCCTGCGCTCGCTGGGCCAGATTGAGCGGATCGGGGTGGAGGGCACCGCCAGCTACGGTGCTGGGTTCACTCGCGCGCTGACTGCCGCCGGTATCGAGGTCTTCGAGGTGACCCGCGCGGTCAAGTCCACCCGCCGCCTCAAGGGCAAGTCCGATCCACTGGATGCCTACAGTGCTGCCCGTACCGCGTTGGCCGGCGACGGGCTAGCCACCCCGAAACACGACACCACCGCTGGGTTGCGCGCCCTGCATATCGCCCGCCGCTCGGCGGTCAAGCATCGCACCGCGGTGATCAACCAGATCAAAGCCATGCTGGTGTCCGCACCGGACTCTGTGCGTGAAAAATACCGCGGCTTAACGACATTCAGGCTGATCGAGGCGATCGCCCGCTGCCGACCCGACTCACAGGCCGAACCATGGGCGCAGTCGGTGCTCATCGCGGCCAAGATGCTCGCCCAACGCGTGCAGTTCCTCGAAACCCAAGCAGAGGCACTCGAAGCCCAGATCGACGCGATCGTCACCGAAACCAATCCCGGGCTCCGGGCGGCCTACGGTGTCGGCGCGGACACCGCCGCCCAGCTGTTGATCACCGCCGGGGCCAATCCGCACCGACTGCACAGCGAGGCGGCTTTCGCCGCGCTGTGCGGCGTGGCGCCCGTTCCCGCGTCTTCGGGCAAGACCAACCGACACCGACTCTCCCGCGGCGGTGACCGCGCCGCCAACAACGCCCTGCATCGCATATCCCTGGTGCGCCTGTCTCACCACCCACCGACCAAGGACTACGCACTCCGCCAAACGCTCAAAGGACACTCGAAGAAAGAGATTCTGCGCAAGCTCAAACGGGCCATCGCCCGCGAGGTCTTCAAACTGCTCTCTCGTCAGGTCGCCGTGCCCGAGTACGGGGACCTCCGCCCCGCACGGCAAGCCAAGAACATCACCGTCACCGCCGCTGCACACCACTTCGGGGTCTGGCCCACCGTCATCTCCCGCATAGAACGCGGACTACAGCGCGACGACACCTTCGCCGCCACCTACCGAAACTGGCTCAAAGCCGCTTGACACGAATAGGAGCATCAAGTC